>CAYPHB010000128.1:0-4856 GCA_964410445.1 uncultured Oscillospiraceae bacterium
AGGTTTTTACCGATGACCAGAGTAAAAAGAGGAATCCGCACCAGAGCGCGGCATAAAAAAGTACTGAAGCAGGCTAAAGGCTATTTCGGCCATAAAAGCAGAGTGTTCAAAGTAGCGAATCAGCAGGTTATGAAATCGCTGAATTACGCTTACCGCGATCGCCGTAATAAGAAACGCGAATTCCGCAAACTGTGGATTATCCGCATTAACGCTGCTGCACGTCTGAACGGGCTCAGCTACAGCCGTTTCATCAACGGCATGAACAAAGCAAATATTACTCTTGACCGCAAGGTTCTGGCTGATATCGCTGTGCACGATCCTGCTGGCTTTACTTCATTGTGTGAACAAGCAAAGGCGGCCCTTTAAACAGCTGCAAACAGCAAAATATGCTATTATCAAGTAAATTAAGAGTTGTCTCAAAGGAAAGTTAGCAATGATTTTTCTCTAAGACAACTCTTTTGCTTTAGGTTTATATGCATTCTCTTTTATGATTAATGCATTTTTCTTTTATGAAAGGCAGACCGGTGTGAGTAAGCAGGATGATTACAGGAAGATCACAAGTCGCGATAACCCGGCTTTTCGGCATTTGGAGAAGATTCGCAAAGCGCCTCAGCGCGCCGAACCACCGGCGTTGTTTTTGGAAGGCCTCAGGCTTTGTGCCGATGCTGTCAGTTCCGGTGTGGAAGTGCAGCAGTTAATTCTTTCCGAGCAAGGCGCGGCACGACCGGAGATCCGCTCACTGGTCGAATCCATTATCCCCGCACCGCCAATAATTTTGTTAAGTGATTATTTATTTGCCCGTCTGGCAGCAACTGAGGAACCACAGGGCATTGCGCTCTTAGGCACGCCGCCGCTGATCGCGTCTGCGCATGTGCCGGCTGCCGCTAATGGTCTTTACCTGGTTTTGGAAGGCGTTTCTGACCCCGGTAATGTCGGTACCCTTATTCGCACTGCTGATGCTTTTGCCTTTGCAGCGGTTTTGGTTATGCCCGACACCGCCAGCCCGTTTGGCGACAAAGCCATACGCAGCTCTATGGGTTCATGTTTTCATATTCCAATAATTACCGTTGATTCTGTTGCCGGGCTGCGCGCTTATCTTGACCAGGCCGGTTTGGCGCTGTACGCGGCTGATCTGGACGGCAGATCATTGGACTCTGAACCGTTTACGCGGCCCGGCGCCCTCCTGGTCGGCAACGAAGCGCACGGCATCAGCACAGCAGCCCGCGAGGCCAGCGACGTGGTTGTTACCATACCGATGCCGGGGCAGGCGGAATCACTGAACGCGGCGGCTGCCGGTGCTGTGCTCTGTTATTCGCTGCGTAAAACTTTTCCGCTGTAACTCAAATTATCCTTTTTGTTTTACAGTAGAATGATTGTAGATTTGGCAGAAAAGTAGTAGAATCACGTTTCGTTTCCTGCTTGGTCAGGAAGAGAACAAGGAGTGAAGAAATGCAGATTATTGTTATTGGCGCCGGCAAGGTAGGCGTATCGCTGGCCGCTGAGCTGATTAAACTTGATCATGATATTATCATTGTCGACAGCGACCCGGAACTGATGCGCTCTGCTGAGGATTTGGATTGTGTTAAAGTTACAGGTGTACCGATCGACAACGATGTGCTGCGCGATGCCGGAATAGAAACCGCCGACATAGTATGCGCAGTTACGCAGAACGACAACATCAATATTATGGCGTCGCAGATCGCGCGCTTGCTTTTCGGCGTCAAACGGGTTTACACCCGCATCTATAACCCTGCCAGCAGCACCGTTTTCAATGAGCTGGGGCTGGACAGCATTTCCTCCACTCAGTTAACGGTACAGGCATTCTTACGTTCGATTGAACATGAGTCGAGCGAGGATCGTCACTTTGTATATGGCACCCGATTGATCTATACCCGGACAGAACCCGATCCTGTGCTGATCGGCCAGGATATCACCAGGCTGACCAGCGATGCGGGTAATCCGATTATTGGAGTTACCCGCCAGAACAGGCTGCTGTTGTCCAGGCCCGGCTTGCGAATTCAAGAAGGCGACGAAATAGTACAGGTAGAGGTTGAATAAACCTTTCAAGGAGCAGTGCAATGAAGATCATAATTGTAGGCGGCGGCAAGCTTGCCTACTATCTCATAAAAACTCTGAAACCCAGTCGGCACAATATTACGCTGATTGAGCAGGAGATAGACACCAGCTCGCGGATTGCCTCCGACTTTGAGGAGGTATCTGTATACAACGGCGATGGAACCAATATTCAGGTGTTGGAGGAAGTTGGTTGCCATGACGCTGACTTTTTTGTCGCCGTAACCGGCAAGGACGAAAACAATCTGATCGCCTGCGAAATCGCCAAGCTGAAGTTCAATGCCCATGTGACTGTAGCGCGCGTAAACAACCCTAAAAACAGTGAAATATTCGGACGCCTTGGTATCGACAAGGTTTTTTCCGGAACCCAGCTGCTGGCGGATATCATTGAACAGGAAATTGACTACGCCGGAATGCGGATGGTTTTCAATATTCCCAATACAACTAAGTCAATTGTGGAGTTTAAATTGGCGCCAAACTCGGCTGCTGTAGGCAAAACCTTGAGTGAATACACCTTTCCCGGCTTAAGCAAAGTTGTCATGCTTACGCGCTCGGACGGTACTGTTGAAATGCCTTCCGGCTCACTTCTTATGCAGGCCTATGACATGATACTGCTGGTTTGTGATGAACGTGAATATAATCAGGTCTGGAAAACTCTAGTCGACCACGAGATGTCTAGAAAAGAAAAACCCCTAAATCCGCTTGCTAAGGAAAGAGTGTAAGCCCAATATGGCGATTGTTAAAAAAACAAGATCCAACCCCGTCCTGCGTTGGCTTTCAGCCAAGCCGGCACGCATAATATCGGCGAGCTTTTTGCTGGTCATTCTAACAGGCGCCGCGCTGCTTACCTTGCCGGCCGCCGCTGAAAGCGGTGAAAGCTTCGGTTTTTTGCGCGCCCTGTTCACTGCGACTTCAGCAACTTGTGTTACGGGCCTGGTCGTCACCGACACCGCCACAGGCTGGTCGACTTTTGGTGAGCTTGTGATTATTGGCTTAATTCAAATCGGCGGTCTTGGTATTGTAACCATTACCTCATTTTTCTTTAGTCTGCTGCGACGTAAAACCAGCCTGCGCACCATGATCCTGACTGCTGAATCTACGTCAAGCTTCGGTTTCACCGGAATTTTTAAATTGGTACGCAAAATTGTGGCGATCACATTGTCGATCGAATTGATCGGCGGTGCTCTGCTGGCCTGGCGCTATTACAATTATTTCGGCAACGACGGCATCTACAAAGGTTTTTGGCAGGGTGTTTCCGCCTTCTGTAACGCTGGTTTTGACCTGATCGGCGACACCCGTTTTGGCCCCTTTTCCAGCCTCGTTAATTTCAATGGCGACCCGATTGTTATTTTAACTACTGGCTTGCTGTTTGTTTTCGGTGGCCTTGGCTTTGTGGTCTGGTCCGATATTCTGGCCTGGCCCTGGAAGCGCAAGCTCGATTTTCACAGCCAGGTGGTTTTGCTGGTAACGGCAACCCTGATTTTTCTGGGCACGATCGCCTTTTACTTTTTCGAGCACGATAACACCAGCGCAACATACGCGATGGGCAATCTGCCGGCCGGACAGCAATGGCTGGCTTCCTGGTTCCAGTCTATCACACCACGTACTGCCGGTTTTAATTCGATTGACCAGGCCAGCCTGACTGAAAGCTCCAAGCTGCTCTCAACCATTCTGATGTTTATCGGCGCGGCTCCCGGCTCCACTGGCGGCGGCATTAAAATCACCACATTCACCGTGATTGTGGCAACCATCGCTTCAGACCTGAGGGGTGAAAGCGACGCTCTGATGTTCCGGCACCGGGTGGCACGGGAAACCTTTACCCGGGCGCTGGCGATCTTTGGCCTTGGCCTCACAATTCTGCTTAGCGGCACGCTGTTAATGACGTATTTTGAAAGGGAAGCGCTGAGTCAGGGAGCTTTCACCACTATGGATTTGCTTTTTGAGCAAGCCTCGGCGTTCGGCACAGTAGGTTTGTCAGCAGCTGGCACTCCCCAACTGACAAAAGCCAGCTGGCTGGTCCTGATCCCTTCAATGTATCTTGGCCGGGTTGGTCCGGCCGCTTTTGCGATTGGTCTGGCCATGCGCAAAGCAAAAGGCACCGAACGCGTGCATCCTGAAGGGAAGATTCTGGTCGGCTAACCTGTTACTGCGAGTAAACTGGTTGCGAATCGATCTGAATTCTTCTGCGCTGATAATTGACAGCATCAACTGACTGCGGAATAATTTCCCTATTAATGGAGGGATTACATGAACTACAATCAACATATTCAGATAATCAATGAGCTGGCAGACCGTACGGCAGCCAAGGTTCGGATCGATCCGGAACTGTATGGGAAATATAGTGTTAAGCGCGGGCTGCGCAATGACGACGGATCCGGTGTTTTGGTCGGCCTGACAGAAGTCGGCGAAGTTTACTCTTATTATATTGATGACAACGACCGGATTCCGGATGAAGGCCGGCTTTATTATCGCGGCATTGAAATTACTGAACTGGTGAATGGCTTTTTCCGGGAAAATCGTAATGGCTTTGAGGAATGCACCTATTTGCTGTTGTTTGGCGAACTGCCGAATCAGGATCAGTTGAACATATTCAATGAATTACTGAGTGACGTGCGCGAACTGCCGGCCGGCTTTACCGAGGACATGATCTTGAAGGCGCCGAGCCGCGACATCATGAATAAACTGGCCCGTTCAGTGCTGGCGTCTTATTCCTACGATGACAATCCTGAGGATATCAGTATTGAAAATGTGCTGCGCCAGTCGATTGAACTGATCGCCCGTTT
>CAYPHB010000129.1:0-3140 GCA_964410445.1 uncultured Oscillospiraceae bacterium
TGGTGACTGAGCACTTTGGACATTGCGAAGGGTTTATGATTTTTGATGCTGAAAATAACCGAATTGTCAAAAGCGAAACCATTGCCAACCCGGGACATAAACCGGGATTCTTGCCAAATTTCCTTGCTGATCGTGATGTAAATGTCATCATCAGCGGTGGCATGGGCGGAGGTGCGGTTGAGATTTTTAATGAAAGGAACGTTGAAGTTGTAGTAGGGGCATCTGGCGACGCGAAGACAGCCGTAGAAGCTTACCTTGGCGGCTACCTGAAATCAACAGGCTCAGTTTGTCATGAACATCAGCACCACGATGAGTGTGGCGACTAAAAAAGTACATTTGCTTTCTCCAAAAATGGTACTATTATCTATAAGCATTTATTTATAAGCATTGAAAAAATTTGCCTTGCAAATAATTGAAGGCAACAAGTCTGGAGTTATTAAAATGGCAAAATACTTATGTTCCGTTTGCGGCTACATCTATGACGAAGCAACGGGTATTCCCGAAGCAGGCATTGCTGCCGGTACAACTTGGGAGGAACTGCCGGAGGACTGGACTTGCCCTCTCTGCGGTGCGGCAAAATCCGAATTTGAGAAACAGGGCGAGTCAGACGTATCTGCAAAAAAGCAGACTGTATCAGCAGCCCCGGCATCCACAGAGGGATCCACAGACATGAAAGATATGTCGCCTTTGGAGTTAAGTGCGCTTTGTACGAATCTTGCGCGTGGTTGTGAAAAACAATATAAACCGAAAGAAGCGGCTCTTTTTAAGGAATTGGCGGCATACTTCAAAGCAACCTCAGCTCCAGCCAAAGATCCGGATTTTACAAAATTAATCGCTTTGATTGAAAATGATTTAAAAGAAGGCTTTCCGCATGCTAATTCTGTGTCTGCCGATGCCAAGGATCGTGGTGCACTTCGTGCTCTGGTTTGGAGTGAAAAAGTCACACGCATTCAGAAATCTCTTTTAACACGCTATCAAAAAGAGGGCGACGCCATGCTGGAAAATACCGGCGTTTTTGTTTGCACAATTTGCGGCTTTATTTACATAGGCGATACACCGCCTGAAGTCTGCCCCGTTTGCAAGGTGCCAAATTGGAAATTTGAAAAAATTGAAGGGAGACAGTAAAAATGGCTGATAAATTTGCAGTTAGAAATATTCGCATGTGTACAAAGGACTGCCTGTGCCTTTATGTCTGTCCTACCGGAGCAACAGATACAGAGAATAGCGTTATTGATGTTGCCAAGTGCATTGGTTGTGGCGACTGCGCCGATGCTTGCCCGTCAGGAGCTATTTCAATGGTACCGAAGGTGTACCCGCAGCAGCAAGAAAAAACGGAACCTGTCATCAATGCGCTCAAAGCAATAATTAAAAGCAAAGCAGAACAGGAGAGCATCGCTGCCGGGTTATCAGGAAAACTGGCTGTTGCCTTTGAAAAATCAAACCAGATCATGGCGGAGGATATTATCCGCGAAGCAGGATATATGCTACCGCAAAGCGAGAGCGCAAAGAAATTTCTAGAAGCACTGCTGGCACAAAAGCAAGCAGTGGAGAGGTTTCCAAAAGAAACAGCTGAAAAACTATTGGAGATTTTTAAGGTAAACTAAAAGGATATTTTCGCAGCTTTAAATAGCGTAAACCAAAAAACACGCCTGCAGCTAAAACAAGGAGAACCGCCGCAATTATATAGGACGGATATGTTTTTGCCGGTCGCGGCGCGCTTTCTTCACCGAAAACATAGGTTGTATCCCAGGGAACCTGTAAAGGCAGAATTTTAACCGGGTCGCCCCGGTCGTATACTGAATTGCCCAGCAAAGCTGCCCGTGCCTCCAGCACAGTTGAATAAGGCGCTCCTTCTGCGAGAGCTGGGAGACTTATGCCGCGGAATCTGGTTTCAATCAGGTTTTCACTGTTGCCGAGCTGGCCATTGCTGTTGCGGCCGGCAGCTCCATATAACCCGCGACTGCTGAAAAGCAAAATATGACCGCCGCCGATGGCAGCTGATTCTATCGGCAAATACATATTGCCCGTGTGGCCCTGGTCATTCGTCAGCAGTAAAGCAGGCTTATCCGCGTTTTTTTCATTGCCGGTTCCCAGCTGGCGGTAATCATTGCTGCCCCAGATCAGAATCCTGTCAGTGCGAGGGTCTGCCTCAGGCACTTTTGTTGCAGCCGGAGGTACAGCACCTTGCTTGCTGACTACCAGTAAAGAATTCCCATAGCCCGCTACCAGGGCTTTGATTTCAAAATCCGAACCAGCAGCTTTTGCCCAGTCTATTTCAACCGGTGAAGTGGAAAAAGCATCGGGAGAATAATTTGAGCCCGAGCCAAGCTGGCCCAGTGCGTTATCACCAAAAGCAAACAGTTTTTGGCCGCCTTGCTCGATTGTCTGGGTTGGGTTCGGGCTGACAGAATCAGCGCTTGTTTTGGTAACAACCAGACTGTGATCAATGCCGGCTGCAATTAGTGTTGCATTTGCAATTCCTGATACAGGTCGCATTTCACTGCGGGAATTCTGGCTGCCATCACCAAGCTGGCCTCGTTGATTGTCGCCAAAAGATAAGACTTCACCGGTATCAAGTAAAATCAGGCTATGGGCGCTGCCGGCTGCAACCGCTACAGCACCAGATACCAATATCTGCTGGGGCCGAACAACACGCCGGGCAATTAGTTCGCCCGCTTCGTTCTGGACATTTTCCCCACTGGCAGGCCCGCATTGCCCAGCCGTATTGTCGCCAAAAACCCACACACTGCCATCCTGCCCGAGCACCATTGTATGGTAGGAACCTGCCGCCACTGTCGCAGCCGGTGGAATTCCTGCAATTATTTGCGGTACTGAATAGTTGACAACATCACCGGTTCCCAGCTGGCCAAACGCGTTGCGTCCAAATGTCTGCACCCTGCCGTCAATTGTCAGAACAACGCTATGAAATGCGCCAGCCGCAGCAAACACGGCGGTACCTTGTGTAAGGGATTGAATCATTCCGGTTCGCGGCGCTTCATTACCCACGCCAAGCTGCCCATAAGTATTATCGCCGAAGCTGATTACCCTGCCGTCAGCATGTACCAGCAATGAATGGAGCTGACCGGCAGCTAAGGCTATGGGTCGCAAAACAAGCGGTTCTGCCGGAGGTTCCGGCACTA
>CAYPHB010000129.1:3240-4844 GCA_964410445.1 uncultured Oscillospiraceae bacterium
TCTTCGTTCGTAGCAGGTTCAGAAGGTGCAGGCTGCTCATCGCCGGGAGCAGGTTCAGAAACAGCTGCTGGCCCGGATGTTTCTGCAAGAATCAACTGGCCAGGCGCGCTGACAACAAGTAAAACTATCAATAAGAGAGCCGCTATTGCTAAAAAATTATTTGTTCGTAAAAGCTGCTTCATTATATTTGCCCCCTCAGAGGAGTTTTGCAGTTTGCAGGTTGTCTGGTCGCTCAAGCGCGAATATGCTAACATCATATCATCGCAGTCTGAACAGGTGCAATGAGGCGCTGAAACGCCGCAGGGCCAACGTTTAGTGAGAGGCGGCAGCCGCGCCCATGATTACATACCAGCCGATGTATCTCCCTATCCCAGTAGATTTCCTTTATATCTGGCAAGTCATAATCGACGCCGGTCATGATGCCTTATTTGTTGGCGGCTGCATTCGTGACCTTATAATTAACGAGCCAGTGCACGATTACGACCTGGCAACCTCCGCTCTGCCGGAACAGATCATGGAGCTTTTTCCGCATGTGCTGCCAACAGGCATCCAGCACGGTACAGTCACTGTGCGCCATCATGGCAAAAGCATCGAAGTAACAACATTCCGCCTGGAAAAAGAATACAGGGACAGCAGACGGCCGGATTCAGTTGATTTTATCAGTCGCGTTGATGAAGACCTCGAGCGGCGTGATTTTACCTGCAACAGTATGGCCTACCGGCCGGACCTTGGTTTACTTGATTTATTTGACGGTCTTGGTGATCTGAAACGGCGTAGTCTGCGTACCGTTGGAGCCGCCGCGGCCCGGTTTGGTGAGGATGCGTTGCGGATGCTCAGAGCCGTTCGCTTTTGCGCTCAACTTGATCTGGTGCCCGAGATGTCTCTGCTGGTAGCTGCGGAGCTGCAGCAGGACCTGATTTACCGGTTAAGTAAAGAGCGCATCGCGTCGGAGTTCAGCCGAACCTGCGGTACAAGATTCCTGGAACGTCTAGAAGCTTTCGCCGGCACCGGGGTAATGCGCACATCAATGGCAGCACTGGGCCTTGAAGTTGCTGATGAAAGGGAAATGGTATGGCTGCTGCAAAGGCTTTTGCCCGGCAAAGAAAATCTGCTGGATCTCCCGCCTGAGCTTAATTCTGCGGTGGGTCTCCTTGCGGTTCTTCTGGCACGCCGCCCGGTTGCGTCCGCCGCACTGACACTTGAAGAAAGCCGTTTGGCAGTGAATATCCGTGCCCTGCGCTGCAGCCTGGTGCAGGATGCACGTTTTTCAGCGGCGGTGGCAGATCAGGCTGCTGCTTTGCTACTTGCTTTTGCTGCTTTGTGTGAACCATCGCCCGATCCAGAATGGGTGAGGGCGCGTTTAATCGCCGGCAGAATCCTGCTGACTTGCCAACTGGCTGCCGATGACGCCCGCGCGACAGTTGTTTGGGCCAGTCGTTTGCTCTGTCTGCTTTTGGGACGGGATCCAAGTTTGGACGCAAGCCAGAAACACGGGCAGCGTTGGCAGGGTTTGCCGGCCTGGCTTAATTCAGCCGCATGTGAGGCGTTGGTTGAGGCAGCAAAGACAATGCAGTCAAACGCTGATTTAATTTCAGTTAAGGAAT
>CAYPHB010000130.1:0-4828 GCA_964410445.1 uncultured Oscillospiraceae bacterium
CTGTTCTTTCTGCGGCAAGTCTGAGGGTCAAGTCGCCCGGCTGATCGCCGGACCAAATGTATTTATCTGCAACGAGTGTGTCAGTCTTTGCGAGAGTATTCTGGAAAACGAAGACCTTGACGAACTGAACAAGAGCCCAAAGCCGGACTTGGCTGAATTGATGTCGCCGCGCGAAATCAAAGAAGCGCTCGACCAATATGTAATCGGCCAGGAAAAAGCTAAGAAATCCCTTTCGGTGGCTGTATATAACCACTACAAGCGGGTTTTTGCCGAGGATGACAGTTCGGAAAACGCTGATGTCGAGCTCGCCAAAAGCAACATCATGCTGATCGGACCGACCGGCAGTGGTAAAACTCTATTGGCTCAGACACTTGCCCGCATTCTTAATGTTCCCTTCGCCATTGCGGATGCCACTGCTTTAACTGAGGCTGGCTACGTTGGTGAAGATGTTGAGAATATCCTGCTCAAACTGATCCAGAACGCTGATTTCGACATTGAAAGAGCTCAGCGCGGCATCATTTATATTGATGAAATCGACAAAGTTGCCCGCAAGTCGGACAATCCTTCGATTACGCGTGATGTAAGTGGTGAAGGGGTACAGCAGGCATTACTCAAAATTCTTGAAAGCACGATCGCCAACGTGCCTCCGCAAGGCGGCCGTAAGCACCCGCATCAAGAGTTCATCCAAATCGACACAACCAATATCCTGTTCATTTGCGGCGGTGCCTTTGACGGTTTGGAAAAACTGATTCAAAGCCGTGTCGGCCAAAAATCAATAGGTTTTGGGGCGAATATCGAAAGTAAGCGTGACCATCAGATTGGCGAGCTGCTGCAGCATACAATGCCTCAGGATTTGCTGAAATTTGGTTTAATTCCTGAGTTTATCGGCCGTGTACCTGTAATCGTAACACTGGAAGGTCTCAATCAGGAAATGTTGATCCGCATAATGCAGGAACCGCGCAACGCCTTGCTGAAGCAGTACAAGAAACTATTCAACTTTGACGGTGTGGAGCTCGAATTTGAGCCGGCTGCCGTTGACGCGATTGCGGCGCTGGCGCTGGAACGTAATACTGGTGCCCGCGGTCTGCGTGCCATTCTGGAAGAAATTATGCTCGATATCATGTATGATGTGCCCTCGTGCCCCAACATTGAAAAGTGCATAATCACGCTTGACAGTGTTTCCCAGAAATCGCCGCCTACCATAATTGAAAAACCGGACAAAATTGCCTGAAATCAGTCAGCCAATTCTGACCTGACCTGTCGACCAAGGGACCCCCATCAGGGGGTCCTTTTTTTTTATACTAGTCAAAACACGAGGGGAGGAAACGTTTTGACAGAAATCAGCAGCAAACAGCTCATAGCAGCAGAAAGTTATCGGCTTGAGTGCCAAGCAGGAAAATCCTGGCTGGCTGTTCATATCGCCACCGGAAACCGGGTTGTCCTCAAACCTCTAGCCAGCTTTGAAGATCCCCGCGTGGTTCAGCACCTGATGAAAATCCGTCACCCCGCAATTCCGCGTTTGCTCGACAGGGTTAGTTTTCAACCCCCAGAATTTACTTCAACATCAGCTCCAAATTCTGGATCAAAATCTGCTGAAACAGAATTTCTTGTTTGCGAATATCTGACTGGCGTGACCTTTAGTGAATGGTTGCATAAAGCTGGCGGTGTGCTCCCGCCGGAGGATTTAATTCCCTTGCTGGCTCAAGCAGCTCGTATTCTGGCATTTTTGCACGAACAGAACGAACCGCAGCTGCTGCATCTTGATCTCAAACCCGAGCACCTGGTTAGAATGCCGGGTGGCCAGGTCGGATTGATTGATTACGATTGTGCCCGTCTGCTACCCCTTGCACCCGTTTGTCGTTCAACAATCCGTTGTACGGCCAGGTACGCGGCGCCTGAACTTCTGCAAGGCCAGCCCAAGCCTGCTTCCGATATTTATGCTTTCGGAGTTCTTATGCTGGTGCTGTTTACAGATCTTCATGCTAACGAATGCAGCCTGCCGCCTTTGGAGTTGCTTTGTCGTGATCTACCTGTTGCAGTTACAAATATTATCAATAATTGTGTCAAGGCCGACCCGAAGCAAAGGTTTCCTTCTGCCTCTGTACTGGCATATTCTTTAGAACAACTGGCAGTCAACCGTTCTCTGCTGCACCAAAACGTTAACTCTGTATTTAACGAGTCATCACCACAGCGACCGAGCACGCCAGCAACTGTCTGTAATGAAAAGGCAAAACCAGATGTCGTTGGGCAATCGAGTATAAAAAAATCAGGTGATGCAGCGAACCCCATACTTAATCAGCAACTAGTTGTAGTTTGGGATCACGCAGAATTCGCGATAGAAATATCTCGTCGTTTAGCTCTTTCTGGTAAAGAAACGATTGTTATCGATGTCGATTTATTAAATCCGCGTCTGGACCTGCTGCTGAATCTGTCAGCTGATGCCATTACCGCTGCCCAGCTCTCAATTGAGGGAACCAGCCCAATGTCATTGAGAGCCGACCAGGCAAATACATATGACAAGCCGGGTCTGGAGCTGGCCTTGACTTCAATAATGCGCCAGACGCTGCTACCGGAACATTTCCCGACACTGCTGCAAAAAACCGAAACTGCTCATTTAAAGGCGTTGACTGGTTCGTATTTATTGCGCGATTACGCGCACTATGACCCGCGGACCTTACTTCAACTTTTTAAAACCTGTCGTTTGCATGCTGACACGATTGTTGTCAGATGTGGTCGTTTTCTGCACGATAGTTTTACCTGCTTGTCTTTGCTGGCAGCTGATTTAGTTCTTATCCCAATTCAGGCGCTGCCAGCTGAAATTCGCGAGTTCAATCGTTACCTCGATTTTCTGATTAATCAATATCCTTTTGAACGTTGTAAAGTTCGGTTTGTCGCAATAGAGCACGATCCATCACGTCATCTCAGCTGGAGTATGGCAGATGCTTTGTGCGGCGGTCTGTTGGGAGGCAGTATCTCCAAAGGTTGCTTAGGAAAAAATTCCAGGCGCAACGTCAAAAGGATTCGATTCAGACATTCGGAAATGGCGAGTGAAGTAGACCAATTACTGCGCAGGCTTGGTTTGCTCATTCCTATAGGACAGGCAAGGAGGTAAATGCGATTTATGCCCTTAATAACATCACACACTCAATTAGCGGAACAGTATGCATATTATTTCGCTCCAGCCTTAACCGGTGAGACAGCACAGAAGCAGCTTAACCCTTTAACAACTCGCGATCTGGTTCCGCTTATCTGCAATCAGATCCTCAGCAGCAACCCACGCCTTGTTGCTGACGTAGCTGCCGGACATTCAGACAATTCAGCGTTGGAACACTTGATCATGCAGACTGCTGAAAAGGAGCGGGAACGCGCTGGCCTGTCTAGTAAAGAATTAGTTAAAGATGTGCTTGATTTCCTGTTTGGCTATGGACCACTGCAGCCATTGATTGAAGATGAATCTGTCTCAGATATCGACGGCACCAGATACTACGAGTTTACCGTTAAGCGCAATGGTGTTCGAGAAGCGATCCCGACCAGGTTTGCTGATGCCAAAATATACGACACTTTTTGCCGCTTAGTGGTTATTCGTAACGGGGGAGTGATAAATGAAAATGATAGTCATTGCAGGGTGACAGATGAACAAAGGCGGCTTCGGATTAATGTGACTGTACCACCGCGAAGCTTGAATGGGCCGACGATAAGTATTCGCCGGCATCGCCGCAAATCCTGGCGGTTTGAAGATCTGGAACGAGTTGGTATGTTAACTGCCGAAAACAGGCAGTTGCTGACAGATCTGGCCACTTCGGGAAAAACCGTTTTATTCTGCGGTAAAGGCGCTGCCGGCAAGACCACTTTGCTGCGCGCTTTTATCGAGGCCATGCCGATTATGGAACGCGTGTTGGTTGCCGAAAGTGATAGCGAATTATACCCGGAGAAACCATACTGCCTGTTGCAGCGCATTAAAAAACCACACGAAGGAGGTAGAATTTTGTCTTTGCGCGATCTTGTGGCTGATGGCCTGACAATGTCACTTGACACCTATTGCATTGGCGAGATCGTTGGACCCGAGGCTGCGGAATTTATCAGAGCAGCCTATTCCGGGCATCGCTGCCTGGGAACCATTCACGCGGAAAGCGCCGGCGACGCTGTCGATCGCATTCTTTCGCTGGCTCGTGCGGCTTCTCCTCAGGAAAGCGAAGAACTCATGCGGAGAATGTTGCTGCGTGGTCTTGATTGTCTGGTTTATCTACAGGATTTCAAAGTGCGTGAAATCATCGCCCTTACGGACACAGAAAAGGAGGATAGCAGCAATGCCGGGATTACCCTCTGGCCACCAATCGCTGATTCGTCAACAGACACTGGCTTTGATTACCCTTTTGAACAGGTGGTGCCAAGTGCGTGAAGATCTGCTTTTCGCATTTGAGCACAGCCGTGAGTCCGGTCTGGCCGAACCAATGTGCACCTACGTTGATTCACTTGTCACTCGGATTCAAAGCGGTATGCCGATCGACACAGCTTTACAGCACTTTCAGGCCTGCAGTGACCAGGAGCAGTTTCAGGACTTCGTAACTGCCGTGCGTTTTAACTTTCGCTATCGGGGCAACATCTCCGCGCTGATGGATTTGCTTGAGCTGCAGATGAACCGGATTGAAGAAGAATATGTGCGCAGGAGAATCAGTTCTGCCCGTGATCAGAAACTCACGCTAGGCATTCTGTTAGCGGCCCCATTGCTATATGCGGGGATACTGTTGCGCAGCACAGCCAGTAGTTCGTTTTTTATTTCGACCGCTATGGGTTGGCTGGGTTTAGGATTGGCAATTCTGTTGTACCT
>CAYPHB010000131.1:0-1533 GCA_964410445.1 uncultured Oscillospiraceae bacterium
GCGATGCGGCCCGTGAACTCCGTCAGGTCCGGAAGGAAGCAGCGGTAAGCGGTCAACCGCATGTGCCGCAGACAAACCTGTGTCGGCTGCAGGCCAGACATGGTGATTTTTTTGAAATTTGGAGGGTACACATGGCACATGTCGCATTATATCGCGAATGGCGCCCGTTGACTTTCGACGAGGTTGTCGAACAAACCCATGTGGTTACCGCCCTGCGCCAGGCTGTTATAACGGGTCAGATAGCCCATGCCTATCTTTTTTCCGGTACAAGGGGAACAGGCAAAACAACAGTCGCCAAGATCTTCTCCAGAGCGATCAACTGCCTGAATCCGGTTGCCGGCAATCCCTGTAACAAATGCGAAATTTGCACTGGTATCTTAAACGGCTCTTTGCTTGACGTGGTAGAAATGGATGCTGCTTCCAACAACAGCGTGGACACGATCCGCCGGATTGTCGATGAAGTGCTTTTCATGCCGTCGCAGGCACGTTTCAAAGTTTATATAATTGACGAAGTTCACATGCTTAGCACAGGTGCTTTTAATGCCTTGTTGAAAACGCTCGAGGAACCACCCGCGCATGCGGTGTTTATCCTGGCAACAACTGAGCCTCACCGGATTCCGGCAACAATACTTTCCCGCTGCCAGCGCTATGAATTCCGGCGAATACCCCTGCCCGGCCTGATTTCCCGGTTGCAGGAAATTGCATCAGCCAACAAAATTGGGATTGAAGCGGCTGCGTTGGATACCATTGCCCGCTTAGCCGAAGGCGGCATGCGCGATGCTATCAGCTTGCTTGATCAAGTGCGGATGTCGGCCGATGTAGAAAAGAAAGTAACACGCGATGATGTTTTGAAGCTTACAGGTGTCGCTGATGACGAACTATTGGCCAGGATGAGCAAAGCACTTCTGACTGGCGACGCTACTGGCGTTCTGGAAGCGGTGGGCGCTCTGATTATGTCCGGACGCGATCTGGCACGATTTCTGCTTGAGCTGGCTGCTTACTGCCGCAATTTACTGATTGTGTCGGTTACACCGGAACCTGGCGATTTGCTGCAGGTTACCAGCGTCCAGCTAAATCGGTTGAAAGATGTGGCAAGTCTGACCGATACCAACGCACTCCTTGAATTGGTGCGCGAATTATCGGCCTTACATGGCGAGCTTCGTTGGTCGTCCGATACCCGTACTTCGCTTGAAGTTGGTTTGCTGCGTCTGATGTCCGCAATGCCGGCATCACAACCCGCAAAGGCCCCTACGCCAACGACGACAGCGACAGCCAAAACTGCGTCTGCGGTTAACCCTTCGCCTGAAGCGGCGCCTGCATCTGCGGCTGCCACTGCAAGTGCGACCGCGCCTGCCGAAAAATCCCCTTTGGCCGAGCCAGCTTTGAAGTCCGAAACCGTCGCGTCAGTCAAGCCAATAAAACAGGACGATTTCGCAGACTTGACAGGACTGGAGCCACCGCCGGCTGATTCGGACAATGACTTGGCACCGGAGACCATTGAGAAGAAGCCAGTAGAACTAAAAGATGAGCCTG
>CAYPHB010000131.1:1633-4758 GCA_964410445.1 uncultured Oscillospiraceae bacterium
GATGAGCCTGTTATAGACAATTCTCGTAGCGACAGCAAGGGCAGCGGAACTGCAGACCCGTTTTTCGCAAGTACAGCTTCAAATTCAGCCGATGATGATGCCAACTGGAAAGCGATTCAGGATCAGTTGATTGAGGCTGGCTATATGACTACCTATTTATATTGCCGTCCAGCAGCATTTTCTTTCTGCGGCGGTGAGCTTCATATAATCTTTTCCGAAAAGGATAAAATAAACTGTCAGGAATTAAAAGAACCGGCCAATCACAAAGCGCTGCACGAGGCGGCAACGAAGGTTATCGGCAGCAATACGCCAGTTGTTGTTCGTTTAGCGGAGGATCCGCAAGCGGAAGCACAGCATTGCCCTGTACCTGAAGAGCCGGCCTGGATTACCCGGGTACGGGAGGCAGCGGATGCGTTTGGCATACCTGTAATTATGGAGGATAAAACAAATGGCTAAAGGACCAAGAGGTGGATTTGGCGGCGGTGGTGGTGGCATGGGCAATATGAACCAGCTGCTGCAGCAAGCTCAACGCATGCAAAAAGAAGTTGAAAAAGCCCAGGAAGAAATTGCCCAAATGACAGCTGAAGCAACAGCTGGCGGTGGTGTGGTGAAGGCAGTTGTCAGTGGCGAAAAACAGCTGACGGAGCTTACTATCGACCCGGCAGCTGTTGACCCGGAAGACGTTGAAATGCTGCAGGACCTGGTGCTGGTTGCAGTCAACGAAGCAATGCGCAAAATAGAAGAGATGTCTGAAGAGCGCATGGCCAAAGCGACCGGCGGGCGTGGCCTGCCGATGGGCTTCTAAATGGCGCGTTTCTCCCCGGCGATCGCTCGACTTATCACCGAACTGGGTAAATTACCTGGTGTTGGCAGTAAAACAGCACAGAGACTGGCCTTTCATATACTTAGTCAACCGCCGGAAGCAGCCAAAAAGCTGGCAGACGCGATAATTGACGCCAGCCAGTCAACCTGTTTATGTTCCGTGTGCTGTAATCTGACTGAACAGGATCCGTGCGAGATCTGCTCTTCGACAACGCGTGACCGCACGGTTATTTGTGTAGTCGAAAATCCGCGGGATGTTGCCGCGATGGAACGCATCCATGAGTATCGCGGACTTTATCACGTGTTGCACGGCTCAATTTCGCCAATGCAAAATATCGGGCCTGATCAAATCCGCCTGCGCGAGTTACTGGCTCGTCTGCGGACTGAAGAATGTGTATCTGAAGTAATTCTGGCGACAAACCCTACAGTTGAAGGCGAAGCAACCGCACTTTATATTGCCCGGCTGATTCGTCCTGCCGGAATCAAGACAACAAGAATCGCCCACGGTATTCCCATGGGCGGTGATCTTGAGTATGCAGATGAGGTTACTTTGGCCAGGGCGATGGAAGGCCGTCGCGAAATTTAAGCAAACTTAATCTTCTGGGCGATTCGCGACTGCTTCCTTGATATTCTTGGCGCCGGTATCGTATAGATGGCAGGCGGTTTGGTGTCTGTCTTCAACTGTTTGCAGCTGCGGTCGTTCAGTCAGGCAGCGTTTCATGACATAAGGGCAGCGAGTGCTGAAGGTGCAGCCAATCGGCGCGTTAATCGGTGAAGGAACATCACCTTCAAGGACAATGCGCTTGCGTTTGCGTTCGACTTCAGGATCCGGAACCGGAATGGCTGAAAGCAAAGCAACTGTGTATGGATGCAGCGGGTTCGCGTAAATCCTGCTGCTGTCAGCCAGCTCGGCAATTATACCCAGGTACATGACCGCTACACGGTCGGAGATATATTTGACAACGTTCAGATCATGAGAAATGAACAGATACGTCAGGTTAAGTTCATCGCGCAGCTCGGTAAGCAGGTTGAGGATCTGGGCTTGAATCGACACGTCGAGTGCCGAAATCGGCTCATCACAAACAATAAAGTCGGGTTCAATTGCCAGGGAGCGGGCAATACCGATGCGCTGGCGCTGGCCGCCAGAAAACTCGTGAGGGAAGCGATTGGCCTGCTCACGGTTAAGTCCAACTTTTTCCAATAAATCATAAATTCGGGCCTGGCGATCTGCCGGTTGATAAAGCTTGTGGATCTCCAAACCTTCGCCAATGATATCGCCAACCGTCATACGTGGATTTAGCGAAGCATAAGGGTCCTGGAAAATTACCTGTACTTTTTTACAGTAATCAAAGGCTTCAGTCCTGTTCATCTTTTGCAGGCTTTTGCCTTCATAAGTGATGTCACCGTTGGTTAAAGGATAAATCCGTGCCAGCAGGCGCCCCAGAGTCGTCTTGCCGCAACCGGATTCGCCTACCAGGCCAAGGGTTTCGCCTTGATAAATATCCAGGCTCACCTGATCAACTGCCTTGAGCAATTTGTTGTGATCGACTTTAAAGTAGCGGCTGGCTTTCTTCAGGGAGAACAGCGGTGCTTGCAGTTCATTGTTTTCTTGCTTAATTTCCATCAGCGCTTTTCTCCTCTCGCAACATTCGGTGCCATGGGATGCTGCAGCCAGCAATTCACAGTGTGACCTTCTGAAACAGCGGTTTCTGCCGGGAAAACTTCACGGCAGATTTTCATGCTGTGGCGGCAACGGTCAGCGAAGGCACAGCCTTTAGGTGGCTTGATCAGGTCAGGCGGCATACCGTCAATCGGATCAAGCTTGCGGTTACGCGGATGATCCACACGCGGACGTGAGTCGAGCAAACCCCAGGTGTAGGGATGCTTCGGATTATAAAACACTTTATCAGCCGGCCCTGTTTCAATGATGTTGCCGGCATACATCACGGCAAGGCGGTCGGACATCGACGCGACAATGCCAAGGTCGTGAGTGATCAGAATTATCGCGTTATTTGTTTTCGCTTTCAGGTCACGCATCAGGTCAAGAATTTGAGCCTGAATTGTTACGTCCAGAGCAGTGGTCGGTTCATCAGCAATCAACAGCTGTGGCTCGCAGGCCAGCGCCATGGCAATCATTGCGCGTTGGCGCATGCCACCGGAAAACTGATGTGGATACTGTTTGGCACGAACAGCCGGGTTTGGGATCTTGACCAGATCTAAAAGTTCCACGGCACGCTGGAAGGATTCACGTTTACTGGTTCCCTGGTGCAGAATCAGGCTTTCACCCACCTGATGACCTATCG
>CAYPHB010000132.1:0-4701 GCA_964410445.1 uncultured Oscillospiraceae bacterium
GCAATGGTATAATGAACAGCGTTATCAGCGGGTTTGAGCCCTATAAAGGCGAGATCGAAATCCGCAACCACGGCGTCCTTGTTGCCTTTGAATCGGGCGAAGCTGTGACCTACGGATTATATAATGCCCAGGAGCGCGGCAACTTGTTTATCGGCCCGGGCACACCTGTCTACGAGGGCATGATTGTGGGAAGCAATCCGCGCAGCGAGGACATTGTGGTAAATGTATGCAAGAAGAAACATGTTACAAATATGCGCGCTTCCGGTTCTGATGACTCATTGCGTTTGGTTCCGCCCCTGCAATACAGCCTTGAACAATACCTTGAGTTTGTCGCCGATGATGAGCTCATTGAAGTCACACCCAAAACCATCAGGCTGCGTAAGCGCATTCTGAATACCGAGATGCGAGCCAAGAACCGTTCCGCTAAAACCAGCGACGCCTGAAGTTTTTGGCCCGGTCGCATCTCATCCCGGGAGGGTTAAATGTTTTCTCGCAAAGTTTACCGCACGCTGGTAATCGTGACGATTGTGATTGTGCTTATCGGTGTAGCCTCAGCCGGTTTTTACTTTGGTTTCTCCTATGTCCTGGCTCAGAACGAGCGTTTTGAACGCCTGGAAACTGAATTTGAAGCTAAAGACGGCAAGCCGGTTATTGATGAAACCACACCGGGAGCAATTGAAATAGTAATTCCGCGCTCCTCGGATACAAAGCAGATAGCTGAAATCCTCGAAAAAGAGGGCATCATCAACAACACCTTGGTGTTTACCCTGCTGTCAAAGTTCAACGGCTTTGACGGCGCTTATCTGGCCGGCACCCACTATGTAAAAAAAGACATGAACTATGACGAGCTGATGTATGTTTTGACTCTGAAACCGCATGCAGTTACTGTTACCTTCCCCGAGGGTTTCAATTACTTCCAGATCAAACAGCGCCTCAAGGAAAAAGGCATCAATTTTGACGAGGGCGTGTTGGATAACATGATGCGCAGTCCCAACTTGTTTCTTGATTATGAGTTTGTCAAGAATATCCGCAAGACAGAAGGCCGCGATTATGTGCTGGAAGGTTATCTCTGGCCGGATACCTATAATTTTGACATGAACACCGATGAAGAGACTATTATCCGCACTTTTCTCAACAACACCGAGCGTAAGCTGATTGATGAATACTATGAGCAGGCAAAACGCCGCGAGATGAGTATGGACGAAGTGCTGACTCTGGCATCCATCGTGCAGAATGAAACCACGCAGCTGACTGAAATGCGGACAGTTTCCGGTGTCTTTGATAACCGCTTGAAACGGGATACCGGCTTGCAGTCCTGCGCGTCGATAAACTACTTACGTCGTTATGACGGGTTGCCGATCAAACTTTGGCTATTTGATGCTGATATTGAAATGTACGCTGATAACAAGTACAACACTTACCGGTTCAAAGGCCTGACACCAGGGCCGATCAGTTCACCGGGCGACGACGCAATCCGCGCCGCCCTCTGGCCCGAAAAGCATAATTACCTTTATTTCGTGGCCACCGGTGATGAAGAAGGAACCAATGATTTCTCGCGGACACTTGCTGAGCATGAACAGAAGGTTCTGAAATACTCGAAAGCCGCAGGAGTGACCTGATCAGGCCTCGCTGAATTTAGCCAGCATTTCGCCGATCAGTTTGCGCAGTTTTATATCCAATCCGTATAGCTTCATGATCTCAATACCAATAACCATAAATACCGGTCCGATCAATAAACCGATCAGGCCGTACAAGCCGACGCCGACTATCATGGCGAATAGTGTAGCCAGAGGATGCAGTTGCATGGCATTGCCCAGGATCGGCGGTTCGATAATCCGGCGGATTACAGTCACAGCTAAACCGGTCGCAATCGCGCCGATACCGCCCACGATATTGCCATTGACGAACATATAGATGGCAATCGGCGTTATTGTGGCGCCGATACCCAGTACCGGCAGAATATCGACAACTGCCGCGATTAAAGCAAACACCAGAGCGTAAGGCATCCTGATTAGGATCAAACCGACAAGGGTTATGGCGAAGGTGATCAGGAAAAGCAGCAGATAGCCGCCCACCACCCGGAAAAGCTTGTTGGACAGTGTATTAATCAGATTATTGGTTTTTTCCCGAAAGGCCTCATGGGGCAGGTTGCGACGCATAAATCCGGAAACGCTTTTACTGTCACTGAGGAAATAATAGCCCGACATTACCACAACAATCAGCCAGAAAAAGGCGATTGGCATATAAGCAACGAATGAGCCGATGCTGTTTACCAAATCGGATGCAAACGATGGTATGCGCTGAATTAAATCGGTCAGCATTATCTGAATCTGGTTCAGAATAGCTTGAATTGTATCCTCGTTAATGAAGCCGACTCCACTGCTGATCTGGCTCAGAAAGCGTTCCAGGGACCCTGCCAGCTGCTCTACGAGGTTAGTATCACGGACAAATGAAGTAAGGTAAGTTGCCAGACTGCGGATCTGGCTGATCGCTTCAAAGATTACACCCACTGCTAAAGCGAATAACAGGGTAACTATCAGAAAGTAAATGAAGATGGTCAGACCGGTACTTTCCGGCCAGGGCGCCAGCAGCCTCCGCTTTTTTCCTGTCGAGGACACTCTTACAATTAAATTGCTCAAAGTAATCGCGGTGCGCGCCAGGATAAAGCCTATTACAAATGGCAGGGTAAGAATCAGAATCTTGATTCCGAAAATCATACCAAGAATAATTAAAGCTGTTATTAACAGATATTTAAGTATTCTCAAAATCGTTGAGGCATCACGGCGCAGGCGGTCAGGGCTTTCCATAAATGGTTCTCCTTCTGGTGAATCACTTGGGTGTCAGCGCTGACAGTAAAACTCGCTTAGTCAAGTACCAGCACAGATTCCGTTGCTTATCAGGGGTTAAAATATCTGAATATTATTGTAGCAATCAGCAGAATAATTGCCAATATGAAAAGCAAATCGACGGGTGAACGGTATTGACGCCGATGCCTGTACTCCGGGGGAGATTTACTGGCAATAAGGCTGATCAGCGGAATCAAAACAACAGCTGCCAGGAAGGTTGCCGTCAGCGAAACATACATTAACGAGCGACTGGATTCACTGCTGACATCGAGCAGCCGCTGAGTATAGTACGGCAAATAAGCTGCCAACAGGGCCATAGTGGCATTCAGTGAAGCATGGGCCAGGATTGGCGCCATCAGGCTGCCGGAACGGCTGCGAATTAACCCTAGCAGCAAGCCGGCAAGGAAGGGCGGCATGATAAAAGCCGGATCCGTGTGAAATGCCGCGAAAGCGAAAGCCTGAAGGAATATTGTCATGGTTTCGCCTGACCTGCGCAACAAACTTGCCTGGATCAAACCCCGGAACATTAACTCTTCACAAATTGCCGGCAACAGCACCGAAATCATTACAATTAAAACCAATTCAGCAGCTGAGCGCGACGCGGGCTCGAAGCTAAATACTGTCGCTGAACTGACAGGCAGCTCCAGGCCGACACTATTTAACAAGAAAAGCAGAAGATTATTCAGTCCGGTCAGGACTATTGCTGTTGGAATTCCTGCAATTAATGCCAGGAACAGGCTGCCGGGCTGGGATTGCGAGCCAATAACCCTGCCTGGCTGAATTTTCAGAATCAGCATCACCAGGACGGTCGGTAACAGAATAAAGCCTCCTTGCATCAGCAAGGCTCCTCTGGCAAATCCAGTTAAATCCGTACTGTCAAACCAGGAACGCAGATTTGGTGTCGCCGCCAGCAACAATGTAAACAGAACAACCAGTAGCGCATGCCATAACAGGACAGCGCCTGCTGCCAAGCCAAATTGGGAAGCCGGACGCTTTTCATCCTGTTCCTGGTTTAACCGAGGGTCAGGAACTGTGTTTAGGCTGGCTCTGTTCGTTGCCATCTGTTTTCCCCGATCAACTTAGCGCAAAAGCAAGCGGATATAAGCCTGAACCAATTGGTCGATCTGCTCAGGAAAGAGCATTAGAATTAATACAGCTATTGCAATGAAGGGACCAAAGGCAATTGCGTCCGGATCGTCAACCGAGTCAGCATCAGCGGTCTCAGATATTTCAGCATCTTTAGATATTTCAGCGGCCTCAGACATTTCAACTTTCTCGGCTGCTTCAGTATCATCACCGCTTTTCCGTTCAGCCAGCCTGTTGCGAATCAAAAGCGGAATCGCAATTACTGCTGCTGTCAAAAAAGAAATCAGCAATACATGCGGCAATCTGCTCCAGCCAACTACAAAGGCAGCCACGGCAATCAGTTTAACATCACCCATGCCCATGGCATCACGGCGCAATAGCAGTTGACCGACAAAGCCAATCAACAATAATGAACCGCCTGCGACAATTCCTGCCAGTAATGGCCAGCCCACAGCAGCCGTCCAGGCCGCGCCATTTGCGATGTCACCTATAATCTTTAAGATGCCCGGAAACAACAAAGCCAGGGTTAGTTGGTCGGGAATGATTCGTGTTTTCCAATCCGCTGTCAGAATCAGCAGTAACAGCGGTACAGCCAGCATCACGGCCGCCCGGTGCCAGCCTGTGGCGATAACCGGCACCCTGGTATAGAGCACGCCTGTAATAATGATGAGCAGCAAGCCCTGAGGTATTAAGGGAAAAGCCCGGCGCCCGGCAAAACCTGCCGGTGCCTCTGTTTGGTCATAATCCAGCAGCCAGGAATCCGGCATCA
>CAYPHB010000133.1:0-4684 GCA_964410445.1 uncultured Oscillospiraceae bacterium
ATTTCATCCATATAAAGAATGGCGCGCAGGCTGCTGGTGCCGGACTGGGTTCTGGTCCAGGCCAGAACCTGGTTTAAGAGCAGTGAAACGAAAAACATCCTTTCAGGATCACTCAGGTGAGCAATGGAAAAGATCGACATTTTCGGTTTGCCGGTAGGTGAATAAAGTATCTGGTCAATATCCAGCGGTTCACCGGTAAGCCAGGCTGCGAAACCAGGTGAAGCCAGCAGGTTGTTAAATAGCAGAGCCAGAGAGAGCCGATCCTTAGGCGGGAAGAAAGAATCGAGCGGCATTACGCCGACTGTTGCGAATGAGGGCTGCTGGATGAGCGTGATCAAGTCGGCAAGCTGCAAGTCGCGGCCTTGTTGCCACTGTTCCAGAATAATGTTGGAAAGCAAAATATGTTCGCGGCTCTTGATGGGATCAGCGTCAACCCCGATTAAGCCAAGCAGACTGGATGCTGTACCACTGACCTGTTCGCGTAAAAGTTCAGGATCAGCGATAACTTCTGCTGGAGGTACAGTGAAAGACTTCAGGATTGAGACTGGCACACCGGCGGTGCTGCCGGGGGTATAGATTACAAAATCAGCATTTTGCCGCATGGTACGGATTCGTTCGCCATCCTGACCCCAGGCAGCAAGCCCCTTTTGCCAAAGCTCTGCCTGTTGGGCCGCATATGCTTCTGGCTCGAGGTTCTTTTTCCGGGCGTCATCGTGATTTATCCAGGGGAGGAAATCGTCCGGGCTGAGATCAGGAAAAGAAAGCAGTAGATTTGCCATATCACCTTTTGGATCGATTATAATTGCTGGAATGTTGTCCATCGCGGCTTCTTCCAGCAAGTCAATACAGAGTCCGGTTTTGCCACTGCCTGTCATGCCGACACAAACCCCATGGGTTGTCAGGTCTTTTGAATCGTAAAGCAGAAGGCCTTCACCTTGTTTACCGTTTTCAAGGTCGCATTGGCGCCCTAAATAAAAAACACCAAGCTTTTCAAAATCGTTCATGGTATCATCCTTTCCCTGTCCAGTAAGTGAAATTATTCCCAATTTGACTATAATTGAATTTAGCATTGGCAACAAGCACAGTCGCTGCTAAAGACGCTGCCTTTTTGCGACAAGGAGATTTTTAATGAATATTCTATATCAGTTAGGTTTGATTTTTGGCATTTGCCTGGTTGGTGAAGCAATTTCACTGGTTTTGCCTTTTCCGTTCCCGGGTGGCGTTATCAGCATGATTATACTTCTGGTGCTGTTGCTTATCGGAGCTGTCAAATTGCGCCACGTTGAGAAAACTGCAAACTTCCTGCTGTCAAATTTACAGCTTTTCTTCATACCTGCAAGTGTCAGCATTATTCAATATCTCGATGTTATCCGCGAGAATCTGGTTGCCCTTCTGGTAGTCATAATTATTTCGACATTTCTTACTTTTGCTGCTACAGTCTACGCGATTCGCGGGGTGTTGAGGCTCCAGCGCCGTTTTGGCTCCGCCGGAACTTCACAGAAGGGTTCATAAAATGATGACTTTGACATCGCATCCATTATTCGGCCTGTTCATCAGCTTTGCCGCCTATATGCTGAGCATGCAGTTTGCTAAACGTTTTAAGCATCCGCTGGCCAATCCGCTGTTGATAGCTACAATTATGATTATTGCGTTGCTGAAATGGTTGAATATTCCTTTGGAAAACTATATGGTCGGCGGCGCGATGATTAATTTGATGATGCTGCCGGCTATCGCAGTGCTGGCTGTTTCAATCTACCGTCAGGCCGGCGTATTGAAAGAATATTTCTGGCCGCTTGTTAGCGGCTGTCTTGCCGGTTCGATTACTTCAATAACTAGTGTTTGGCTGATGTGTCGCGCATTTCGACTTGACGACAGCCTGACAGCGGCGCTGATTCCCAAATCGGTCACCACCGCGATTGCAGTAGAAATCGCCCGCGCCCGCGGCGGTATCGTCGCGATTACCATTGCTGCTGTTCTTTTTACCGGCTTTGTTGGTGCGATCTTCGCGCCAACACTGATCAAAATCATGAAGATTAAGGATCCGGTAATTGCCGGGGTCGCGATTGGAACTTCCAGTCATGCGCTTGGCACAAGCAAAGCTATTGAAATTGGTGAAGTAGAGGGCGCGATGAGCAGCCTTTCGATCGGCATAGCCGGCCTCATCACTGCTTTACTGACGCTGCTGTTTTAGCTTTAGGCAAAAACCGAATGTACGATTTTTAATCAGCCAGGCTACCTGTTCAAACCGCAAAATCAACTCGGTTTTACGATAAATTTGCGTATATTTTTGTTCGCAAAGTATTTTCGTTGCACAATGAACGCACAAAATGTATAATTTGAAACAATTGTATTCATTAATCAGAAGAAAAGGCAAAGGATATGAAAAGCACAAACAGCAGCAATTTGAGTGAACCGGTTTACGAACATCTGGTGAACATGATCCTGACGCTTCAGCTGAAGCCGGGTGAAAGAGTTCCGGAAGCAAAAATTGCCAAGCAATTCGGTATTAGCCGAACCCCGATCCGGGAAGCAATGCGCAAGCTTTCCAACGACGGGCTGATCAACATCTATCCTAACCGCTACGCTGAGGTCGCGACATTTGACGACAACTATGTTCGTCATGTGGGCGAACTGCGCATCGCGATGGACCAAATGGCGATCAAGCTGGCTATCCATCATGGCAGCAATGCGGATTTCATGAAACTGAAGCAGTATGCCGATGAATGCAGCCAGGCCGCAATTGAAGACGATCAGGCCAAACGTATCCGTGCTGATATCAACTTTCACCTGGAGCTGGCCAGGATTTCCGGTAACCAGCTGATTGAGAAGCTGCAAAGAGAGCTGAACCTGCAGATTGAGTTCATACTTGCCTGCAAGTTTATTAATGTTGATGACACTTATATGAAGTCACATGCTCATCATGAAATTGTCGATGCTTTGATCGCTCGCGATGAAGAACGCGCTATAAGGTTTGCCAGCCGCCATCTTGTTGAATTCTACTCTATGGATGATGTGTATCCAACTGGCTTTTTTGAAAACAGACAAGGAAAATAAATGGTAAGATCAGCATGCTTTCTCAAATCAAAGAAATGAATTGTCAAGATGCGTTTTTCTGAATATTATCTAAATACCCTGCGGCTCATGGCTTCTAAAAGCTTGAACTGCAGGGCTTTTTGTCCTGATTTACGCGCTAATGTTGTTGACATAAAAGGCGTCTAGTATATAATAATTTCTAATGGTATACAATAAAGAAGATGTCATATTTTGAAGCCATCACGTCAGCGAAAGCATAAACCTGGAGGTCAAGTACAGGATGTTCAGTTTTGAAATTGTTCCTCAAGTGAGTCTTTATGATTCAGTTGCCGCCTTTTCTCAAGCACTTGAGCTTGGTGAAAAAGATTTGATCATCACGAACCAGTTTATCTTCGATCCTTTTATCAAACCGCTTGATCTGCCTTGCTCCGTGATCTTTCAGGAACAATACGGCACAGGCGAACCAACAGATATAATGATAGATCAGGTCAAAGCTGTTGCGGATCAAAAAGCTTATGACAGGGTTATCGCGATCGGTGGCGGTACGGTGATTGACATTGGTAAAGTCCTGGTTTTGGACGGGCAATGGACAACAGCTGACTTATTCGAACGCAAAGTCCCCATTCAAAAAACACGCAAGTTGATTGTTGTCCCGACAACCTGCGGCACCGGCAGTGAAGTTACCAGTATTACAATTGTCGGTATGACACAGAAAAAGACAAAGCTGGGTCTTAATGCGCGCGAGTTATACCCCGATATGGCAGTGTTGATTCCCGACATGCTTCATACTTTACCTTATAAATTCTTCGCGACAAGTTCGATCGACGCCCTAATTCACGCAGTTGAATCCTATGTTTCCCCTAAAGCAAATCCTTATAACGAACTTTTTGGTGTCAAAGCCATGGAGCTGATTATTGCCGGCTACAAAAAAATCCGCAGCCAGAGACAAAGCGCCTGGATACAGGATGCTAAAGAATATCTCCTGGCCAGCAACTTTGCGGGTATTGCTTTTAATAATGCCGGAGTCGGTGCGGTTCATGCCATGTCCTACCCCTTGGGTGGTGAGTATCACATAGCGCACGGCGAAGCCAACCATCTGATGTTTACTGAAGTTTTCAAAACCTATCACAGCAAAAAACCTGATGGCAGGATTCGTAAGCTAGAGGAAATTCTAGCTTACTATCTGGAGTGCGATATAAATGATGTCTGGCAGGAAATGGAAACTCTGCTGGAAGCCGTGTTGCATAAAAAATCCCTGCGCGAATATGGAATTGAAGCAGAAATACTGCCCGCGATAGCTGTCGGAGTTATCGAAACCCAGCAGCGGCTGCTGGCTAATAACTATGTTGAGCTGACAGCAGAGGATATGACACAGATTTACCTGCGCCTGCATTAAACCAGCAGTGCCAACTTTATTAGATTTACCAGCGCCTGCATTAAGCGGCAAGCAAAATTGAAGGAGACCAAAATTATGATGACGCGTGAACAGTACATCGAGAGCCTGCGCAAGCTGAACCTGAATGTATATATGTTTGGAGAAAAGGTCGCGAATCCGGTGGATGATCCCATGATCAGTCCCTCGATGAATTCAGTTGCTGAAACTTATGCAGCAGCTGAAATGCCAGAGTACGAAGAATTGATGACAGTGACG
>CAYPHB010000134.1:0-4526 GCA_964410445.1 uncultured Oscillospiraceae bacterium
CTGTGGCAGAGCTTCAGGTTTGGGCTGCGGAATTCTGCTTTCAGCATATCGATCAAAGTGCCGGTTTCGTCACGTCCGCGATCACCGTGAACAGAAACACCTACCGGTTTATTGACAATGATCAGCTTGTCATCGGTGTAGACAATTTCGTAAGGCGGGTTTTCCTTAGCCGGAGCCAGATCAGACTCAGGGATGTATAGCTCGATCAGATCACCTGCGGCCACCGGCTGATCCTGCCGGACCCGTTTGCCGTTGATGCGGATGTCGCGATGCCGCAGGGCCCGAAATATGCGCGGTGAAGTGACCTCGGGCATCAGGGCGTTCAGGACGCTGATCAGGTTTTTGCCGTCTTTGTCGGCGGGAATTCGGATGCTGAGCATGCTTACCTCCGGATATCGTGCAGCGCTGGTCTGCGCTCAATAATTTACGTGTTATGCGCGTTCATTCTATCAGATGCCGCGCGTGAATTGAATGTTAACTTCAACTGTTATAAACTGTTTCTGTCCAGTCAGGCAGTCTCTGCCTGCGTAAAGAAGCCAATTGCTCCGGCCCGCTGCGTGCCGGTTGAAAGGATATAGATCATGATTTCAAGGGAAAACGGGCAGTCTCAGTCTATCTGCCCGATCGGTATATTTGATTCGGGCCTCGGCGGTCTGACAGTTCAGAAGGAGATACTTTCTCAGCTGCCGAATGAGTCGACAGTTTATTTCGGCGATAACGGCCGGGCGCCTTACGGCAATAAGTCGAGGGAAACAATAATTCGCTACAGCCTGCAGATTGTCCGCTTCTTGCAGCAAAAGCGCGTTAAAATGGTGGTTATCGCCTGCAATACCGCCAGCGCTTTCGCCTATGATGCGATCAGTGCCGCTGCAGGTGTACCTGTGATCGAGGTGATCACCCCCGGTGCCATTACTGCTGTAAAGGCCAGCAAAGGCCGGCGTATCGGCGTTATCGGCACTAAAGGCACAATTAACAGCGGTGTCTATGAACGGGCATTACAAGCTGCTTCAAGTGAACAGTTGAAGGTTTATTCCAAAGCCTGTCCGCTTTTTGTCCCTTTGGCCGAAGAAGGCTGGTGGGATCATCCGGCAGCGGATTTGGTTGCGAATGAGTATCTTGCTGAACTCAAGCAAGCTGAAATTGACACTCTGGTGCTGGGCTGTACCCACTACCCGCTGCTGCAGCAGGCCATAGCCAGGGCTATGGGATCTGAAGTCACCCTGATTAATTCAGGCGAAGCAGTTGCCCGGACCGTCCGGGAGCGGCTGGCGCAGCTGAACCTCGCCAATAACAGCGGTGAGACACCGCAGCATGAATACTACACCAGCGATAGCGTTGAACAGTTTGTTGAACTCGGCAGTTCCTTTTTACAGCAACCGATCAAACAGGCTTATAATATTGCTAGCGAAAGGAGCCAGACATGAGAAAACCTAACGCCTGGCTGACAATAGAAGGCCAGCAATGGAGCGGCGACGAAGAGGCCGATGTGCTCAAGCTCTCAACCGAG
Source organism: uncultured Oscillospiraceae bacterium (assembly GCA_964410445.1). Lineage (GTDB taxonomy): Bacteria > Bacillota > Clostridia > Saccharofermentanales > UBA5734 > JAXGXQ01. The sequence goes on from CAYPHB010000134.1 coordinate 1,508, forward strand.
GGTGCGGTTTACCGCGAACGGGACGCCTGGCAAATTGTTTACGCTGAAAGTGCAGCCACTGGTTATGAAGGAACGGAAACCAATATCGAAGTGGCCGACACTGGAGTCATTTCCCTCATCCGTACCGGAACACATACCATGCGCCTGACTTTTATCGAAGGGTTGCGCCATATTTCACGTATGGAAACGCCCTTCGGCAATCTGGATGTCGGCATTTACACCAGCTCCACCAAGGCAGAGTTTCACGAAAAAGGCGGTGGGGTCCACTTAGGCTATACCATCGACTTTAATAACCGTGAGCCGATGAATACCAGCCTGGATATCCAGATTGAATACCGCGACGAAGCAAAACCCGGTGACAGAAAAACAACCGGCAAATCCATGGGAGGCAATAAAAAACAAACAGACGCTGCTGACCCGGCGAAACCTGCTTCCGGGTCCGGTGGCTCAGCATTTATTCGTAATATTGCCCAACCGGAAGATGGTCCTGTCAGTTAAAACTATTGACAGAAACGTAATTTTAAAGGATAATACTGTTCGCGTCTGTGGAGGTGTCCGATGTTGATTGATATCCGAACATTAATCCGCCAGACCGATACCACGCTTGATCTCGACTTGGTTTTTCCAGCGGAAGTATTCCAACTGCTGCGTGAAGAACTGTGGATCAAATCACCGGTTAGCTTTGTTGGCCAGCTGCATCATACTGCTGATGGAGAACTGATTTTAACCGGAACATTGAAAGCAACCGTCGAGGGCATGTGTGTCCGCTGTCTGGAACCCGTGACGTTGTCGATTGAAACTGAGGTTAACGAAATCTTTCTGCCGGAAAAGGCAGCGCTGGCCGCAATAGCTGCCGCCGCCGCTTTGGGAAATACTGATTTTGCAGAACCTTACGCCTACACCGGCAGCCCACTGGATATAGAACAGGCTTTGCGTGATAATCTGATCCCGCAATTGCCGGAACAGCCCGTTTGCCGGGCTGACTGCTCAGGGCTTTGCCCGGTATGCGGCGCTGACCGGAGTCAGAATCCGTGTGAATGCCAGGCTGATGCCCCGGGGAAGGATTCCCCGTTTGCTGATTTAGAGAAACTGCTGTAGACGAAATGTCTGCGGAAATAATGGAGGTAAACTGATAATGGCTCATCCTAAACGTAAATGGTCCAAGGCGAGAACCGCCCGCCATCGTTCGGCCTGGAAGCTGGAGGTCCCCGGACTGGTGGAGTGCCCCCAATGCCACGCCCTGAAAATGCCGCACAAAGTCTGCAAGTCCTGTGGCTACTATAACGGGAAAGAGATCATCCAGAAGGCTGAATAATCTGACTGGTAAAATGATCCTCATTTTGGAGAACCAAGCAGCGGGGATGTCTTCATCATGCTCGCTGCTTTTTTGTGATTCAGAAGATAATTCTGCCGCGTGTGAAACTGGCGGAGTAACAGTGCAACAACCGCTATGTGAAACCAGCGGCCGGCCGCTTTCCGGGCGGTTGACAGGACGGGAGGCGTTTCTGTGGCAACGGACCAGGGGCAGCTGATTGCGGCTGTCCAGGCTGACAGCATCGCTACCGAGCTCGAACTAGTGCCGGGCGACCGCTTACTGGCGATTGATAATGTGCCGGTCAGCGATGTATTTGATTATCGCACCCGCACCAGTGTTGAAGAGCTCGTACTGACTGTTCAGAAGGCTGACGGTGAACTCCTGTTGTTTGACATTGAGAAAGATGAAGATGAAGACCTCGGTCTGGATTTCGCCAATCCGATGCTGGACGATTGCCGCAATTGCCATAACCGCTGTGTTTTCTGCTTTATCGACCAGTTGCCGGCCGGAATGCGTTCCTCTCTTTACTTGAAAGACGATGATTTGAGGCTCTCATTCTTAACTGGCAATTACGTCACCTTGACCAATATCACAGACGTCGAACTGGATCGGATTATTGAATACCGGTTCTCACCGCTGAATATTTCGGTCCACGCCACTGATCCGGCAGTTCGCCGCCGGATGATGCGCAATCGCAATGCAGGCGATCTGATGCCAGCCCTGCGACGGATAGCTGCGGCCGGGATCCGGATTAACGCCCAGATTGTACTTGTCCCCGGCTACAACGACGGTGAGGCGCTGGAGCAGACATTGAGTGATCTGGCGGCTCTGCTGCCGGCATTGCAAAGTATAGCCGTAGTGCCGGTTGGCATCACACGCTATCGTGAGGAAAATGATCTACCCGAATTACGTCCGGTTTCGCCGGCTAAAGCACAGGCAGTGGTTAACCTCACCGGTGAATGGCAACAGCGTTTCCTCCAGTTGGCAGGCAGCCGGATATTTTACGCTGCTGATGAGTTTTACCTCAAGGCCGGAGCTGATTTGCCGCCGGCCGAGGAGTATGAGGACTTTCCCCAGCTGGAAAACGGTGTCGGCATGGTATCGCTCTTCCGGCAGGAATTGGCCGATGGCCTGGCAGCACTGGAACGAGCACCGAAAACTGCGGCGCAGACTGCATCTGCTAGCCGGGTTCTGCTGGTTACCGGCACTGCCGCCGGGCCACTGTTGAGCGAAGCGGCTGAGAGAATAGGCGCGGTTGTGAACCTGAATGTAGAAGCCCTGACAGTTTCGAACCGGTTTTTTGGCGAAACCATCACAGTTGCCGGTCTGCTGACCGGGCAGGATATCCTGGCAGCCTTGCAGGAACGCTTCAAAGGCCCGGCCGCCTTGCAGGAACACCTTGAAGCCCTGACAGCAACACAGGCAGGCACAATCGTCCTGATCCCCGAATGCATGCTGCGAGCAGGTACGGATTGTTTCCTGGATGACCTGACCATACCGGATCTGGCGCTCCGTTCAGGCTGTGAAATCCGAATTGTTCGTCCTGAAGCAGGCGCTTTGATTGAAATTCTTGCTTGCCTGGCCGATCCTCTGGCCAATGCAGACACAAACATATCCAGCAGTGCCGTTAACGAAACCGCTGAGATCTGACCGAAAGGAGCCGCATAAATGAGTAAACCCATCCTGGCCGTTGTCGGCCGCCCG
>CAYPHB010000135.1:0-4426 GCA_964410445.1 uncultured Oscillospiraceae bacterium
GCGTCGGCCATGCTTCAATGCTGATTTATTCACTGCTGCATCTTTTTGATTACGGACTCGAGCTTGAGGAAATCAAGAACTTCCGGCAATGGGGCAGCAAAACACCCGGGCATCCGGAATTCGGCCACACAGTGGGTGTAGAAACAACCACCGGTCCTCTTGGCCAGGGCATTGCGACTGCCGTAGGTATGGCACTGGCTGAAGCGCACAAAGCCGCGCGCTTTAACCGTCCCGGCTACCCGATTGTCGACCACTGGACCTACACCATGATGGGCGATGGCTGCATGATGGAAGGCGTCGCCAGCGAAGCCGCCTCTCTGGCGGGTACTCTGAAACTAGGTAAGCTGATCGGGATTTATGACTCAAATCGCATCAGCATCGAGGGTGATACCGACCTCGCCATGACGGAAAATGTCGGCATGCGCTTCGAAGCATACGGTTGGCAGGTGTTGCGCGTTGAAAACGGCAATGACACCGAGGCTGTGAAAAAAGCTCTCGAGGAGGCCAAGGCTGAAACCGGCAAACCGTCACTGGTAATTGTTAAAACTCAAATTGCTTATGGCACACCGCTCGCCGGCTCCGAAAAAACTCACGGCAACCCTTTGGGTGTGGAAAATATTGCCAAGACCCGGGAATATTTCAACTGGCCGCTCAGCGAAGCTTTTGCGATACCGCAGGAAGTTTATGATTACATGGCAGAGCAGAAATCTGCGTTGGCAGAGTCTGAGACTGAATGGAACAAGCTTTTTGCCGAGTGGGAAAAAGAGTATCCTGAACTGGCTGCGCAGTATAAAAGTGAGATGGCAGGCGAGCTGCCCGACCTGGCTGCTGATCCTGATTTCTGGAATTTCAGCGGTGAGCTGGCACCCCGTAAAGCCAGCGAAATGATCTTAACGATGTTGGCAAACAAATTGCCAAACTTTCTTGGCGGCAGCGCTGACCTCGCACATTCCAACTATTCTGAAATGCAGGGTATCGACTGGTTAAGCCCGGAAAACTACGCTGGCCGGAATATCCATTTTGGTGTTCGTGAATTCGCCATGGCGGACATCGTCAATGGCCTGATCCTGTACGGTGGCTTGTTTGCCTACGGGGCTACTTTCCTTGTCTTCAGTGATTATCAGAAGGCTGCCATCCGTTTGGCAGCGATCATGAATCTGCCATCAATTTTTGTCCTGACTCACGATAGTATTGGAGTTGGCGAAGACGGGCCCACTCACGAGCCGATCGAACACCTGACTGCTTTGCGGGCAACACCGAATGTTACTGTCTGGCGGCCTGCTGACGGCAAGGAAACTGCTGCCGGCTATATTCAGGCACTTTCTCGCAAAGGACCTACAGCTATGGCACTTGCAAAGCAAAATCTGAGGACCCTGGACGAAAGCGGCCCCATCGCAATGCGTGGTGGCTATATTCTGAAGGATGCCGCAGATCCGCAGGCGCTGATTATCGCAACCGGCTCCGAGGTTGAAATCGCAGTCGCAGCTTACGAGCAGCTTAAAGAGCGTGGCATTAATGTACGTGTTGTCTCGATGCCTTCAACAGAAGTCTTCGAGGAACAGGACGAGGAATACAAGGCGCAGGTTCTGCCCGCATCGATCAAAGCCCGAGTGGCAGTTGAAGCCGGTGCAACGATGCCTTGGTGCCGTTATGTCGGCCTCGATGGCGAAGTAGTGGGAATTGACCATTTCGGTGCTTCGGCGCCGGCGCCCGTTCTGTTCCGCGAATTCGGCTTCACGCCAGAGAATGTAGTTGCAGCAGTTGAGCGTGTCATCGCCAAATAAAAGCGCACCAGATTGTTAAAACGGCAGGTACTCCAGGCGGGGTGCCTGCCGGTAAATTTGCCCAAATTACAGGAGGAAGAAATGGAAGAAAAAAGAGTAGCTATTGTAACCGGTGCAGGCAAAGGAATTGGCCGCGCTATCGCGGTTGCCCTTGCCCGTGACGGTATTCTGCCGGTGATTTTCGATATCGACCCGGCCACCGGAGCCGAAGCTGTTAAGGAAGTTGAAGCTGTCGGCGGTAAGTCACGTTTTTTTAAAGTTGATGTCAGTGACGTGGCGAATATTGAAACTGCGGTAAGTGAAGTTGAAAAAGCTTACGGGCGGATCGATATTCTGGTTAATAATGCCGGAATCCTGAGCACTGCCTGGCCGGACAATATTACCGAGGCTGAGTGGGATAAGGTGATGGACATCAACCTCAAAGGTATTATTTTCATGATCAAGTACACACTTCCAGCGATCCTGCGCAGTCCGGCGGGCCGTGTCATCAGCATTTCTTCCAATGCCGGGCGCGGCGGCGGCATTGGTTCAGGCATTGCCTATTCTGCTTCTAAAGCAGCTATTTTGGGGGTTATGCGCAGCCTGGCGCGGAAATACGCCCACAGCGGAACCACTTTTAATGTGGTTGCTCCGGGCCCCACCAGCAGCGATATAGTCAAAGGCTATACCGAAGAAGAATTCGCTAAAGTTACTGCCTCGATCCCGGTGGGCCGCTTCGGCACACCGGAAGAAATAGCTTCAGCTGTGGTTTATTTTGCCTCTGAAGCTGCCGGCTTCGCAACCGGCGCTACTTTGGACGTAAATGGCGGAATTTATATCGGCTGAAGTGACAAAAAAATTTCTTGATAACAATGACTGCCGACAAGTTGTATGGTATGGTATATACAGGTACAACACAATAAGCCGAGCAGACAAGCTGTAACAAGGGAGGTCACTATGCATCATGTCAATTACCGTTCAATCGGCGAAGGCGTTCTGGGGATAAATTTTACTTTGGGGAGCCTCGACAAACCCGCCGTTTCGGGCGATGAGGAATTTGTAAACCGGGTCAGCAACCTGAACCTTTCATCAGCTGACTACAAATTGCTAAGCCGTGCTGTAAAAGCGATTGGCGTTACCGACCGCTTCCGCGATGTAATCAGTACATTTAGTGTGCCGGCCGCGGAGACCCCGCCGGGCTTTCGGATCGAAAGTACTCTGCTTGCTGACGGCTTGTTATCGGTCGACCTGGTGCGCGACATCGGCTACGACAAAAACGGTGTTAAGCGGCCGACCCAGATTATCTACTCGGCTGACTCCGCCAACCCATATGAAATCGAACCAATAGCCAGGCTGCTGGGGAACCTGACCTGTAACCCGGGTATTGTCTACGACCTGTTTATTAACAACCCCAAGGCCAATGTCGGGCAGCGCTTTACCACCATGGAAGAAGTTATGACCGAAATCGGCAATATCCTGGGACCAGGTTGCGATATCAGCATCGAAATTGAGGATCCATTTGCTGAGGACTTTGACCAGATCCTTGGCGAAATTGAAACGTATCGCAAGATTCTTTCCGATTATCGCCTGGTTGTCAAAGTGCCGCATACAGGACCAGTCAATAATCAAAACGTGAAGGAACTGTTGACAGGCGATCAGAAATTCAGTAGCCGCTACAATGAACCAACAACGGTCGACGCCCTGCGTGGCCACAATCTGGCCCTGAAACTGCGTGACCATGGCTTCAGAGTCAACTACACGCTGATGTTTGACCCATACCAGACCAACCTGGCCCTGCAGGCTAAACCGTATTACATCAATAGCTTTATCCGTCACCGCAAAGCTCAAAGCGAAATGATCAAACAGTTGCTTGAGTTCTATCAGCTGACGCATGATCCCAAGTACCTGGCGGACCTGCGCACATATATGATAAAGTCGGATTATCTGGCGAGCGGCGATACTGATTATGACCTCTTCAAAGTGTTGAAACTGGGCGAAGACCTGCTGCGTTACCGCCATTTCGATTCAGCTGAAGGCAGCGACGGGCTTGACTCAGTAAGGCATAATCTGCGCTTGCTCAGGCAATGCAACCTGCCGGATACCCGGCTGATTATCTGCAGTATGGAAGGACCCTATAATTATCCTGAAATTGACAAGTTAACTGCTGAGCCGGAATTCGCCGACATGCTCGACCGGATAATTATTACAGCCGAGCCCGGATACCTTGCCCAGTTCACTTCGTCGAATCAAGTCGTATCATATCAACGGCGCTTTATGAACGCAGCAGCTTCAGCCATTAAAACATAATTTTACAAGAGTAATAATCTGGAATGGAGACTTAATATGGATAAAAAATTGATGGGGGTTTTCGCACCGATCACTACCCCGTTTACTGTTGATGAAAAGGTTGATTACGCTGGTTTGAAGCGCAATATGGAATTTTACGCCAAGGCCCGTCTACAGGGATACCTGGCGCTCGGTTCTAACGGTGAAAACAAAAGCCTGACCAATGAGGAAAAAATTGAAGTCCTGCGCATCATTATTGAAAACAAGCATCCTGAACAAACTGTAATGGCCGGCTGTATCTTTGAATCAACTTTTGAAACAATTGAGTTTGCCCGCAAATTCGCGGCCATGGGCGCGGATTACCTGACACTGCTGCC
>CAYPHB010000136.1:0-4377 GCA_964410445.1 uncultured Oscillospiraceae bacterium
CAGCTGGACAGGTTCATGATGCGGATTTCCTTTGGTTATCCGACAATCGAAGAAGAAATGCAGATCTATACCCGCTTTATGGACGATTCACCGCTCAACCACCTGCAGCCGGTAATTGGGGAAGAGGGTGTCCTGGCTTTGCAGGCAGCTGTAAGTGAGATTTTCTGCAGCGAAGCGATTAAACAGTTGGTGGCACAGATTGCCGCTGAAACCCGCCGGCACCCCGATCTGGCACTCGGTGTCAGCCCGCGCGGATCCTTGATGTTGATTCTGGCTTCCCGAGGCGCAGCAATGTTGCAGGGCCGTGAATATGTACTGCCGGACGATGTTCTGGCTCTGGTTGAACCTGTGCTGGTTCACCGGCTGATGCTGCGTCCGGAAGGGCGGCTGCGCCAGGTTTCTCCGGCTTATGTCCTAAATGAAATTCTGGCTGCGATCGAGATACCGGCTGCGCGATGAAGTCGCGGCTGATCAGCTACATCCTGATTTGCCTGTTGTTATATGGTGGGTTCACTTATTCCGGCTACAGGATATTTCTGGTTGCCTTGATAGTGCTGTTATTGCTTGGAATTGCTTCATTGACACAACTCTTATGGATCCGAAGCCGCTTAACTTTAGCCAAAAAACTGGAGCCTGACCCGGTTTTTACCTTTGATGCAGCTAACCTGATTATCGAAATAAAAAGTAAAACTCGTCTGCCAATCCCAGTGCTGGAAATTATCACAGAACAGCGTCTTGTTGATCCTTTTGCCCTTAAATCGGTTCCGACTCAGATTGTGTTCCGCAACCGTCGCCTGACTTCACGTATTGGGCGCGGCACTTACCTTGAAACCATCCGGTTGCGAACCGGGATCACACGAACATATGAGATACATGTCGGCAATATCAATATTCAGGATCCTTTCGGCTTGTTCCGTCTGAAAGTTGGCTGCGCCTTATATGGAGGCGCAGAAACCTTGAACCTGCATGTCTTGCCGCGACCGAATGAAAAACTTCTGGTGAGCAACTGGCTACAGAGCAATAGGGAAGGGATTAACCCCACTCAACGTTTGGCAGATGAAATCAATACTGTTGCGGACTTACATCAGATGTACCCGGGCGATTCGCCGAAACGGATCCACTGGATTGTCAGCGCCAAACAGAACCAGTGGATGATAAAAATGTTTGAAAAGGACGAGCAGGCCCAGGCACTTTTACTGCTCGATCTGGGGCCGGCGAGTATTTCCGAACGTCTGCTGACTGCCCGGCGCGAAGCTGTGCTTGGCCTTGCTTCTGCCGCGACGCAACAAATGCTGCAGGCTGAATTGTCTGTTTTGCTGGTAACGAGCGACAGCGATCTCCGCTACACTTTCGCTGTTCGCCCCGACCAACAGCTGGACCTTCTGGTGCACCTGGCATCATCACCTGAACAAAGCGCCACAGGCTTGCGGCATCAGGCTCAGGAAGGTTTGACCCGTTTAGCCGCGGAATCCATGGTTTTAGTAGTTACTGCTACCCCTGATGCGGAACTTTCTGCTTTATCCACAGACCTAAGCAGGACAGGACATCGTGTCATAGTGATATATTATGAAAACCCGTTATTCAAACCGCAGCGAGCTGAAAATGAAATATCCAACCTGGTAAATGCTGGAGCCCGCCTGATTCGCATTAAGGAAACAGACCCGGCTAAAACCAAATTGCCGGAAAAGCTGCATAAAGTGCGTAAATCAGCTGATGGTTGGCGCAGGCTGAAGCGGGAGGTTTCCTCATGAAGCCGCGTCAGAGCGACCTGCTAGTTAAGTTGCTATTGTTCGTCACCCGGTTTGCCCTGACCCTTGGCTTGACACGGATATTTCTAAATGCAAATGGACTGCGCGTAGGTTTTTTTGAGACATTTCTCCCAATACTGCTGACGATGTTAATATTGGCTTTACTCTTTACGCCGCCGAGACGCGCTCTGATTACTATTTTAAGCGTGCTGTTAGTGGCAATTCTGGCGTTATTATTGACACCGGATCTGGTAATGCCCATACGCGAATGGCTAATTGAATTCGGCTTCAAAGTATACGACGCAGTTATGTTTTTCAGCGGTCAAAGCGCGGTAACTGAATCATTAATTGCTTTTGTTATACCTCTTACAGCCGTAATTTTTACGGTCATTGTGCATGCTTTTTCGGTATTAATTTATGCTCCCCTGATTTCCGCAATTATAATGCTGACATTGATGACAATAACCGCATTTATGGGTATGCGCCAGGATCTGTTGGGGGCCGGGCTGGCAAGCGCCGCAATTCTGGTGCTCTTGGTGCGCCGACTGCCACAGCAGTCAACTCGTGCGCTGGTCAAGTCGCGTCCGCAACACACTCTGGCGGCTTTGTTAGCTGCGGTGCCGATCATCATTGCCGCTCTGGTGTTTTCGCTGGCTGTGTCGCCGCTGCTTCCCAGTCGGTTTGGCCGTCAACAGCAACTGATGGAAGGCATTATCGACGACCTGACCCAACTGGCCGGTTTACCTCCTGCTCAGGAACTGCAGCCTGATTTCACCCTGGCTTCAGCTGGTTATTATCCTTTAGAAACACGCCTCGGCGGACCTGTGACACTTGGATCCGGTCCGGTAATGGAGGTCAGCGGCCATAACAGAACCATGTTGCTGCGCGCGGGGATTTTTGAAAGCTATGATGGTTTTACCTGGCGCCGCGAACCGCGCGAAGAGACATTCCGTTTTGATAATGTCTTCCAGAATGAACTGCGGGACAAAGTTTTTGATCTCGATCAGCCTAATCCGGAATTGGTCAGCAGCGGTGTGGTGAATGGCATTCTCGAAGAAAACAGACTAGAAATTAAGCCGCTGTCACCTGCTACCAGTATGATTTTCACCCCGGGGCGCCCGCTTGAGATAAGCCCGCAAACAACCGACCGTTTTCAGGTTCATTTTGATGATTATGGCATGCTCTACAGCAAATATCCTCTGAGCACGGCTAATCCCTATGTGGTAATCAGCCGTGTGCCTGTAACCGGCGGCGAGCTTTTCCAGACCAGCATTGAGCTGGCGCTCGAGCTGGCTTCGACTGAACATGAACCGCGGGAAACATTATTTCCTGCCAACTATATGGCAGTACCCGAGCTCGAAACCTACCTGGCCGGGGGAGATTTACGCCAGCTGGTGCAGAAGATCACAGCCGGCATCGAAAATCCTTATGAAAAGGCGCTGGCAATCAGGTCTTTCCTGATCGACAGTGCGGCATATAATCTGAATGTTCCGGTACCGCCGGCGGATAAGGAATTTGTGAGCTGGTTCCTTGAAACCGGCGAAGGCTATTGCGTTTACTTCGCTACAGCTCAGGTTATGCTCAGCCGGCTGGCTGGCCTTCCTGCCAGGTATGTCGAGGGCTTTATCCTCAATCAACCGGATGCGCCCAACGGATTAACAACTGTCACGTCGGATCTGGCCCATGCCTGGGCTGAAATTTACCTGCCCTATGTCGGCTGGGTGCCTGTAGATGCCACCCCTGGCGGCACAATTCCAGACGAAACAGATCCGGGTGAGGACCCGACAGCTGAACCAACCCCGGCTCCGGGTGAAACAACCGCACCTACAGAAGCAGAGGCGACTCCGACACCTGTGCCGGAAGTTGATACTCCGGAAGCAGCGGTGGCCAGACGCTGGCGTGATTTCCTGTTTGTGGCGCTGCCGCTGCTCTTGGTTGGGATTCTGATTAGGCTTGAAGTCAGGCGCCGCCACAAGCTGCTGCGTTACCCAAAACTATTGCGGTCAGTGTATCCTGACCCGCGTCTGCGGGCAGATATCTATTGGCAGGAATTGCAGTTGATATTGGCCGGTGACAAGCTGCGGCTGGAGAATGGCGAGACACCGCTTACTTTCCTCGCACGGGCAGCCGCAGCCTTTGGCCAATCTAGTAAACAGACAGAATCCGGTAAAGGGACAGAATCCGGTAAATGGATAAAACCAGCGTCACGCTTTGAGCAAATTGGCAGGCTGATCGCCCGGATCCGCTACGACAAGTATGAACCGAATGAAAATGAATTGAAATTTCTGGCAAACCAGGTTATTTATCTGGACGACAAAGCCCGCGATAGTTATCCAGTGCGGCATTTCCTGCGTTATACGCTGCCGCCGCGCTTGCATGCTGTTGACGGTAAACCGCGCTTGTTGCGAGGACACTTTATCAAACCTATGTTAAAATAACCCTATCTCGCGCAGCTTATTGCGCTTTCAAGGAGCACCATTTGACAAACAACCACGTAACCACCGAAGAAATGCTGGAGCAGCAATTCCAACTCCAGCGGCTGCGGGCAGAAGGCTCGCTGAAACAGTACCATATTTCGACATTCGGCTGTCAGCAGAATGAGAACGACAGCGAGAAGATTGCCGGGATC
>CAYPHB010000137.1:0-4373 GCA_964410445.1 uncultured Oscillospiraceae bacterium
AATGTTTCGTTCGCTACAGAAATTGTTATTTGTGTGGTTGTATCCGCGGTCAGCATGATCGGGTTCCATTACTTTATGAAAAAAACGAAACTTGGAACGGCTATGAGATCCGCTGCATTGGATCCTCTTGCTGCCCGTGCCTGCGGGATCAACGTTTCACTTACAACCGGAATTACCTGGGGCATTGCGGCCGGCGTAGCAGCGCTGGGCGGCATGCTTATCGGCCCTATCTACGGAGTATACACTACACTTGGTGCATCAATTGGCCGTAAAGGCTTTGCCAGTGCAGTTTCCGGCGGTTATGGCAACATGTACGGTGCCATTGTAGGTGGTCTGATTATTGGTGTCGGAGAAACTTTGATTTCTGGATATATTTCTTCAACTTATAAAGACATGTTTACCTATGGCCTTTTGCTGCTTTTCCTGTTCATCAAACCAACAGGTATCTTTAATGAACGTACCATTCAAGAGTAAACACCGAAAGCATCCGCACGCTGCTTGCTCTCAGGCAGGAGGAGAAATCATTGGATAAGTTATTCGCTAAACTAGGCGGGCATAAATCCTTGAAAATAGCCGCCGCAATCCTGATCCTGATCTTACCGTTAATTCTTATGACTTTCAGGACAGGCAACTATTTAACACTACTGCTTTGCTTCATTCTTGTGTATATCATCGCCGTATCCGGCTTGGATATTCTGTTTGGTTACTGTGGCCAGATATCTCTCGGCCATGCGGGCTTTTTCGCTATAGGCGCCTATGGGTCGGCCATTCTACAGAGTATGACCGGTATATCACCACTAATTACGGGCATAATCAGTTCTCTAGCAGCGATGTGTGTGGCAGCGATAATTGCCTTTCCTGCTGCAAAGCTGAAATTTCATTTCCTTTCGCTGGCAACTGTTGCCTTTGGCGAAATAATTCTAACCTTTATCTCGGCTTCGCCAGGGAATATAACCGGAAACTTCGTTGGTTACTTCCCCAAGCCGATGATACTGTTCGGGTTTTCACTGGACTCATACCCTTTGTTTTACTATTTCGCACTTGTAATGGTGCTCATTGCTTTGCTGGTTAAACAGCGAATTGTAAAATCCAGAACAGGGCGGGCTCTTGAGGCGATCCGCGAAAACTCGGTGGCTGCTAACGGCATGGGTATCAACGTGCGTAAGTACAAAGTAATAGCGTTTAGCGTGAGTGCATTTTATGTTGCTTTCTCCGGCGCTATTTACGGCAATCTGGTACAGTATATCAGCCCAGGCCTATTCACCTTTGATCAGTCCGTTATTTTCCTGACGATGGTTTTGTTTGGTGGCAGCGGCACCATTTTAGGACCAGTAATCGGTGCATCGGTAATTCAAATAATGAACGAATTCTTGCGTAATCTTGAGCAGTATTACCTCATGTTCTATGGAATATTCCTGCTTATCGTTATTTTGTTTATGCCCAATGGTTTGATCAACATCCGTTTCAAGCGCAGAAATCGCGATGCCGATTAAGCATGCAAACTGCAGGCAAAAAAGCGTAAAGCGCAGAAAGTGAAGAATATGCTAAAAGTCGACAGTGTATCGCTAAGTTTTGGTGGATTGAAGGCAATAAACAATGTCAGCCTTGAAGTTGAGCGAAATCGGATCAATGCCTTGATTGGACCAAATGGTGCGGGTAAAACAACATTTTTTAACATCATCAGTGGCGTCTATAGGCCCGATGCAGGTACAATCGAATATTGCGGTCAACAGATTCAAGGCTTAAAGCCGTTCCAGATAAATGCTTTGGGTATCTCACGCACTTACCAGGTAATCAACCTTTTTCGTAAAATGTCGGTTCTTGACAATGTGCTCGTGGGAATGCACAGTAAGCTGACGTCAGGTACTTTTCAAGCAATAGCCCGATCCAAAAAACAAAAGGCTGAAGAAAAGACAGCACTTGAGCAAGCCTACGGTCTATTGGAGTTCGTTGGCCTTAAAAACGAGGCTAATAACCAGGCAAGTAATCTTTCGTATGGCAACCAACGCTTATTGGAGATTGTCCGCTGTCTGGCAAGCTCACCCGATCTGATTCTCTTGGATGAGCCTGCAGCCGGCATGAACTCTGGTGAGAAGGATGAACTTAATGCTCTGATTCGTAACATTATTTCTCAAGGGATCACGGTACTTATTGTTGAGCACGATATGAATCTGATTATGGATATCGCCGATAAGATTTTTGTGCTCAACACAGGTGCTAAACTGGCCGAAGGCACGCCGGGCGAAATTCAAAACAATTTGGCTGTAATTGAAGCCTATCTAGGAGGTGACGAATAATGTCGCCCATATTAGAAGTTAATGATCTGCATTATTACTACGGAAACATCCATGCGATTAAAGGTATTTCGTTTCATGTCAATGAAGGAGAAATAGTCACGCTGATTGGAGCTAACGGTGCCGGTAAGAGTACTACTCTCAAAACCGTATCTGGCCTGACTTCACCAAAAGGTGTTCGTGGCGAAATAATTTTCAACGGTCGCAATATTACTGGTGTCAGCGGTGACAAAATTACAGGCATGGGTTTGGTACAGGTACTTGAAGGACGTCACATTTTTTCTCAGTTAACTGTATATGAGAATTTGATGATGGGTGCGTTTCTACGCAAGGACACAAGCGGTATTCGTGAGGATTGCCAAAGAATGTATCGAATGTTCCCCAGACTGGAAGAACGTACTAATCAGTTAGGGGGAACACTTTCAGGCGGTGAGCAGCAAATGTTGGCTATTGCCCGGGCATTGCTGGCAAGGCCAAAGTTGATCCTTATGGATGAGCCTTCACTTGGTCTCGCCCCACTGATAGTTAAGGAAATATTCCAGACAATTCTGCAAATCCGCGAAGAGGGAGTAACTGTACTTTTGGTTGAACAGAATTCCAAAGCAGCTCTGAACACTGCGGATCGTGGTTATGTGCTTCAAACCGGTCACGTTCTGTTCGAAGACACCAGCAAAAACCTGTTGCAGAATGAGGAAATTAAACGCGCATACCTGGGGAAGCATTAATACCTGACTTGAGAAACTGCAGCGATTATATGATGCAGTTTTTTGATTGTGCTAAGCTCGCACTTGAAGCTATGGCGATGCAAAGGAGCGGTTATGAAGGCGCTTGTTAAATTTGAAAGAGGCAGCGGGATGGCTGGCCTGGAGATCAGAGAGATAGCAAAACCTGTGCCAAAGGACGACGAACTGCTTTTGCGCATAATGGCGGCTGGCATCTGCGGTACAGATATTCATATTATGCATGACGAGTATCAGTGCAACCCGCCCGTGACACTTGGCCACGAATATACCGGCATAGTTGAATCGATGGGCAAAGACGTTACAGGCTTCGCTGAAGGTGATCAGGTTGTCTCCTTAACCGCAGCTGTTACCTGTGGCTCCTGCAGTTATTGCCGGCAAAACTTGCTGATGCTGTGCGAATCACGCAAATCAATCGGCAGTGGTGTTGATGGAGCTATGGCTGAATACATGGTCATTCCGGCCAGGTTAGCATTCAAAGTGCCGGAAAAATACCGCGGTTCACTATCAATAGCTGTTGCTGAACCACTTGCCTGTTGCGTGCGCGCTGCCGTTGAGTTTTCAAAAGTTAAGCTCGGCGATACGGTTCTGATTTCTGGCCCCGGAATTATGGGACAGTTGATTTTACAACTTACTAAAGCAATGGGTGCCCGAGTGATTATGTCTGGCACATCGATTGACCAGAACCGCTTGAAGCTGGCGCTGGAAATGGGTGCTGACGCTGTTGTTTCCGAACCGGCTGAATTGCTGGAGACTGTGCGTGCGCTTGTTCCCGATGGGGTGGATGCTGCCTTTGAGTGCGCCGGTGTTGCAGCCTCGCTCGACGCCTGTATCAAAGCGTTGCGCAAAGGCGGCAATCTTTCGCAGGTCGGCTTATTCGGCAAACCGATCACAGTGGATTTCGAAGCGATTCTTTACAAGGAACTCATTCATACTGCCAGCTTTGCCCAGGAAAGAACTTCCTGGGAAATCATGCTGAATATTTTGGAACAGGGCAAACTGAATCTGGAACCATATGTGAGTGTTTGGCCTCTGGAAGACTGGCAAAAGGGTTTTGAACAGTTCCAACGAAAAGAAGGCTATAAAATTTTACTGACACCTTAAACAGCAAACGAAAATGGCGTGATAGCCAGGAGACGAAAGGAGAAAAAATGCCACAAACACATAAAGTCGAACAAATTCCCGATCTCCAAAGCATGAAATCCCTCTTTACACTGGAAGGCAAGGTTGCTCTGGTTACAGGTGCTTCCGGCGGTATTGGCCGTTCAACGGCAGCTGGTTTTGCTGAGCTCGGTGCCAAGGTTATGCTGATGGACCTGCCCCGCCAGGAAGAAAACCT
>CAYPHB010000138.1:0-2457 GCA_964410445.1 uncultured Oscillospiraceae bacterium
AGATAAAAACCATATTCTTGTGATATAAAAAATATAATTCTTCAAGAATACTGCAAGGATGGCCTGAACATCATTTATCTGGCAGTTTTTCAAGAAATGTATATCCAACAGGCTCTGCACTTGTTTATAACAATAGCTTGGGATACGCTGCTTTTACTGCTGAAGTTAAAGCGTATTTTCAGGGCTATGGTACACTAGACAAGGATATTGCTGCTGGTTGGGGCGGCTTGTTATATTGAATATTTTAAGCCTACTCTTAAAAGTATCCCAAAATCCACGGGGGAAAGATAAAAATGTCACAAAAATACAAAATGCTATTATCTTTAATCGTAGCAGTAACTGTGATAATAACAATTTCCACTAGCTGCCAAACTCCATCCGGAACAGGGATGGACAATAAGGCCGCAAATAATCAAACTGTGAACACTGATCAGGCAGCCCTGCCAGATGGAAGGATAAAGATTGGGCGTCAGACGTTGATTGAGGCTGTTGATTCGGCATTTTTGCCAGAAAACATTGTTGACTCGGAAAGATCCTTTTATCTTTATTCCGACGAATGCTATCAGCTGTTTATATCTTTTTCTGCGTTTAATAAGGTTGAACAGTTTGTTTTTGAAATTGACCGCAATAAGGCAAGTGATCACCAGCTGGCGGTGGGCCGCCAGCTGATAAAAGACACTATCACCGCTTTGTTGGCCAACGTTGAAAAGCCGGAGGTAATTTCGGCCAGGTTTATAGAAGCTGATTTAGGCATTGGTTCTGGTGTCGAAAAGGTTATGAAATTGGCGGAGTACAAGCAGATGACTTCTGGTTCTGAACAGAAAAATGACTCAGCAAGCTTAAAAGAAGCTCGAAGCGCTAGCTATCAGGGGCTATTGTTCGCTTATCAGGTTGATACTTACTCTGAAAGTTTTCTCTTTTCGGCAAATGGGAGTTTGCCGGGGACCTTGGCCGCAGAAATAGATTAAGGGTGATTATCAATTAATCCGATACCCGTTCGAGTTGTCTGTTTAAAATATTCCTATACATTAAAAAGTGGTGCGTGTCGGCTGTCAACCGGTTCACGCACCACTTTAATATTGCTTTAATATTATTAATATATACGAATGTGATACTTTTTGTTCTCTTACATGCGCCTTACGGCGTTGCTGCCTTACGGTGTTGTCTGCCCTTGTTGCAGCTGGCCCATAAGCAGCTGGCCGTAGGGTGATTCAATTGGCAACATGATAACGGGTTCGCCATTAAAGGAAACTTTGTAGCTTTCCAGTTGACGATATAATTTGTAAAATTCCGGGTCTGCTCCGTAGGCTTCGTTGTAGATGCGGGCTGCTTCCTGCTCGCCTTCGGCTGTGATCTGTTTAGCCTGAGCATCAGCTTCTGAAATAATAATGTCGGCTGTGCGATCGGCTGCTGAGGTTATGCGACGCGCTGTTTCCGTTCCCTGGGAAAGATAACTGGCAGCGATGGAACGCCGGTCGGTGATCATGCGGTTATAAACACTTTCTTTGTTTTCCTCCGGTAAATCGGTACGCTTGATGCGGACATCGATAATCTGAATGCCGGTATTACCGCCTTCCATGGCCTGGGTAACTTCATTTTGAATTTCTTCATTCAAATTGCCGCGGGCGGTTTCGGCGCTGATGATGTCGCCATATTCTGTGGCGGATAAACGTCTGCGGACTGCGTTGTAAACAGCCGCATCCAGGCGCTGTTCAGCTGAATTCACAGTTTGCAAAGTCTGCCAGAACCGTTGCACGTCGCTGATTCTCCAGACTGTGTAATTATCGACAATAATCGGTTTCTGATCCAGTGTCAGTATAGGAGTCGCCATGCTGTCGTAAATCATCTGATATTTGGGTAGAGAGACGCTTGTTTCAACAAAAGGGGTCTTCATTTTCAGACCTGGTTCGGTATGAATTGTGACTGCCTCGCCGAAGCGAAGCACAATTTTGAATTCGCCTTCATTAACAATAAAGAGTGAATTAAGCAGTACTATTACAGCTGCAACAAGTACAATAGCAAGCAGGATTAATTTAGCGCTTTTCTTTTTCATTGTGCTGCACCTCCTTGCGTCGGATTCAATAATTCGTTCAACGGCAGGTATTGAACCGTGTTGCTATCTTCATTCGTAATTATTATTTTGGCGTTTGGATAAATCAGTTCCAAGGTTTCCATTACCAGCCGGTGTTGAGTTACATTCGGATTGTTTTTGTATTCTGCCAGAATCGCATTAAACTTTGCCACATCACCGGTAGCAGCCAGGATGCGCTCCTGTTTGTCTGCCTCCGCTGCTTCAAGCACAGCCTGGGCTTCGCCGCGGGCTACCGGGATTCTTTCGTTTTCATAACGGCGTGCTTCGTTAACCTTGGTGTTTTGTTCCTCACGCGCGTTGGTTACGTCTCTGAAAGCAGCCTGCACTTCGCCGCTAGGTGGTTCGATGTCTTGAAAGCGCAGAGC
>CAYPHB010000138.1:2557-4368 GCA_964410445.1 uncultured Oscillospiraceae bacterium
CGGAAGCCGATTTCAACTTTCTGTGTGAGTTTGGCAGGCACTTTTACTACTTTCTGAATGGGATAAGGTGCCTTGAAATGCAAACCCGCATTTACCTCTTCGTGGGTTAAGCCGCCAAATGTAAGTATGGCCGCATGTTCTTGCTCAGATACCGTGTAAAACATGCTTGAACTGATTGCTAACAGAATAACTACCACTACAGCAGCAACCATTAACCTTTTCAGATTCCGGGGGATTTTGGGTATCTGAGGTCTATTGATGTTTTCAGAACCTTGCATTATGCTTTTTCCTTGCCTTTCCTTGCTTTTTCTTCTCAAAATGTCTTTTGCATCATGTGGATTAATATTCTTCGCAACATAATAATTATGCCATTAAATGAAGCTTTCGGGAAATAGACACGAAAGAGCCAGTATTTCGCATGTTAAGCAACCTTCAGCCTGTTAATTCGGATTGCAGTAAAACCGGCGGCAAAGTAGAGTTAATGCTAACGCGCTGTCGCGGAATATAATTATGTGACCAAAAACGGTCAGGGAGTAACAATGCAACAACGAACTAACCGCGTAATCCCTGTTATCGCCTCCATTGCCATTCAGCTCTGCCTGGGAACGGCCTACGTTTGGAGTTTGTTCCAAAACGGCATCGCTAAAAGCATTTTCAACGGCGACCATGCTGCCGCCGGGCTGACTTTTTCACTCTTGCTGGCAACGCTTTCGATTGGCAGTACAATCGGTGGCAAGCTGGCCGGTCGCTTTGGTCCTCGCAAAGTAGTCATGGCCGGTGGTCTGATTCTGGCTTTAGGCTTTTTTGCTGCTTCATTCACTACAGCCGCGGCCCCCTGGATGATTTGGGTAACCTACGGAGCTCTGGGTGGTGTCGGCATGGGCTTTACCTATTCAACGACGATAGCTTGCGCCCAAAAATGGTTCCCCGACAAGCGCGGTTTCATAACCGGCTTAATTGTTGCCTCGTTGGGGTTTGGCGGCGTACTGTTTACGCCTCTGATCGAGACTCTGATTGTTAGATTCGGTGGTACCGGCATGGGTGAACTGCAGACATTCATGGTTCTGAGTGCGATTTTCGCTGTTGTCTGCACAATCGGCGGCTGGTTTGTTCAGGATCCGCCCAAAGGTTATCGGCCGGCAGGCTACACCCCGCCCACCGCCGGTTCAAAAAATGCTGTGCGTGACTACACGCCAGGTGAGGTTTTGCGTCTGCCGCAGTTTTATCTGCTTACCATTACCTTAATGCTTGCTTGTATGGGCGGCCTGATGATGATCGGCTTTGCTAAACCAATAGCTATCGCCAAAGGTATGTCCAGCACCGCAACGATTGGTGTATTGATGATCTCGCTATTTAATTCATTTGGCCGGCTGTTTTGGGGCTGGGCCTCAGACAAACTGGGCCGCCGCAACACTGTAATAATCTTGCTTGCTGGCAACGTAGTGCTATCCCTGCTCGTTAACCTGGCAACCGGCTATATGATCTATGTTCTCATTGCTCTGATCGGCCTGTTCTACGGCGGGTTTCTCAGCACGTTTCCTGCTTTCACCGCAGATCTGTTCGGCAGCAAACATATGGCTACCAATTACGGTATGGTCTTGATCGGTTTCGGCATAGGCGCCGTAGTTTCTTCCTACATTGCCGGATATTATAAAAATATTGCGGCTGATGACATCAGCCTGATGACGCCGGCATTCATAATAGCCGCGATTGCAGCAGCAGCCGGCATCGTGATTATTCTGATGCTCAAAAAACCGCAGGCCATAGCACATGAAACAGATTTTAATAAGGAACCAGCACAGAAAGCGACA
>CAYPHB010000139.1:0-4292 GCA_964410445.1 uncultured Oscillospiraceae bacterium
GAGCATGCTGAGCTTGCCACACTGGCGATTTCCGGTAAAGAAAAATTGATTATGCTGCCGGAACCATTTGTGACAACAGTGCTAAGTAAAGCACCGCAGTTCCGCATTGCAATTAATCTGACTGAAGCTTTTGGCTCAGCCCTGAGTAAAGTGGCTGGATCTGAAAAAGCTGAGCTGGCGCAAGGTTGTATTGCCGTACGTGCCGAATTTGCGGAAAAGAACCCGGAAGCTATTAAAAAATTCCTCAGTGCCTACGAAGCTTCAACCAAGTGGGTGAATGAGAACGTTGCTGAAGCAGGCGAACTGACAGTCAAGCACAATATTATGGCTGACGCCAAACTCGCTGCCAAAGCTATCCCTAACTGCAATATTGTTTATATTGACGGCGCTGACATGAAGCCCGTTCTTGAACCACTGCTGAAGATTCTGTTTGAAGCCAAGCCTCAGTCGGTTGGCGGCAAGCTGCCAGACGACAGCTTCTACTATCAGGTTGGCTGAATCCGGCTTAACCCCCCGGTCACAACAGCCACACAGGCTGACTCGCCGCCCCTTATGGCAGCGAGCGCTTGTGTGGCTGCTTTATTTAGTAATTTACCAGCTGCTCTACATGCTGGTAGATCAGGATATTTTGTTGGCCTCACCTGCTCAGATCATCAGCAGCCTGGTCAGAATGCACCGGGAGCCAGGCTTTTACTATGCCGCTGCAGCCACATTGGGGCGCATTGTTCTTGGTTTTGTTGCCGGTCTGACAACAGGGACCATTTTAGCAATTTTGACTGTGCGTTTTGAACTTGCCAAAATGATGCTTTTACCAATAATTCAAGGAATCCGCGCCACCCCTATTGCCTCTTTCATTATTCTGGCTTTAGTGTGGATTCAAGGCTCGAGAGTGCCGGTTTTTATTGTTTTTCTGATGGTAGTACCGATAGTCTGGGCCAATATTTCGGAAGGTATTCAACAAATCGATCATGACCTGTTGGAAATGGTGCATGCTTATCGCTTGCCCTTCAGCAGAAAATTACGGTTGCTCTATATCCCTTCTGTCGCCCCTTATTTCCTGAGCGCCGCCGTAAGCGGACTGGGTTTTGCCTGGAAAGCCGGCATTTCCGCAGAAGTGTTGAGCACCCCGTTTTTCTCCCTGGGCGGACGGATTTATGAATCAAAAATCTATCTGGAAACAGCCGATTTATTCGCGCTGACAATAGTAGTTATAGTTTTATCGGTGTTGCTGGAAAAAGGCTTTATGAAGTTAATTCAGCGAATCAGCCGCCACTTTCATCTGCCGGTATTTTTAACTGAACGCAATGCGCGGGGAAGGGCGGCTTGAAGATGACTGGTTCTCGTCCTGACCTCCAGCAAATACCGGCACAACCTCAGCCCGCCAGGCAGATTATATTTAGCCAGGTGAACAAAAGTTATGAGAACGAAATTGTGCTCGACCGGTTGGACCTTGTTTTGCCATTACAAGGCATTGTTTGCCTGACTGGGCCTTCCGGTGGCGGTAAAACAACTCTGATGCGCCTGGCAGCAGGATTTGAAAAGCCTGATGGCGGTACGATTGAGGGTCATGAAGGACTGGTATTTTCCACCATGTTCCAGGAAGATCGGCTGTTGCCCTGGTTGACCGCCGCTGAAAACCTGGATCAGGTGCTTCAGAAACAAGCAGCAGCAGAATGGTTGCCCAAAGTTTTATTGACGGATGCTGCCGCTAAATATCCTGACGAACTTTCCGGTGGTATGCGCCGCCGTGTTGCTTTGGCTCGAGCTCTGGCTTTCCCGTCGGACGTGCTGTTTCTGGACGAACCGTTTAAGGGGCTTGATTCTGCGCTGCGCGAGCAAATGATCGAGTTGGTTAAGCGGGAACGCGGCATGCGGCCGCTATTTATGATCACCCATGATGAATTCGAGGTTGAACAACTGGCCGATTTAACTTTCTGTTTCAGCGGTGCGCCTCTGCGTTTGAGCTGCTAAGGGAATAACTCTGCAGGTCGATTGCGGTAACAGTTGTGCTGAATTATCTGGCATAAGAGTCTATAATGGCTACTATGAATTTTGAAATTACAACACAAATTTGAAACAGCAGATTACAGGCAGTTGAGCCTGAAATTTGGTCAAATTGAAAGGATTACTTCAATGGGAAATATGGAAAATATGGAAAATGTGGAAAACACAGACAATTTGGACAAGACATGTGTGAAAATCTTCAAGCTTACTTATTGCGGCTATTGCCGCAGAGCTCTGCAATATGTAGATGAACTGCGCGCCGAAAACCCGGAATTTGATGCTTTGAATATAGAGCTGGTTGATGAACGTGAACAGGCCGAAGAAGCCCGCAAACATGATTATTATTATGTTCCGACCTTTTATGTGGACGATAAAAAAATTCATGAAGGTGCCGTTACTCGTGAACAGGTAGAGGAGATTCTCCGCCGTGCTTGCGAAAAAGGCAATAGGAAAGCCTGAAAAGCTGGCCAACTGTATGGATTTAGCAGAAATGAACGCAGTACAACTGGAAACTATCCGCGCCAAGCCGGGTTTTATTTGTGACATGGACGGCGTTATTTACCATGGGCTGCGAATTTTGCCGGGCGTGGTTGAATTTGTCAACTGGCTGCAGAACAGCGGCAAAGCATTCTTGTTCCTAACCAACAGCAGTGAGAAAACCCCGGCGGAGCTGAGCAGCAAGCTTCAAGGTATGGGGCTGATTGTGGAGCCCGAACACTTTTATACCAGCGCCCAGGCAACAGCGGATTTTGTCGCCACCCAGTCACCGGGCAGCTCAGCTTATGTAATTGGCGATTCCGGCTTGATGAATGCATTATATGCTGCCGGGATCAGATTTACTGATCAGCATCCGGATTATGTGATTATCGGTGAAACCCGCAGCTACGGTTACAATTCAATCTGCAAAGCAATGAACCTTGTATTGGGCGGTGCCCGCCTGATCGGTACAAATCCTGATATCAGCGGGCCTTCTGAAAGCGGCATTGTACCAGGATGCCGTGCCCTGATTTCTCCAATTGAAATGGTGACTGGCAAGGATGCCTATTTTATTGGCAAGCCAAACCCGCTGATGATGCGCACCGGCTTGAAACTGTTGAATGTCCAGCGCAGCGAGTGTGTAATTATCGGTGATCGCATGGATACCGATATTGTCGCCGGAATTGAATCAGAAATTGACACGGTGCTGGTGCTTTCTGGTGTCAGCAACCGCGCTACAGTAGATACTTTTCCTTATCGGCCGTCGATTGTCCTGGAGGGTGTCGGCGATCTGGTGCTGTAGGTTTTCATTCTTCAAAATCAAAATCTTCTTCTGCTTCCGCGTTCATTGGTTCGCCACTGGAATCAGCCAGTAGGCGCTTAAGCTCTGCTGTTTCATGGTAAGTCAGCGGCCGGTACTGTCCATACGGTAGCTTGCTGATGGTTAAATGCATAATCCGGATCCGAACCAGGCGTTTGACTTCGTAGCCGAGCGCCTCGCACATCCGCCGAATCTGGCGATTTAACCCCTGGGTAAGAATTATCCGGAACACGCACTGCTTTTCCTGAATCAACCGCGCGGGGAGAGTAACAGTATCCAGAATTTCGACACCTTCGGACATCTGGCGGATAAATTCCGGTGTCAGGGGCTTGTCAACAGTAACCCTGTATTCCTTTTCATGCTTGTTATGACCGCGCAGCATTTTATTGACGATCGAACCGTCATTTGTCAAAAGGATCAGACCTTCTGAATCGCGGTCCAGACGCCCAACCGGGAATATCCGCTGAGGATACTTAATGTAATCAATAATATTGTCGCTGCGGTGGCGGTCGGTAGTGCTGGTTATGCCGATCGGTTTGTGCAGCAATAGATAAACCGGCTGATCCAGTGGAACAACCGGTTGCCCGTCGAGGGTGACTGTCTGGCCGGGTACTATGCGCTGGCCGAGCACAGCGATTTCGCCGTTGACCAGCACCCTGCCTTCGCTAATCAGGGCATCTGCCTCACGCCGGCTGCACTGGCCGGAATCGGCGATATATTTATTCAGCCTTACCGCGTTTTGTTGCGGATTTTCGGCGCTGTTTGCTTCTGCCATTACCTTTGACTGACCTCCCGTATGCAAAAATCCTGCATTTATCCTTCATTAATTCTGAATTATTCTGCCTGACCCCTGCATTATTTATCATCTATAATACATCTATTCTGCACCTAAAATCAGTAATCGGCAAATTCCGGGCTCACCGGCACCAGATGCAGGTTTCCAGAACGGTTCAGGGTAATAATCGAAATTTCAGGGCACTGGGTCTCAATT
>CAYPHB010000140.1:0-4266 GCA_964410445.1 uncultured Oscillospiraceae bacterium
ATGATTTCCTGGCTCAGGGTTGGGAAATTGTCCGGCCGATTTTTGAACGTGACAAGAATAAAGCAATTGAAAACATGAGGAATTCGCTGAATTCCGACTTGTTGCTTTACGATATCCGGAAAATCCTGCTCGCGGCTGCAAATGGACAAGTCGAAACCCTTTTCCTGCAGGAAGGCAAAACTCTGAATGGCAGCGTTGAGCGTGGTCTGAGCCCTTATTCTGCTTCAGACGGGCCGACAAGCGTAGAGGAAGAGGAACTGTTTGATTTTGCCGCTACCAGAGTAATGGCACATGGCGGCAAAGTCTTTGTTCTGCCGGCTGATGAACTGCCGGTCGCGGCCGACTGCGTAGCCCAGCTGCGTTATCCAGTAAATGGTTAAAGGCAGCCGCTGATGCCAGCCCTATAGTAAACATTAAATAAATGAGTGGCGTTCTGGACTTTCAGAAGTACTTTGAGTTCAGCGCCAAACGTAAGCCTTATTATAAAGGGCAAAACTGCTTTACCGGCAGTTTTGCCCTTTGTTTTCGCAAATATGTTGTGGGATTATCCTAAAGAGCTTTGACAAATTCTGCGCCGAATTCGGAGCATTGCTCCAGCGCGGCTTCATCAGGCTTCCAAAGCAGCTTGATTCCTTCATTAACTATTTCAAAACCGCCCCGCCGCAGCAATTCAGTAATGTGCTTATTACCTTCGCCGCTCCAGCCGTAGCTGCCGAAAGCAGCCGCTTTCTTGTTTTTGAACTTCAAGCCGCAAACCATTTCCAGAATTCCGCTGATCGCATAGGAAATGCCGTTATTAATCGTATAGGCGCCTACCAGCACTGCCTTGGAGCAGAAAATTTCAGTCAGGATATCATTTTTATCTGACTTAGCGGCGTTAAAAATTTTAACTTCTACTGAAGGGTCGGCCTTGCTTATGCCACTGCCAATTGCCTCGGCCATAAGGCGGGTGGAATGCCACATTGAATCATACACAATTGTGATTTGATTCTGTTGAAACTTGTCCGCCCATGTCAGGTATTGTTCGATTATCTGAGCCGGGTTTTCACGCCAAATCACACCGTGGCTGGGGCAGATCATTTTCAACGGCAGGTTCATTGCCAAAATCTCGTTGATTTTACGGGTAACCTGAGCGCTGAAAGGTGTAAGAATATTTGCGTAATATTTACGGGCTTCCCGGTAAAGCTCAGCCTGGTCAACTTCGTCATTATAACGGAACTGAGAGGCATAGTGCTGCCCGAAGCCGTCATTGGAAAAAAGGATTTCGTCAGCTGAGTAATAGGTGAACATTGTATCCGGCCAGTGCAGCATTGGCGCTTCGACAAATGTCAGTGTGCCGCTGTCAAGTTCAATCATATCGCCGGTTTTCACCACCTGGAAATTCCAATCACCGTGGAACATGCCTTTGATAATTTTGACGCCGTTTGCCGTACAATAAATGGGAATATCAGGCCGTTCGCGTACGAGTTCAGCCAGTGCGCCGCTGTGGTCAATTTCAGCATGCTGACAAATAATCGCGTCAAGCTCAGCCAGATCCACCTCATCCTTCAGAGCCTGAATGTATTCAGCTTCAAACGGCTGCCAGACAGTATCCAAAAGTATTGTTTTGCCGTCTCTGATCAAGTATGAATTATAAGAAGAGCCGTGATCGGTTGAGTACTCGTCACCGTGAAAGCGTTTTAACTCCCAATCAATTTTGCCTACCCAGGTAACTCTGTCAGTAATCGGTTTGCCCATAAATCGAAACCCTCCGGATGTAGTTTTACGCCTGCCAGGTTGTGACTTGGCGCATGCTTTCGCGTATGCTTGCAGATATTATACTCTCAGCTCTTGCTTCTTCGCCATTACCAATCGCTTCTGTCAGGTCGCGGTGGTATTCCAGGCTGCGCAGCAGGCTGATTTTTTGGTTCATTTGACGCAAATGCGCGCGGTAAAGATCGTCAATTATGTCCAACGTCCGTTCAATAAAAGCATTAGCGGACATTTTCGATATCTGGCGATGAAATTCAATATCATGTTGAGTGAACAGTTCCTGATTACCGGTATGAGCATCTGCTTCCATTAGTTTGTACAGTGAAAGCAGCTTTTCGTTTTCTGATTCATTACCCCGGCGGGCAGCCAGACGACAGCCGAGCCGTTCGATTCCTTCACGGAACTCAAGCAGCTCCAGGATTGTTTCGGGTGTTATCGCGATGTCCTGCATTAAAGGCAGCAAAACTGCACTGGTATCAAAGCTGCACACAAAAGTGCCTTCGCCGTTGCGCGTTTCGATCAGGCCGATGGCTGCCAGTTTATGTAAAGCAGTGCGTACCGAAATCCGGCTTACCTGAAACAGCTCGCATAAAGCCTTCTCCGAAGGCAGACGGTCACCGGGTTTATAGTCGCCAGCCAGAATACTTTGCTTGAGTTGCTCAAGCACTTCATCACTTACTTTGATTTTTTGTATGGGCCGGATGTCAGCCATCTGATTTCCTTTCTGCAGCAAACCTTACTTATTCTTCGTCAAAATTTCTCTTAACTGAACGTGGCCTAACTCAGCAATAGTTATTACAGCGTTAAGCATGGTAACAAAGAAAATTTGCGCCCTGAAATTCCTTTGTAGTGAAATAACTTAAAAATCTTTACAGTTGAAACCGAAAAGGTCTTGCCATATGATTCTGATATAACCTATAATACAGGTTATATGGCAATTTTCCAATCTTTTGATCTGCCATTTTACAGTTTGATTCGTAAACCCAACAAAAAACTGGAGGTAATCTCATGATCACAGAAGAACAGATCGCGAAAGTCGATGCGCTGGCATGGACCATCCGCAGTCGAGTGCTGGACATGATAGGTGTCGGCAAAGCCGGTCACCTTGGTGGCTCCTATTCTGCTGCTGAAGTTATGGCAGCACTTTATGGCTACAAAATGCAGCATGACCCCAATGAACCCAAATGCCTTGATCGGGACCGTTTCGTCATGAGCAAAGGCCACGCCGCGCTTGCGCAATACGCAGCCTTAGCAGAATTTGGCTATTTTCCGCTGGAAGAACTAAAAACAGTTAAAAAACTTGGTGCTATGCTTCAAGGTCACCCCGATATGCGTAAAACACCTGGTATTGAAGCCAATACAGGTTCTCTGGGCCAGGGACTTTCGATCGCGGTTGGCATGGCTCTCGGCCTGCGCCTGGACGGAAGCAAAAATCGTGTTTACTGCATGGTCGGCGACGGCGAACTGGCAGAAGGCCAGATCTGGGAAGCCGCAATGGCAGCAGCCAACTTTAAACTCGACAACATCGTAGCCATTATTGATTACAACCGCATCCAGGCCACCGGCCCTGTTGAAGTGCGCTTCAATACCAACCCGGTTCCCAGCAAGTGGGAAGCTTTCGGCTGGAAGGTATTTGAAATCGATGGACATGACAGCAAACAGGTATGTGATACCTTGGATAAAGCTGAAACAATCAAAGGCATGCCGGTAGCGATTGTATCTCATACAGTTAAAGGCAAAGGCCTTGAATTCGCTGAAAATTCCGCTGCCTATCACAATGCCGCTCTGTCTGATGAACAGTACAAGCTCGCTATTTCACTGATCAATGAAAAGAAGGAGGCTTACTCATGCAAAATCTGAGCCAACGTGTAGCCTACGGCGAAACCCTCGTCAAGTTTGGCGCTGAAAATGAAAAAGTGGTTGCACTTGAAGCCGACCTCGGTAAATCTACCATGAGCATTATGTTCCAGGAGAAATATCCCGAGCGTTATTTTGAAATGGGCATTGCCGAAGCCAATATGATTTCTGTAGCCGCGGGACTTTCACTTACCGGCAAAATCCCTTTTGCCAGCACATTTGCTGTTTTCGCCTCCGGTCGTCCCTATGACCAGATCCGCACCAGCGTTTGCATCCCGAAGCTCAATGTTAAAATCTGCGGCTCCAGCGCCGGTCTTTCTGACTTCGGCGATGGCTCAACCCACCAGAGCATCGACGATATAGCTATCATGCGGGTGCTGCCCAACATGACCGTTTTCTCACCGGTTGACGCTGTTGAAACTGTTCAGTGCATGCGCGCCATGCTTGAAATTGACGGGCCCTGCTACATTCGGGTCAACCGCAACGATCTCCCCATTTTGACAGAAGAAAACCGTGCGTTCGAAGTCGGCAGAGTATATCCCATTAAAACAGATGGCGACATTACTGTGTTCGCAACTGGCGTTATGGTATCTATTGCGCTTGAAGCCGCCAAAGTACTGGCTGCTGAGGGTATCAACCTTAAAGTCTATAATGTTC
>CAYPHB010000141.1:0-4142 GCA_964410445.1 uncultured Oscillospiraceae bacterium
GGCCCGGCAGGCAGAGAAGCCTGCGTTATGCCAGCGCTTTGCTGCTTGTTTTCCTGGTTGTGACCCTGGTATTTGTTTATCGAAATGTGGCGCTTTCTCAAAGAGCCACATCGAGCAGCTTTGCCATGGCTACAACTGCTGCTATGGCTGGTATGCCGACAATAGCCAACGATTCGGGGGCATTTACCACCGGCGGCAGACAAGAGACCAACCCGTCTATTGGCCAGGAGAGCGCAACTACTACAGCCGGCACCCGTCTCTCTGAAGAAACCAGAACATCTGGCGGCATGACCATCTACGGCACTACCGCCGGCACTACAGCCGCAACTACCGCTGCTGTACCTGGCTACCGCTTATACACCGGCTCTTTGACAGAACTTGATAAACTGGTTAAGAGTGGTGAAAAGCTGGGTCTGCAGCCTCAACTGCTTAGCAATGCTTCGGTACTGCGTATTCTTACCAGCCCGGCCGATGCCGCTCAGCCTGTGAAAAAAGCAGTTATCCTGGCAGGCTACCCCATTGCGGAAGCAAGTTCTGCTGCTGAGTCATTTCGCGGTTCCATTCCGCCTGACACGTTAAAAATAACTGTGGAACTCATTCCTCCAGGCGATCAACCGCTTCTGGTCAAAGTATTTGGTGAAACACTTTATTCGCAGCTCTTGCCGACTGAAAAAGAACGGCAGCTGACCTATGTAATGATAACTATCGGAGGGTAAATTATTGTCTGCAGGCAGATTTTTGCTGGTTGACGCGTTCAGCATACTTCATCGTGCCTTTTATGGGCTATATGGACGGCAAAACCTAACAGCGGCCGACGGGACACCTACCGGCGCGCTGTTTGTATTTTTTAATATGTATTTCCGCTTTTTGGAAGAAATAAAGCCAACCCACGTAATGGTCGCTTTTGACCGCCCTGAAGCAACGTTCCGACACGAAATGTTTGACGACTATAAAGGCACCCGGAAACCGATGCCGGATGACTTGTCTGTCCAGGCACCTCTTCTGGGGGATATCCTCGACGCTTTACAAATCCCGCGCTGTGATCTTGAAGGCTTCGAGGCTGACGACCTGATTGGTACTTACGCCAGGCTGGGCGCCGAGCAGGGTTACGAGGTCAGCATCCTGACTGGCGATAAAGACAGCTTTCAACTGGTGACAGACCACGTTAAAATTGTCCAGCCTGTTTCCCGCGCCGGCCGTACCGAGATTGAGTATTATGACGAAGCCGCTGTTGTTGAGCGCTATGGCATTAAACCTGAGCAATTCGTTGATTTCAAAGCCTTAATGGGTGATCCGTCCGACAATATTCCCGGGGTACGCGGTATTGGTGAAAAAAGCGCAATGGCGCTGATTGCTGAGTTTGGCTCACTGGAAAATATTTACAACTCGCTGGACCAGATTCGCCCGGCTCAGGCTAAGAAGCTGGAAGCAGGGCGGGAAATGGCTTATTTGTCACGCGATCTGGCCCGTATCTGCCAAACTGCACAAGTCCCTGCTGTAATTGATGATTTCAAAGTCATGGAACCGGACAACGAAGCCGCTTATGCCATATTGTCACGCCTTGGCTTTCGCACCTTAATTGACAAACTGGGGTTGACCGCTGAGAAACAGACTGCGAAAACACTGGCGGCACTCGAAGCAGCCGCTGTTTACGAACTCTGGGATTTAGAGAAATTTGCTGCCCGGATTAATGATCTGAACCGTGAGCTTGAAGCGGATATTACTGCTCGGATGGCAGGTTTTGCACCGCGCCCTGAAGAGTTAATCAGCATTGAACTTGAACCTGAAGCTGGTTTGCTGGTGAATTTTCCCGATGACTCAGCCTGTTGTGTTGCTGAAGTCCGTGAGGCGCTTTTGCTGCTAGGCAAGTTTATGGGAGTAATTGCCGGCTTCGATATAAAAGGTCAATTACGGAAGGTAAGCTTTAAAAACGTTGACTACGACTTGATTACCATGCCTAGATACCATGATGTAATGATATCAGCATATCTGCTGAATACCATGGATGGCCGGCCGGATTGGCCTCGTTTGTACGAGCGCATGACAGGCAAAGTATTTTTATTGAATCAGCCTGTCAAAAAGCTGGCGAATCCTTTAGTTGAGGCAGCACAGGCTGCTGAGGTAGACAGTTCGCAGCCAAAGGATAATGAACAGGAATTTTTGCAGGAACAGCGTCAATATCTGGCGACAAACAGCTGCCTGATTCGCGAAATCGCCTTACTTCAGATAAAGGAAACAAAAGACCAGAATATTGAAAAACTATCCTGGGATGTCGAAATGCCGTTGGTAACTGTATTGGCTGCCATCGAGAGATATGGTGTGCAAGTTGATTCAGCTATGCTGCAAGATCTGAACCAGCAATTTAGTGAACGGCTGGAAGAACTAAGAACGGTAATTTACGGCTACAGTGGCCGGACATTCAATATCAATTCGCCTAAACAGCTGGGCGAGGTTCTGTTTGAAGAGTTGGGTCTTCCGGCAGGTCGGCGCAGTGCCAGCGGCAATTACTCTACCAGCGCTGACATTCTGGAAGGTTTGGTCAGCCAACATGACATAGTGCCTTTAATTATTGAATACAGATTGTTGAGCAAGTTATTGTCGACTTTTGTCGAAGGTCTGGAAAAACTGATTGATCCGCGCGACAATCGGGTGCACACAACACTAAATCAGGTACAGACTAGCACCGGCAGACTTTCCAGCACTGAACCGAATCTGCAGAATATTCCCATACGCATGAGTGTGGGGAACCAGATCAGAAAAGCTTTTGCCGCACCTGCAGGCTGGCTGCTGGTCGATGCTGACTACTCGCAGATCGAGCTGCGTTTGCTGGCTCATTTGTCTGGTGATCCTGCGATGATCGAAGCTTTTGCTAAAGGCGAAGATATTCATACTACCACAGCAACTGGTCTGTTTGACGTGACGGCCGGGCAGGTTACCCGCGAACAGCGCTCCATCGCTAAAACTGTTAATTTCAGCATAGTCTACGGTGTCTCAGATTACGGCTTAGCCCGCAGTCTGGGTATTCCTGTCAAGGAAGCCCACAAATACATCAGCGAGTATGACGCACGTTATCCTGAAGTCCGCAAATACCTGGACGGATTGATTGCCCAGGCATATGAAAATGGTTATGTAGAGACCATCCTGGGGCGTCGTCGCTATATGCACGAGCTTAAGTCAGCCAACCGCAATCAGCGAAATTTTGGTGAACGTG
Source organism: uncultured Oscillospiraceae bacterium (assembly GCA_964410445.1). Classification (GTDB taxonomy): domain Bacteria; phylum Bacillota; class Clostridia; order Saccharofermentanales; family UBA5734; genus JAXGXQ01. The sequence continues at coordinate 3,212 of CAYPHB010000141.1, forward strand.
CCGCTATGAATATGCCCCTGCAGGGAACCGCGGCGGATTTGATTAAAATCGCCATGGTGAGGCTCGACCACGAGCTGCGCAAGCAGGGATTTAGAGCCCGACTGATTTTGCAGGTGCACGATGAGTTGATAGTAGAGGCGCCACTGGCAGAAGTAGAACGTGTCAGGGAGCTGATGCGTCACGTAATGGAAAATGTTGTCGAACTAAGAGTGCCGCTGCTGATTGATATCGATCAGGGTGACACCTGGTATAACTGCAAAATTGCAGAAGGTGAGCCGGAGCCTGAGCCGCCGGCTACAGAGGAAGCATTATAAATGTTTGTAATAGGAATCACCGGGGGCATTGGCTCGGGAAAAACTACAGTAGCAAAGATATGCGCACAGACGGGTTTGCCTGTTTTGGATGCTGATCAGATTTCACGTAACGTGACTGCGGCCAGCGGCAGCGCGCTTCCGTTGATTACGGAACAGTTTGGCGAGGATATGCTGGCTGATGATGGCAGCCTGGACAGGAAAAAAATGGCTGCCTTGGTGTTTGAAAACCGCCGCAGCCTGGATCGCCTAAGTCAGATAATCCACCAGCAGGTTCTGGCTGAAATGAATACCAGTATTGAGCGGTTGGAACAAAATAAAGTCAAGGCTGTTTTTCTGGATGTGCCGATTCCAGTCAAGGAAGGCTTTTTGGATAAATGCGATCAGGTTTGGGTGGTCTGGGCAGATGAAGATAATCGGATCAACAGGCTTATTGGCCGCGGTATGTCCGCTGCCGAAGCACGCCGTCGCATTAAGATGCAAATGACAGATGAAGAGTATAAAGCACTAGCCACACATTTAATCGAAAATAACGATAACCTGGACGCGCTTTTCGATCAGGTTAACACTCTTGTCAGCGAAGAACTCGGCCAGCGCGGCATCCGCTACCGGCCGCTTTC
>CAYPHB010000142.1:0-4115 GCA_964410445.1 uncultured Oscillospiraceae bacterium
ATTGCGTTTTTTGTTCATCTGTCGCCTCCAGTTCCATCGTCTCCCAAAATAGCTACATCCGGCAGATTGCGGTATCGACCGTCATAATCAAGCCCATAGCCTACAATAAATTCATCACGAATCCGCTTGCCGACATATTCAACATCAATCTCAACGCGACGGCGTTCCGGTTTGTCGAACGCTGTGCAAAAAGCAATACTGGCAGGATTGCGTGTGCCGAGCAGCTGCTTGAGATGGTTGAGTGTCAGCCCTGAATCCACAATGTCTTCAATTACAATCACATGCTTACCTGTGATATCGCCGTCCAGATCTTTATTGATCCGGACAACTCCTGATGTGCGGGTTCCGCTGCCGTAGCTGGAAACCGACATGAAATCGATATAACAGGGTATGGTTATATGGCGGACCAGGTCGGCCATAAAAATGAAAGCGCCCTTAAGGACGCCGATCAAAACAACTTCACGGCCGGTATAATCGGCAGAAATCTGTTCACCCAGCCTTTGACACATTTCGTCAATTTCAGAGCGTTCGATCATTATTCCTTTAATATATTTTCCCATGGGGTCTGGATTGCCTCCTGTTTTATTTGCTGTATGCCAAAACTTCAGCGAGCGGCCGTTTAGTCGCAGCAGCTTAGTTTTCAGGCTTCGTTGGCGCAGGTGATCGCAGGTAACGTACCTCAACCCATGCCTCGTGAGGGATTCCTTCAGCAACCGCCTCTGTTGACAATCTGCAGGCCGCGCCTACCCCGGGTATCCAGAGAATTGTATCGCCCCGGGCTATTAACGGCAACCGGTCGCGCAGACCGGCAGGCACTTTGCGTTCACAAAAATACTTTTTCAGAGATTTGCCGTGCGCCTTTCCTTCAGCCTTGAAATAATCACGAGGCCGACGATAGCGCACAACAGCTCCGCTGAGTTCCGATGCCTGAAAGCACCATATCTGGCTATTATAAACGATTTGATTCTGAACGACAATGAAGCGGGTTACAAAGCGGTCGCCCCCGGATAATTCTGTTGTTCCGGGAATTTTAAGCGGCTGTTCCGGACGTTTCTTGGCTGCGGTATCTGTCCCGGCAGCCTCTGTTGCGACATTCGCGGCCTCAGTCGCCTCCAGCAGCACCAGATTGTCAAAGTCACGTACAGCTGACCTGCCCTGAGGAAGACTTGCCTTCCTGCCGCTGCGGCCGGGCCGGCAGAGATTAATCAGCACCGCCACCTGCCGGGCAGAAAGGTCGCGCACGTCGCCAAAGCTATCCTGGTACCAGCGGCGCAAGACCCGGCTGAGAATGGCCGGATGCAGTTCGTTCGCTTCTTTGATCGAAAGAATTGCCACTGCCCCGGGGAGATTGTATTCCCGGAGCTGTTGCTGTTTAGCTGTATGTTCTGCCCCCGCCTGAATTGCAGCCAAAGCATTTTCGGCTTGTTGGTGTAAATAATCAGCATCCTGACGCAGCAATCTGGCGGCTCTGGCCAATGAAGGTACAGTGTCAAAGCCGAAGGCTTCAGACATAGCCGGTATCACCTGATGACGCAAACGGTTGCGGGTGGCGTTTGTTTCCAGATTAGTCGCATCGAGGCAAGGCTTCAAGCCACGCCAGCTGACATATGCTTCGATTTTTTCCCGTGCGATCGGCAACAGCGGCCGGATAATATGCCCGTTTTGCGGACGCATACCGGCAAGGCCGTCGATTCCGCTGCCGCGGCCAAGGTTAAGCAGCACTGTCTCAGCCTGATCATTGCGATGATGACCGACCGCGACGCGGATACCTTGGCGATAGTAGTCACTATTATGCGTTTCAACTGGTTCGGCATAAAGCGCATGATGCTCCAGCGGGTTGGGAATCCGTTGACTTTCCGGATCTGATTGCGCCTTTTCGGCTGCCATCAGCATCGCTTCCTTACGTACTACAATGTCAAAAAAGGAATAGCGGGCCCGCCGGCCTGCTTCCTCCTCACTCTGGCAATTCGCAGCTGCTTCAGCTGCGATATCGCGCTTTCTAACATATAAACGGGTTTTGTAATCCTCGCAAAAGCAACGGACTGCGGTTTCATCAGCATCAGCGTCAACACCGCGCAGTTCGTGGTTTAGATGCGCAGCTACGAGTGTGTAATTGTACTTAGGGGCCAGGCGGTGCAGGATATCAAATAAAGCGAGTGAATCCGGGCCACCGGATAAGCCGACAATAATAAGACCGCCTTCCGGCAGCAGATCGTTACGGCGGCAGAAATCCTGAACTTGAGGCAAAATATCAACTTTTTCCATTGATTTCCTCAGGCCGGCGGAGCTTCCGACGGCATCCAGGCTTCATCCTTTTCAAAGAACATCGTGAAGCGCGGGCGCCAGCTTAAGTGAATGCTGCCAGTCTCGCCTTGGCGATTCTTGGCGATGATAACTTCCGCGTCCTCGACTTCCAGAGGCTGTTGATCGGAAGCGTAATAGTGCTCGCGGAACAGGAACATAACTACGTCAGCATCCTGCTCAATTGCGCCCGAATCACGCAAATCCGAAAGCAGCGGTTTTTTGTCTGAGCGGATTTCACAGGCACGGCTTAATTGCGAGAGTGCGATTACCGGCACGTTCAGTTCTTTAGCCATAATTTTAAGCGAACGGGAGATTTCGGAAATTTCCTGCTGTCGGCTTTCAAAGCGGCCAGAGCCGCTGCCGCTCATAAGCTGCAGGTAGTCGATTATGATCAAACCCAAATGGCCATCGAGTTTAAGTTGGCGGCATTTGGACATCATTTCCATTACGCTGGTGCCGGAGCGGTCATCGATATATACCGGAGCCGCTGACAAGTAAGGCAGGGCGCGGGCGATTTTTTCCCAGTCATCTGTTTTCAGATCGCCTATATTGAGGTTGCGCGAGTTGATCTGGGATTGAGCGCTCAGCATCCGGTTACCGATCTCTTCCTTGGACATTTCCAGGCTGAAGATGGCGGCCGGGACACGGTAAAGCGTCGCGGCTTTTTGGGCGATATTAAGAGCCAGCGCTGATTTACCCATACCGGGCCGGGCAGCAACAATAATCAGACTGCCCGGACGCAGACCGCCGAGAGCGCGGTCCAGGCTGCGAAAGCCTGTCTGAACCAAGTGTTCGCGCGGTTTTCCCCTGGCAATTTCAGCTATCTCATTTACGGTTCTGCCGATAATATCTTTCAGGCTTTCAAAACCAATGGCATCACGGTTTTCGCGGATATCATAAATTCGTTTGGCGGCGACGTCCAACATCAGGCCGGCTTCCTGACCATCTTCCAGACAAAGCGCGGTAACATCATCCATCGCTGTAATCAGGCGGCGCAAAATTGATTTTTGGCGCACAAGATCAGCATAGTGGCCGGCATTGGCAATCAGGGGAGCCTGGTCCGGCAATGAGGAAATATAGGCCAAACCACCGGCATTAAGCAGCTTGCCGCGGCTGTCCAGAAAGTCGGATACGGTAATAATGTCAACAGGTTTGCTGGCCATCGAAAGCTCACAAATCGCATCGTAAACCAGCTGATGATCAGGCCGGTAGAAATCCTCAGTCTTTAATACTGCCATGATTTCAGCCAGCGGCTTGAGCCCGGACATCGCGCATCCCAGCACGCTCTGCTCAGCTTTAATATTGTTGGGCGGCACTCTGCCTGTAGCAAGTTTACGGGCCAGGCTTACTGAAGTATTGGACATTTTTTCCTCCGGTTATGGCTTTAAGGGAACGACATTTATCTGAAACTTAACGGTGACATCCTGATGCAGACGCACTTCAGCGTCGTATAGCCCAAGACTTTTGATCTGATCCGGCAAAGTGATGTTGCGCCTGTCAACCTTCATGTTTTCTTTGGCCATGGCAGCAGCGACGTCCATCGCGGTAACTGCGCCATAAAGACGGCCGCCCTCACCGCATTTTACCTGCAAGGTGAAAACCTGTCCTTTAAGGCGCTCGCCTGTGTCGATGGCTTCCTGGCGCTCGCGTTCAGCCTTGGCGGCCTCGGCTTTTTTGCGGGTCTTTACAGTATTCAGGTTTTCCGGAGTGGCTTCCAGCGCCAGTTTTTGCCGAAACAGGAAATTGCGCGCGTAACCATCCTGAACTTCAACTATGTCATCCGGCTTACCAAGTCCTTTTACATCCTTTAT
>CAYPHB010000143.1:0-4093 GCA_964410445.1 uncultured Oscillospiraceae bacterium
GGAATGCCGGCAGCTTTGCAGGCTTTTTTAACACGGTCCAGCGCTTGCAAGAAGGTTGGATTGCTGAACTGGCCCGGGATACCCATAGCTATGGTTAGGTCATAAGGTCCGACAAAAATGCCGTCTACACCTTCGATGGCAGTTATTTCTTCAATGTTTTCCAAACAGCCGACAGTTTCGCACTGCGGAATCAGCATAACAGTGTCGTTGCATTTCTGCAGATAGTTTTCGATCGACGCAGCTTCGGCAGAATTGCCGTATTCAGCTACGCGGGTAAAGAAAAAGCCCCGGCGGCCAAGCGGCGGATATTTGCCGTATTCAACGATCTTTTTGACCTGTTCAACAGTGTCAACACAAGGAACGATCAGCCCTTGGGCGCCGATGTCGAGCATTTTCAGAATTGCCGGCCGGGAGATGTCACTGACACGCACAAACGGGGTAATGTTTTTCAGTTCAGCCGTACGCACAAATTCCAGGGCACGCTCAACATCAAACGGCCCGTGTTCACAATCAATAATGAAATAGTCGAGACCTGTGAGCGCTAGACATTCGACCGCAGTCATACTGCCGATTTCAAAAAATGTTCCGACCACCTTCTGGCCAAGAGCCAGTTTTTCCCTGACGTTATTTTTCATACTAGTTGCACTCCTTCTCTGGCTCAGGGCCAAAATTAACTGCCTGAAACCGGCAATGCTGTAAACTTTTTTCCCTCATTGGCAAGACAATATATCTGATTTTGATCGCGTAGTAGATGGGACAAATTGGAGATTCCGGTTCCCTGCAGGTCAGAAAGCAGAACCGGCTCTAAACCCGGCATTTCGAGCCGATAAATGGCAGAGTTAACATCGCTGCCCTCAAGGGAAAGCAAAACACCGTTGTCGTCAGAAGCTATTGCGCCCGGCAGACCGGCAATTTTACCAAAATCGATTTTATTGATATTCGCAAAACTCGTTGCAGGCGAAAGCGATAAAGCATACAGAGCCTGGTGCCAGGCGCTAAGGAAAAGCGTATCACCGCTGATTGCAGCATGTGTTGGCTTATGCTCAACCTGAGCGGACATGTCTGTTACTTGCCCGTTTGTCAGATTGATTTCGCCCAGTTTGACCTTGTCATTAGTAAAAAAGAGCCGGTCTTGCACAATAGCCAGAAAGTTTGGTGATAACTCCGGTGCAGTGGCTTCCTGGCTTAGCGCCGTGACTTCACCAGTTGCGACTTCAAGTTCATAAAACTCATATTCCCCGATTGGCTGTGATTGGCCTCGCGGCTTAAACGCTTTGCTCAGAATGATGTGTTTTTCCGAAACCAAGTGCAGCCTTAGAATCTCACCATCCTCAGCTGTGTACATATCCTGCCTGTCACGGTTGTGCAACGGGAAGATTACAAGTTTCTTGCCTTTGACGTAATAATAAATGTCGTTAAGAATTATGCCGTTGCCATCGTCTGAAACAGGCAGACGCAAAATCAGCTGCCGGAAACCGTTCGCCAATGGCTGGCGTTCTACAGCTCCATTGGTTTGCAAGGAGAGGATTTCACCCTCAGCCCGGAACAATTGCTTATAACGCGGGTTGAGGCGGGCCGGTGAACACGAAGTTAACAGCAGGGTCGCGATAATTATTAAAATGAGAAAACGAAAGAACCTTTGCATCAATCTACCCGGGTTATCAAAATATTGCCGACGCGAGTCCGCTTCTATCAATGATAACTCAAACGGAAACCAGATGCTATCGCGGCAGTTGCAAAATCGCCTTGAAAAGGTCCCCGTCAAGCTTGAAATTCAATTCGCCGCCAAGAATTTCTGCCAGGCTTGATGCTATCGCCAGTCCCAGGCCGGAACCCTCGGAGTGGCGGGCTTCGTCACCCCGAACAAAGCGCTGGCTCAATTCTTCCACAGAACAGTTCAAGCTGTCTTTCGAGATGTTTTTCAGCTCGAATACAACATTATTATCTTCTGTCCGTAAATCCAGATAAACGCGTGTCCCGGGTAATGAATACTTAATCGCGTTGGTCATCAGGTTATCAAGGATGCGTGAAACGTGGTTACCGTCGCTGCTTATCGCAAGCGGCAGGTTTTCACCGTCTTCTGTTTGAGGCTGCTTGACCACCAGTGTGAGGCCTGCTGCTTCCAGTCGGTCACTATATTCACCCGACAGCTGGCTGACCAGCTCATTGAGGTTGACATTGCTCATTTTGACTGGCAAATTTCCGGAAGAAGCCTTGGCGGCTTCGAACAGGTTATCAGTCAGAATTTTGAGCCTTTGAGATTTCTGATCCAGAACATCAAGATATTCTGCGGTTTTTACCGAACCCTCCGGCTCCTGTTTCAATAAATCAATATAGCTGATAATCGAAGTCAGCGGCGTCCGCAGATCGTGTGAAACATTGGAAATCAAGTCGGTTTTTAAGCGTTCGCTTTTTAATTGTTCGGCAACAGCCTGCTGCATCCGATCCTGTGTATGACTGAGGCAATCTGCCAGATTTCGTAAGTCGGCCGGCAACTTTTCAATTGGTTCGCTCAACTTAAAAGAATTAAAGCCCAAATTTCCCGCTGCTTCATTTACCTTTTGAAACTGAACTACCCAGCGGGATGCCGGCAGCAAAATGAACACCGCCGGCAGTATGACTAGTACAGCCAGAAAGAGGAGAAAAAACACACTGTCATATCTTGTAACAGCAAGCATGAAAATGGCAACAAAAATGAAGAATACATAAGCAGCATAGAGCAAAATGGCTTTCCAGAGCAGCTTGCGATTGTCATAGAACTGCTTGCCAATGCGGAGTAAAGTTGCTGTCAGGGTCTGCTTCCAGAGGATACCTGCTTTGTATCGCCGGATTAGCGACAGTAAGAGTATACCGCCGGCTACATAAAAGGCCAGAACAACAACTAAGTAATCTAGTGGATTACTGCCGAAAAATGAACCGTAGTTGTAGAAAAAGTGCTGCGCTACACTAAGTGTAATTGCTGCCATAACAGCAACTGCCAGCAGGATTATTTCACCGTAAATCCGGTCAAACCAGGAGAGCTGTATTTTGCTGGTTCCCTGTTGGCAGCCGGCAAAGCGGATCAGAAATATCCAGATTGCCAGAAACAGCAGCAAGGACACACCCAGAATAATCAAAGCGTATATTGTCCAGCTTTGTTGCCTGCTGTATTCGATTGAGCCATTTCTAATATGGTCAAGCTTACTGAAGCTGGTATCGAGAACAAAAGTAAAATTAACATCTCTGCCAGCCTGATACATACTAATCTGCTGCAGTTGCGGCGGTACATCTGCCGATGTCAAGCCCTCGCTAAGCTTAATGCTGCCGTTCTTGAAATCAAGCTGGAAAGCGTAATTATTCTTTAGTAACTCACTGGCGAAAGCCGCTGACTTGATGTCTGGCTCAAGTCCAGCCTGAGCGTTTTCGATATTAGTGATGATATTACCAGTCTTGTTATCGCGGTAAAGCAGCTGCAGATTACTGTCCAGCAAAATCCAATATGAACCTGGATCCAGATCCGGCGCCAGTTCCGATAAATCACGCATTTCAACTATCCCGTCTTCCGGCCAGCGACCAGCAAGGTTGTTCTCCAAAGCAGGCATCAGGCTAGCCGCCCCCTGCAGGTAATTTCCCAGACGCCTGCTGCTGGTAAACGGAGTTGTGGGCACGAATTCATCAGAATTAGCATTAACAATAATCACACCGGAAATCAGCATAGCCGCAACTAAAGCTGTTGTAAGGAAAAATATCATCGATTTGAAAATGACAGAGTGTCTTGGTTTACGCATGTTGGGCCTCCCCTAAAAATTATATTGGCGGCATGTGGCCGTGTTCAGCCGATTTTGTATCCCTGACCCCATAGAACCTTGATATAACGTGGTTCGCGAGGATTAATCTCAATTTTCTCCCGGATGTGACGGATGTGAACAGCGACAACATTTTCGCTGCCCAAAGCCTGTTCACCCCATACTTCTTCGTAGATTTGACTCGAAGAAAAAATTTTGCCCTTATTCTTGAGTAAAAAGAGCACAATATTGTATTCGGATGCAGTTAGGTTAACAGGATCACCGTCAACAGTAACCGACTTGCTCTCGTCATTCAGCACCAGGCCGCT
>CAYPHB010000144.1:0-4093 GCA_964410445.1 uncultured Oscillospiraceae bacterium
TTTTTTGTCAACTCATTTTTTGCCTTTTCTTTACTTATTTTTTTATTCCCCGAAATCTCTGCGTTTGGACCGCTGCAGAAGGTGAGCTTAAAACATCCACCTTGTTGCTGCTATATATATATGTATAAATTACCCTTCAACATCGTAGTGATATCGCGTAATCGCCCTCCATAAACTTCAATATACTGCAGGAAAATTCCGGTCTTTAATCCGCTTTCCATTGGCCCATTAGGGTATGTGAACATAATGATATTCAAATCGTTCTATTTTAAGAATTTTCTGTTAAGTCTGTTGACTTTCAAAAAGTCATGGCAGAAAATGAAAATACAAGTGATGTTCTATGTCGATATTTATCTAGCATAGTTGCGCTGAGAATTCCATTTATTTAGGCATTAGCTTGAATATTTTAAGAGAGGCAACAATCTGATTTGTTGGTGGGGTTGGTTTATGAATGGTTACATTTTTCCTGTTATGACCGAATATGAACGCCAGCTGCCTTTCTACGCGAAGATGATCGCGCTCGATCATCAGCTTCCTTGTGCTGCCAATCCAAATGGTCTTGATGAGACCACAGCTATTTTATTGCGCTCCGGCACCGCTTCTTTGTTCTTGCAGGATGGCGGTCAAAAGTGCAAAGTAATGCCTGGCCAACTCGTTTTGATCCGGCGCGGAGATTCTTTTGAATGGATGACGGAAACAGATGCTGTTGCAGATTCGGTAATTTTCGAAGGCGAGCAAATTGAAGCCTTCTTTGATCTGCCCGAGGTAGCGCTGACCACCGGGGTTTGGCACCTTGCCAGCGCAGAAGAAATACATTTGCTTTTTTTGCATTTACAACGGGCTGCGGCCAGTCCTGAAATACCAAATTCCGCTGGTGTTTCCGCAGCGGTTTATAATCTGCTGGCCGGAATCAGCCAGCATGCGGCAGCTAATATTTCTTCCAGTCTGGCTACCCGTTATGAACGCTTGAGGCCTGTTCTGGATTATATCGGCGAACATTATGCTGAATCGATCACACTTAAAACTCTTTCTGATTTACTGGGTGTCACACCGCAGCATCTTTGCACACTATTCCGCAAAACCATGCATTCACGAGTTTTTGAGTATATTAACCTATATCGGATAGGTATCAGCAAAAATTTGCTTTCGGACAGTGTCGAACGTTCGATTCGCGAGATCGCCCGTCTGGTTGGCTTCGATGACGTCAGCTATTATTGCTTTATTTTCAAACGTTTTGAAAAAATGACGCCGGGTGAATTCCGTAAAACATTTGCTTGCTAAGCCTTATCCTGGAATAAAAACTAATCAAAACTGAGAATAAAAGCCCGGAGTTATGCAGCTCCGGGCTTTATCACGTTTTGGTTTTTGGTATTACCCTTTTTTCAGGCTATTTTTGTCAGGCTTTGGTCAGGGATTTGCTCAGTCAATCAAGCCTGGGCGGCTCCCTGGGCCTGATCGGAAACCACTGCCTGAGCAGCGGCTAAACGGGCGATCGGTACGCGGAAGGGCGAGCAGGAAACATAGTTGAAACCGAGGCTGTGGCAGAAGGTGATAGAGGCAGGGTCGCCGCCATGCTCACCGCAGATGCCCAGCTTAAGTCCCGGGCGGCCGCGGCGGCCATCTTCACTGCCCATCCTCATCAGGCGGCCAACGCCTTCGAGGTCGAGTTTCGCTGTTGGATCTGCTTCGAAGATATTGGCTTTGTAATACGTATCCAAAATCTGGCCGGCGTCATCACGTGAGAGACCATAGGTCATCTGAGTGAGGTCGTTTGTGCCAAAGCTGAAGAAATCAGCTTCACGGGCAATAGCCTCAGCCGTCAGGCACGCACGGGGAATTTCGATCATTGTGCCCACCTGATACGGGATCGTCAGTTTGCTTTCTGCCAGAACCTGTTCGGCTGTTCTAACAATGATTTCTTTGACGAACTTGAGTTCTTTTACTTCGCAAACCAGCGGGATCATAATTTCAGGGATAACTTCCATACCTTCCCTGGCCAGTTCAACTGCCGCTTCCATAATGGCGCGGGTTTGCATTTCAGCGATTTCCGGGTAAGAAACCGCCAGACGGCAACCGCGATGGCCCAGCATCGGGTTGGTTTCATGGAGGCTCTTAATGAAGCTGGTCAGTTCAACTGGATCTTTACCCAGCGCGTTAGCTAATTCTTCAGTTTCATCCTTGGTGTTGGGCAGGAATTCATGCAGCGGCGGGTCAAGCAGACGGATCGTTACTGGATAGCCCCGCATTGCTTTGAAAATTTCGATAAAGTCGTTCTTTTGGATCGGCAGAATCTCCGCCAAGGCAGCCCGACGGGCTTTTTCATCCTGAGCGATAATCATCTTGCGGAAGGCGAAGATACGGTCAGCTTCAAAGAACATATGCTCAGTACGACAAAGGCCAATACCTTCGGCGCCGAGTTCGATTGCTTTTTCAGCGTCACGGACGGTGTCGGCATTTGTGCGGATCTTGAGCGAACGAACCTCATCGGCCCAGCTCATGATGGTGGCAAAGTCGCCGGAAAGTTTAGCTTCAATGGTAGCAATCTGCCCTTTGTAGACAATACCGCTGGTTCCGTCCAGAGAGATAAAGTCACCTTCATCGAAACGCTCGCCAGCCTGGGTTGTAAAGAATTTGCCTTCTTCATTGATCTTAATTTCTGAGCAACCGGAGATGCAGCATTTGCCCATGCCACGCGCAACAACAGCGGCGTGGGAGGTCATGCCGCCGCGGCCGGTCAGGATGCCTTCAGCTGCGTTCATGCCCTGGATGTCTTCGGGTGATGTTTCCAGACGAACCAGAATCACCTTTTCGCCCCTGGCTTCGGCAGCTGTTGCGTCTTCAGCGTTAAAGTAAACCTGACCAAAAGCAGCTCCCGGCGAAGCCGGCAGACCTTTGGCTATACGTGTTGCTGCCTTTATGGCGCCAGGCTCAAATGTCGGATGCAGCAGGGCATCAAGCTGTTTGGGGTCGATTTTCATTAAAGCTTCACGCTTCGAAATCATTCCTTCTTCGACCAGATCGACAGCCACTTTAAGAGCAGCTGCCGCCGTGCGCTTACCGCTGCGAGTCTGGAGCATAAACAGCTTACCGCGCTCAATGGTGAACTCCATGTCCTGCATATCTTTGTAGTGACGCTCAAGTTTTTCGGCGATATCTGCAAACTCCTGATAGATTTCCGGCATTATATCGCGCAGATGATCAATGGTCGCAGGTGTACGGATGCCGGCAACGACGTCCTCGCCCTGAGCATTCATCAGGAATTCACCGTACAGCTTGCGCTCGCCGGTAGCAGGGTTACGAGTAAAAGCAACGCCTGTACCTGAGGTATCGCCCATGTTGCCATACACCATTTCCTGAACGTTGACAGCGGTTCCCCAGCTGCCGGGTATATCGTTCATACGGCGGTAGATAATCGCTCGTTCATTATTCCAGGAACGGAATACAGCTTTGACAGATTCAATCAGTTGGGTTTTGGGATCCTGCGGGAAGCCTTCGCCCTTTTTTGCTTCATAAACTGCTTTGTAGCGTTCTGCGACTTCCCTCATGTTTTCCGCTGTCAGATCGGTGTCAAGCACAACATTGTTGGCATGCTTAACCTTTTCCAGTTCAGCTTCAAAGAGCGATTTGGGGATTTCCATGACAACATCAGCGAACATCGAGATGAAGCGGCGATAGCTGTCATAGGCGAAGCGCGGGTTTTCGGTAAGAGCTGCAAGGCCCTCAACAACTTCATCATTAAGGCCAAGATTAAGGATGGTATCCATCATGCCCGGCATCGAAGCCCGGGCACCGGAACGTACTGAAACCAGGTAGGGGTCTTTGGGATCGCCAAAAATTTTACCTGCAACCTGTTCAGCTTTAGCCAGAGTGTCGAAGATTTCCTTTTCGATTTCCGGAGCGATAGTTTCGTTGTCTTCATAGTAGCGGATGCAGGCTTCGGTTGTAATTGTGAAGCCGCGCGGAACTGGCAGTCCCAGCCCTGTCATCTCGGCAAGGTTGGCACCTTTACCGCCGAGCAGGTTTTTCATTCCCGCGTTACCTTCAGTGAACATGTACACGTACTTGGTCATTCTTGGTCCTCCTTAGAATCCAT
>CAYPHB010000145.1:0-4081 GCA_964410445.1 uncultured Oscillospiraceae bacterium
AGATTATGAATTTATATCGTCTGGGTGTTTTACTTGGTTGGCTGATCGTAATCAGCTACGTGTTTACTATTAGTAATTATTGGCTGAAGTTCGCAAACCGTCGCTTTTTTTCTAAGCTGGCCAAGGATTCACCCGGGCGATTAGCCTTCCAGAAGGTCAGTCGCTTCTTTTTCAAGTACCACTTTATTTTTGGATTTATTACCGCCGCGGCCATGATCGCTCATTTTATTCTGCAGTTTCTAAATTGGGGGCCGGTTTACACCGGGATCATCACAGCAGCGTTGCTGGTAATTCAGGTTAGCCTCGGCGCTTTCGGTCAGTTTAAACAAAAAAAGAAAGCCGGCGCCTGGCTGTATATCCACCGCGTCAACGCAGTGCTGCTCTTTATTATGGTTGCTGTTCACGTAATCGCTGTTAACTATTTATGATTTTTATCGTCTGTCGAATTATCCCGGCTGCAAAGCAAGACAGCGAGTCTGGCTTTCGTCTGAGCAGCCATTACCCGCTTTTCTCTTTCATTCCGTTGGATAGAAAATCGATCTTTGCAGCCTCAGCAGTGGAAGGCCGTCCGGCAGACGGCTGCCCCATTCTGCCGGCACGCGGTCGTCGCGGGCAGCGGCGAAGCTGAGCGGAATGCCGGTCAGTCTCGAGGCCTCTTTAATCATGGCATCTGCTTCCAGCAGCATGCTGGCGTCGGAAAATTCCAGCAGATTAGTGTTGTTGACCAGGCCGCTGATGCTCAGGCCGGAGGCGGCGCTCAGCATGTCGGCAATCTCCCGCACCTGGGCGGCGGTCGCTGTGAACGGGCGGTTGGCGTTGACAACCATATACACACTGGCGTGGTCGGGGCTGTCCGCTGCCGGAAAGCGGTTGCGTAACGAACCCAGAACCCTGGCGCCCAGGTCTTCCCCGCCGATATCCATTACTCCGTAGCGGTCTTTGCGGTCAAACAGACCGAATACCGAGGCCGGTACCGCCGGCACATCAACGTTGGTGTTGGCGTAGATGGTTTTCAGCAGCTCCACATCGTTGTGCTCCAGCAGTTTGCGGGCATCGGTACTGCGAAAATAGGGGTTGATGATATCGAGGTCGGCTATGATCACCGGCCGGCCCGTTTCACGCAGCGCCAGGGCATAATTAACGGAAATTTCCGATTTACCGCTACCGTAGGCGCCGATAAACACGGTCAGCCGGGTTGGCTTGACAGCTGCGAAAAATTCATCTGAAAGTGTTGATTTGTCGGGCATTGACGGTTCCCCCTGTAAAATGATTATGGTAATATTTTCCAGCAATACTGGTTTATCAACCTGTTATTGACAGTTTACGTTCGATTAACAATTTCCGGTACTGTTTGTGTAATAATTGTTTCACCCTCAAACCGGCTGAATTGTTTTCCTCCGGCTTGACGAACCAAAACAATTATAACCGATTAGGATGTGTTTTCTATGTCTCAGACGGGTTTTACCCTTTTATATGCCGGAGTTTCAATCGCCGTTTTCCTTTCCTGCCTGATGATCACTGTTTACCGCCGGCACAAGCCATTGAGAGTTTTTGCTTACGCTTTTGCCTGCTCCACCATCAGCTCGCTGCTGCTGGCCATGCAAACACTTGACAACATAGCCGTTTCGATTATTTGGGGCAACCTCTTCTTTCTGTTAAGTTACATTTTGATTTACTTTGGCACTCAGATTTTCTATGAGAATGAATCCCGCTGGCCGCTCCGCTTCGGTATCTATCTGGGAGTCGGTGCTGTGGCTATCGTCTGGTTCACCTTGTTCGATTACAGTGTTCTCTGGCGGTCGCTTGCGTTCGCTTTGCTCAGCACAATTCTGTTCGTCGATTTCGTGCTCCACTTCCGCCGCTATTTCCATGCCATGCAGCCGACTATTCGCACTGCTTTACTGGCAACTCTGATTTTTACCGAGCTTTCATTCATCGGCCGCATTATTATCGCGTTATTTACCACCCAGCCTACGTCGCTGGCTGCACAAGCGACAGCACTTAATACCTACATCATGTTCAGCTATGTAATCTCCTCGATTTTCTGGCTGACCACCCTGATCCTGCTGGATAATGACCGACTGCTTGCCGAGCTGCAAAAGCAGAACCTGATTCTGGAACCGTTGGCACATACCGATAAGCTGACCGGCCTGCATAACCGCAATAAGCTGTATGAGACAATTTCCGAGTATGTGGAAATGGCCAACCGGCTGCCGCGCCCGCTCACGTTTATCATCGCCGATCTCGACAACTTCAAGAATGTTAACGACACTTTCGGCCATGCTGTCGGCGATGCCACGCTGCGCCGGCTGGCGGAGATTCTGCGCGATAATGTGCGTTCCACCGATCAGGTATTCCGCTGGGGCGGCGAGGAATTCCTGATTCTGGCAGTCGGTACTAACGCTGCCGGCGGGGCCAAGCTGGCTGAAAGTCTGCGCGCAGAGATTGAAGCTGAAACCTTTGCTATTATCGGTCAAATGACGGTCAGCTTCGGGGTGGCTGAACAGCTGCCGGGCGAGCGATTTGACAAATGGTTCCGGCGGGCTGACTACGCTCTCTACCAGGCCAAAAACGCCGGCCGCAACCAGGTGCAGATTTGCCACGAGGAAGAACTGCCAGAAAACGTTATTATGAACGGCAATCTGGAAGCCCTGCCCAGCGATGGCTTCGCGCTGAATCCCGATCACCCGTCCCATAGCTGACCCGGAGCTGACGCCGAAGCTGATTGCCGGAGCTGACCCGGAGCTGATTTTGTCAATTCAGGATTGCCAGTCGCCGGATGTTCCGCTAGAATAGATTCAGTATGGAGGTTGAAGAAACATGCTGAATGCTAATCTGACCCTGGCGCTTACTAACGCCGTTGATCCCTCGACCATGACCACGATCGCGTTGGTTGTCGCTGTTCTGGCTTTATTGCTGTCTTTTGTCGCTCTTTCCCGCAGCCGCCGTGCCAATGGCGCGCCGACTACTGTTGATACAGCGGTGACAGCTTCCCCCGCCCAACTGCAGGCTGCTGTATCCGCCCCCGCGAGCAATCAGGACCATCAGGTTGTTGCCGCGATTTCCGGTGCGCTCGCCGCCATTTTCGCGGAAGAGCAAGCCGCTGGTGCCGCCCCTGCCGCCGCGCAGATCACCAGCATCCGCCGGGTTGGCCCCGCTTCAGCTGCGGCAGCTGCTGCTGCTTACACACGCACAAGTTCCGGTCCTTACGCCGGTTTTATTGTTCGCCGTATCCGCCGCGTCTGAACTGCGTCTGAATTGCGTCTGAATTGCGTTTGAAATGAGTTGTCATGAAATATTTAATCGTTCTGGGTGACGGCATGGCCGACCTCCCTGTTCCCGAACTTAACGGCTTAACGCCGCTCCAGGTTGCTGACAAGCCTGAAATAGACCGCATCGCCCGTCAAGGGCTGTGCGGTTTTGTCAATACGATCCCCGCCGGTCTGGCGCCGGGCAGTGATACCGCCAATATGGCAGTTATGGGCTACGACCCGCGCCGTTATTACACCGGCCGCTCACCGCTGGAAGCGATCAGCATGAGCATCGAGATGGAGCCGGACGACATTGCTTTCCGCACGAATCTGGTGACGCTGAGTGAAGGCGATACCTATGAAGAGCGGGTAATGCTCGACCATTCCTCGGATGAAATCCTAAGCAACGATGCCGCCCGCCTGATCGAGCTGATCAACGAACATCTGGCAGAGGGCGACATTCGCTTTTACCCCGGCAAAAGCTATCGTCATTGCCTGATCTGGAAGAACGGCCCGCTTGATGTACGCCTGGTTCCGCCCCACGATATTCTTGGTCAGAAAATCACTGAATATCTGCCGGTTGGTGACCATGCCGAGCAAATTCTGCAGCTGCAAAAAGCAAGCGCCAGGCTGCTGCCCGAGCATCCGGTCAGTAAATCGCGTGCCAGTCGCGGGCTTAACGCCGCCAACTCGATCTGGATCTGGGGCCAGGGCAAACGGCCGGAGCTGCCGAATCTTTCCGAAAGCTTCGGCATCAAGGGTTCGGTTATTTCCGCGGTCGATCTTATTCAGGGCATCGGCATCTGCGCCGGCCTGCATGTAGTCGATGT
>CAYPHB010000146.1:0-3983 GCA_964410445.1 uncultured Oscillospiraceae bacterium
TACCAAGGTTAGGATCGTCAATATCCGTGCTTTTTTCAAAAAAAAGATAAATCTGCCGGCCCTGCACTTGAATGATGTAGCGGTCGCCCTGGCCGCCGGCTTTATGCGCGGCCGCCGGCCGGACATCGAGCACCTTGTCGATATTGATCTCCCGGCCGTCTTCCCAACGCAAGCGCTGAGGCATGAGCCTGCCATCTTCAGTGAAAGCGGCTAAAACTGCCACATAAACCTTTGCTGAAGCTGCCATTTTTATTCGTCACTCCGTTCTGATATATGTTTAAGAAAATCGCTCTTAGCCTGAATGGGTGATTCCAGCTGCCAGCCTTTACGTTTCAGAATTCTAAATTTAAAATCCAGTAGCTCCGGCGGCACCGCCAGTTCCTTGGCTACGGAAAAGAAAAAAGTATCCTTGCTAAGCCGTTCGCGCACAACGGTATCTTCCAGCAGATACTCAGCCGCAAACAGATTCGCCTCATACTCAAATTGTGACGATGTATCGTAAAGCGCGAAGTCATGAAACGCCCGCATTTTAGCTGCGGCCTGATGCAAAACGGCATGGCCGATTTCGTGCGCCAGGATGATGCGCTGCACCATTTCCGGTAAATCGCTGTTGATCGTAATATGCTTCTGCCTGGATTGGTACAGAAAAAACCCCTTGCACGCTTTGGGAGATTTTCCCAGAGGCTGCTCATCCACAAAAATTCCCATGGCCTGCGCCAGCTTCCAGGGGTCCGGTTCAGCAAATTTGCGCATTAAGCGTTCGACTTCCCGACAAATAGCCTCAATGGTCATTTATTCATCCTCGCCGGTTCTGGTGCGACCATAGATTCTGCGGGCTTCTTCCTTACTGCGCAGATACGCTTTCATCACAGCTTCAAAAAAAGCGTCTTTCGCTTCCTGGTCCAGCCCGCCGCCAGCAAACAGCGCCATATTCTGTTCCAGCAGTGCGTCCATTTCCCGGGCTGCACCGGCGCCGAGCCGCTCGCGCGCCTCTTCAACATACGGTGCTTTTTCCAGACCGTATTTGGGTTCGGTAATATGATCGTTCAACAAGTAATCAATTGATACCTGAAGTACATCGGCCAGCCGCCGCGCCACATTGCCGCGTGGTTTGGTGTCGGTGGTTTCATAAGCGGCAATCGAGCGCTTCGACACTCCTACAAGCTCAGCCAGCTGCTGCTGGTTAAGTTTCAATGATTCCCGGGAATCCCTGACCTTATCTGAGAAAGTCTTCATCTTTTTACCTCCTATAATGAATTCATCTTCTTTAACTTCATCGATATATTGCCAAAACTTCATCAAGATGTTAAACTGTTGCTGAAGTTAACTTCATTATGAAACGGCAAACTTCATCTGTCAACCCGGATAAATGACAATATTCTGCAAGAAAGGTAAGGGAAGCGCATATGGCTGAAGATAGAGCGATTCTCCATTCAGATTTAAATGCTTTTTACGCTTCGGTTGAAATCATGCTCAATCCAGGGCTGCGCGGCAAGGCAATCGCAGTCTGCGGCTCCAGCGCGGACCGTCACGGCATCGTGCTCGCCAAATCGGAAAAAGCCAAAAAAGCCGGCATAAAAACCGGCATGGTTAACTGGGAAGCCAGGCAGAAGTGCCCGGATTTGATAATGGTGCCGCCGCAATACGAGCAGTACTTGAAGTATTCAAAGCTGACGCGGGCGATTTACCAGCGTTACACTGACCAGGTGGAGCCATACGGCATGGATGAATGCTGGCTCGATGTCACCAGAAGTCAGGCAGTGCAGGGGCATGCGGCTGTAATGGCTCAGCGGATCCGCCGGAGTGTGCGGGAAGAACTGGGGCTGACTGTAAGCATAGGAGTGTCTTTTAATAAAATCTTTGCCAAACTGGGCAGCGACATGAAAAAACCAGATGCCGTAACCATTATAACCCGAGCCAATTTCAAGGAAAAAGTCTGGACGCTGCCGGCTGGTGAACTTTTTTACGTTGGCCGGGCCACAGGCAAAAAACTGAGCCGTTTCGGGGTACGCACAATTGGCGATCTGGCCTGCCTGCCACTGGAGTTTTTGCGGTCCAGCCTGGGGAAAAACGGCGAAATGCTGTGGCTTTTTGCCAACGGCGAAGACCAGTCACGGGTCATGGTCAGCGATTTTTATTCGCCGATAAAATCGGTTGGCCATGGCACCACCTGTACCTCCGATTTGGATAGCAATGAAGAAGTCTGGAAAATTATGCTGTATCTGACTCAAGATGTCAGCCATCGCTTACGGGTGCATGAAATGATGGCCAAAGGTGTCCAGATCAGTGTCAAGGACAACACACTGGCCTGTCGGCAGTTCCAGATGCAGCTGCCTATGGCAACCCAAAGTCCGATGGAGATTGCCCTGGCCGCGTACGAGCTGTTCACAAACAACTACGGCTGGCATACCTTCGTCCGCGCGCTTACGGTACGCGCCATCTATCTTGAACCAAAATGCCTGCCACGGCAGCTGGTGCTGTTCGACGATGCCGTGCGCCGGGAGAAACTGGAAAGGCTCGACGACACAATCGACACAATTCGCAGCCGCTTTGGAGAATGGTCTGTCTACTCGGCCCGGCTGGCGGGCAAACTGAAAGCGGCCGGCGACGGCTGCGAAAAGGTTACTATGCCGGGGGTGATGTATGTTTAGGCGTAGCCGTTAAGAATCAGTTGTTCCATTGCCCAGGCGCTGGCCATTCCAACGACAGCAGTACATTTTTCAGTATAGGCGCCGGCAGCGGCAAAAGCTTCGCGCTCCGCAGGATAGCGCAGAGTATAAGCTCGCCCGAAAATGCTTTCATGGATATTTCTGCAGATAACGGAGCCATAAGTATCAATGAAGTTATCGTGCAGAATCTGGGACATAGCAACAGCTTTATCTTTCTCTGCCTGGTCGCCTGTGATGTGTTCAAAGCGCCTGCCGACAAACATACCCATCCCCATGAGGCTGCCATTGTAAGCGCCGCATGAGCCATCCCCACAGGAAGCGCCGCCACCGCCCATAGAGCTGGCTGTACGGAAAACCTCAGGGCTGGCGTTGCCCGTCAGCTCAAAAAGCGCGGCCAGAACACATTGGGCACAGCCGCGATAAACGCCTTCATAAAGAAAGCCTAACTCGTAAGCCTGTTTGATTTTTTCGTAATGTTCAGGCTTTTGCAGAGTTAGCCCATCCGCCCTCATGGCGGCAATTTGCTTGCAAATCAGGTGTTTGAGCTCAGGTTCAAACTTAAGCTGGAAGTGGGTGAAAAGTGACTCGTCAATGATCGAGGTCAGGTCAATATCAGTGGCGCTGCAGGTATTTACCGGGCTATTGCTGCTTTCGCCGCAGGGTGTTTCAGCCGAATCGAGCAGCACTAAAGCCGTTGCCGTAGATAAATAATACGGGTAAACGCCTGCCCGTTTGGCAGCAATAGAAGCGGCTATCAGATAGGCTAGCACTGATTCGTGAGCGACTGTTATTGCTGCGACTGTTTCAGCCACCGCTGAATTTTCGCTTGCTTTTACTGCGACATCAGCCAACTCCCGGTTTAAGCCGGTTATAAGCTGCTCGATTGCAGCGGAACCTTCCGAGGAAGCCGCTATGGCAGCGTTTGCAGTACTATTAGCAGAATCAGCTTTTGAGAAAACACTAAAGGCAATACTCTGCACTACAGGAATATGATTCTTTACATTCGATATTTTCATAAGGCCTCCAGTTGCCGCAACGGGCGAAGTACTTAGTTTCAAAGTTATGCGTACGTTCTATTATAGTATAGTTAAAACGAGCAATGCAGGTGATTCAAGTTTAAGCCAATGTATCTAGCGCGTTGCATACAAGTATCATAACCCATGGTAGAAGATAATTTTGCAAATGAAGCTATATTTAATGATTGTTCCGAATGAATAAGGAAATAAGTTAGGCTATAATCCCACGTTTGACAGATAAAATGTGTTTGGCAATATAGAAACCTACCAGAGTGGAAGCTAAGAATCCTGCCACCCC
>CAYPHB010000147.1:0-3947 GCA_964410445.1 uncultured Oscillospiraceae bacterium
AGGTTGATCCTGAAACCTGCATGATCGATTATGATGCATTGCGCGAAAAAGCGATCGCCGTTAAGCCCAAAATGATCGTCGCCGGTGCCAGCGCATATCCCAGATTTATTGATTTCGCCCGTTTTCGCGCTATTGCTGATGAAGTCGGCGCATATCTGTTTGTCGACATGGCTCACATTGCCGGTTTGGTTGCGGCAGGTCTGCATCCCAGCCCTGTGCCATACGCGGATGTAGTTACTACAACCACCCATAAAACTCTGCGCGGTCCCCGCGGCGGCATGATTCTCTGCCGTGAGGAACACGCAAAAGCCATTAATTCAGCTATTTTCCCGGGAACACAGGGTGGACCGCTGATGCATGTTATCTCAGGCAAGGCTGTCGCTTTCCGCGAAGCTCTGCAGCCGGAATTCAAGCAGTATCAGCAACGGATTATCGATAATGCCCAGGCATTAGCGGCAGGCCTGTTGAAGCGCGGTATCAATCTGGTTTCTGGTGGTACAGACAATCATCTGATGCTGGTGAATCTGATCGGTACCGGTGTAACAGGGAAGGATCTCCAGCTGCGTCTCGATGATGTAAACATTACCTGCAACAAAAACGGTATTCCTTTTGATCCCGAAAAGCCATTCATTACCAGCGGCATCCGGCTTGGTACCCCAGCTGTCACCACACGCGGCCTAAACACTGCCGATATGGATGAGATCGCGGAACTGATTAACCTTACCTTAAATGATTATCCTGCCAGTAAGGACACCGTTATTGAACGTGTTGCCGCACTGCTCGAACGCTATCCGCTTTATCCCGGTCTGTAAAGAACAGCGAAACCTGGCAGCAGGGAGGACGAATTGAACACCATACCCGAGCAGGCTAAGCCGCTGGCTTACCGGATGTCGCCGCGCACCCTCGACGAATTTGTTGGTCAGGAACATATCCTGGGTCCGAACAAACTGTTGCGGCGCATGATTCTGGCGGATCGTCTGAGTTCGATAATTCTGTACGGACCGCCTGGAACCGGTAAGACATCGCTTGCCAGGGTTATAGCAGCCAGGACTAAATCCAACTTTACCCGAATTAACGCAGTAACCGCTGGTATCGCCGATATCAAGCGGGTTATTGCTGATACCCAGAACCCGATCCTGACACCCTCAGGCCGTACTGTGTTGTTCATCGACGAGATTCATCGTTTTAATAAAACCCAACAGGACGCACTACTGCCGCAGGTTGAAGACGGCACCCTGATCCTGATTGGCGCCACTACTGAGAATCCTTTTTTCGAAGTAAACAAAGCGCTGATTTCACGCTCAACTGTTTTTCAGCTGCAGCCACTTTCGGTAGCGAATATTTTGCGTTTGCTGCAAGCAGCCTTAAAAGACAAAGAACGCGGTTTTGGCAAGTATCCGGTGCAAATCAGTGACGATGCGCTGCACTTGATCGCCGACCGTGCCAATGGTGACGCCCGCATCGCGTTCAACGCCCTTGAGCTCGCGACAATCACTACAGCGCCAAACAAAGACGGCAATATAGTGATCGATGTTCCCACGGTTGAGGACAGTATGCAGAAGCGCAGCATTGCCTATGACGCTACCGGCGAAAGCCATTACGACAATATCAGCGCTTTTATCAAATCAATGCGTGGCAGTGATCCGGATGCTACTGTGTTTTATCTGGCCCGGGCTTTGCACGGCGGTGAAGATATTGAGTTCCTCGCCCGCCGGATTCTGATCTGCGCTGCTGAGGACGTAGGCATGGCCAATCCCCAAATGCTTTCAATTGCCATGGCCGCTTACCAGGGCATCATGGCTGTGGGAATGCCTGAAGCCAGGATTCTGCTTGCGGAAGCCGCTATTGCGGTTGCCACCAGCCCGAAATCCAACTCCGCTTATTCAGCTATAGACAAAGCTCTGGCAGATGTCGCTAATCGCCGCACTGGCGAAGTGCCTTATCATCTGCGCAACGCGCCGGTTAAAGGAATGGAAAAGCTTGGTTACGGGGTGGGTTATAAATATGCCCACAGTTATCCCGGTAATATAGTTGACCAGGAATACCTGCCTGAAGAAATCCGCGGTACAATTTATTATGAACCGAGTAACAACGGTTATGAACAAAAAGTACACGATTGGCTGAAAAAGAGGAGGACCACCTGACATGTCCCGACAAACATTTACCATCGGTTATGGCAAAACTACCCGGTCGTTTCAAATAGATGAACAAAACCTGATACTTGATGTGAAGGCTGCGGAGCCTGAAGTTGAAGTGAATGAGGAGCAGGAGATCCGGCGGGCGCTGGCCGAGCCAATCGGTACACCCACTTTGGCGGAAATTGTCCAGCCCGGTGAATCAGTAGTAATAATCACCAGCGATATTACGCGCCCCTGCCCTTCGCAGGTAATCCTGCCGCCCCTGATTGACACCCTGAATCAAGCCGGAATACGCGATGAGGACATTACTGTGGTCTTCGCGCTTGGCAGCCACCGCCGCCATAGCGAAGAAGAAATGATGCGCCTGGTGGGGGAAGATATCTATAACCGGGTCCATACCATCGACAGCGATCCTGAAGACACTGTTAACCTCGGTATCACCAGCCGCGGCACGCCGATTGATATTTTCAGTCCTGTCGCCCAGGCTGACCGTCGGATTTGTGTCGGCAATATTGAATTCCATTATTTTGCCGGCTACAGTGGCGGCGGCAAGGCGATTATGCCGGGGGTTTCGAACCGGGACGCGATCCAGGCTAATCATGCCCGCATGGTGGAAGAAACCTCGCTTGCAGGTGCGATAGAGGGCAACAATGTCCGGCTGGACATCGAAGAAGCTGTTGACATTTGCGGTTGCGATTTCATTCTTAATGTAGTTCTCAATGAAGATAAAAAGGTGATAAAGGCTGTAGCGGGCGATCACCGGGCAGCACACCGTGTCGGTTGCGCTTTCCTTGATGAAATGTATAAAGTACTGCTGCCGCGTTTGGCCGATATTGTTATAGCCACGCCAGGCGGTTATCCAAAAGACATTAACCTTTACCAGACCCAGAAGGCGCTCGATAACGCCAAACATGCTGTTAAGACCGGCGGCATAATTATCCTGGTGGGCCAATGTCCGGAATGCTTCGGTGAACATGTCTTTGAGGAATGGCTGCTGGCGGCCGATCAACCAACAGATCTGATCAAGCGCGTGCGCACTGAATTCCGCTTGGGCGGGCATAAAGCCGCGGCAATTGCGATGGTGCTTGAAAAGTCTGATGTTTACTTTGTTTCCGATATGCCAGAGGCTAAAGCGAAACAGACTTTTATGAAACCGTATAGTGACCTGCAGCAGGCCATTGCAGACGCTTTCGAGAAGGCCGGGCCCGAAGCCGGGGTAATCATTATGTCTCATGCCGGCAGTACTTTACCGTATTTGCAAGCGTAGTTTGATCAGTAATAATGTGAGTAAAATTACAATTTGATCAGCTCCAATGATTGTGATATATTAAGACTATAGATTTACTAGGATATAGTTAATTTGTAACTGAGGTTACTTAATTTAAATGGTCTTCAACCTAAAGTATTACCTGGTAACTAACGTGTCACCAAGGAGGCGAACATGAACCAGCCCCGCAGAACATATCTTGACCATGCCGCAACTACACCGGTGCGTCCGGAAGTACTGGCGGCAATGCAGCCAATATTCACTGAAATTTACGGCAACCCGTCGTCTTTTTATACGACCGGGCAGGTTGCAAAAAGCCAGCTTGACGCAGCCCGCGCCACCATCGCGACCTGCATCGGTGCCAAACCAACGGAAATATTCTTCACTTCCGGCGGCTCGGAAGCGGACAACTGGGCCATTAAAGGAACAGCTTCCCGCTTTGCAGCCAAAGGCCGTCATTTAATAACCACTGCAATTGAACATCACGCGGTTTTGCATAGCATGGAAGCGCTGCAACGCCAGGGCTACGAGATTACATTTCT
>CAYPHB010000148.1:0-3921 GCA_964410445.1 uncultured Oscillospiraceae bacterium
TAAGTTGAACTGCTATAACAAATCAATTGCTAAATGAATAAAATAAAAACCGGCCTTTGCTGTACCAAAATGCAGCAAAGGCCGGTTTTTCCTATATCTTTAATTTATTGGTTCTTCTAGTCAATTAGACTTCTGGCTTTTCCATGATTCCCACAAACAACGGCATGCCTGAATCAAGGTCCATGATACCGTAGACAAACGGCTTATCGAAGACCAGCTCTTTTTCCGAAATCGGCATTCCGGTTGTTCGCATCTCAACAGAAGTAACAGCAGCAGCCTCTGTACCTTTTTCATCTACTCGGACAAAGGTTTTATGAATAACATCGCCGATGAATAAATCCTTGGTCCGGCTTTCGTTCATAAGTGAGAAATCAGCACGGTTCGGCAGGAAGGCGATTTCCATGCCAAGTTTAGACAGCTCATTTTTAATGCTGTCCTTATATTCAGATTCGAACTTAGGCATGGACAGGGCAACAGATGTTGCTGAATCGCTCTTCATCAGGTCGGTGAGTTCTGTAAATAAAACATTTTCGTCTTGTTTGGTAATCCATTCGCGTGGTGTCTGATTTCCGGTTGGCAGCAAAGCAAAATAGGCAAATTGCTCATTTTCGTAGGGCAACGCCACGCCTTCAGTCCCATTAATCTCAAACCAGTTCATAGTACCAATGCGGTTGAGGAATTCTGTCTCTATTTGGCCGGCTGAACTATTGAAAATTCTTTTCCGCGTGTCAGCTTTATCGAAAGGTGTTTTCCAATCGGACTTAAAGTAGATGGCATTGATTAAATACATGATTGCGTCTTCTGGAATTTCCTGAACAATTTCCTCGATCGTACCTCGGGTGGCTTCATTAACCCAGCTGTTGATTACATCGACGGATTCAGGGTCGCGAAAATTCAGCTTACGGGCTCCGGCACCGAAATAGTCGGCATTGGTCTGAAGGAAAGGTATATAAGGTGCAAAATCCTGATCAAACCAGATCGAATTTGCAATCTTCAGAGTTGTTTTTTCACCAGTCTTGTCCAGCAAGGCCATCCAATCACGGCTGGTCTGGTTGATTTCTTCACGGGTAATACCTTGATTTACCAGTGTTTTCAATATTGCGTCTCGTGTTTCAGTATCGGCGCCGTTCAAAGTCATTGCCAAAGCGAGAAACACTGAAGCAGGTGAAATCATCACATTCCCGTCATTGCCCGCTGATTCCTTCAATAAAGCAGCTGAGAAGCGATTATAAGCCTGGCTTGCCGCTTTTGACGGCAGCGCAGGTTTTTCCGACCGGGCAGCAGCGAAGACGGTTTTCATTAGGTCGGCGGATTTTTGCTCTAACAACTGAACATCTGGTGAAACTGCCGTTGAAGGGTGAGGCTCCCTTGTTCCGTCGGTCGGCTTTTTACTACCTGTAGTTTCTGAGCCGGTAGGATTGGTAGTTGGATTTGTTATCAAAGTAGAGTCGGTGCTTGCAGCACAAGCAGTCATCCCGATAACAAGCACTATACTCATTAGAAGTGCCAGGAATAAAGCTGAGAAACTTTTCATAAACATACCTCCAGTTAAGCAACGCAAGTGACAAGTTCATCAGCGTTGCTGTTCTGGCTGTTTGACGTTGACGGATGCTATATGTTCCATCGCAATTATTGTACAATGCCTGGCAGGTTTATTAGCGTTATTTTTTGCTGTCCAGTTTTTCATCAATTTCGCACAGACGGTCAGCATCATAATCACCGAACCAGTCATGCAGTTTTTCCCGGGCAAATTTACGAGAGGTATCGTTTACGTGGATACCAACAGTTAAAAGAGAGCCAATAATTATGGCAACATCGTCAGCGTAACCCCCGGGCAACAAGTCAGGAAAGAAGTCGACCGGTGAGATAAAGTAAGCAAGAGCTCCAAGAATAGTAAGCTTGGCCAGCAAGGGAGTTGATGGCTGTTGCAGAGTATAATACATGATCAGCACCGCATAGATTATGCTGATGCCGGCCTTCTGGGCAGTATGGGCAATGCGGTGAAAAAGTGAATCCTCACAGTATACTGTTGATTGTTCCGGGGCAATTGCATTCTGTGGCTGATTGTCGGAATGTTGTTCAGCTTCTGGAATTATCGGGTTTGGGTCATCGTTATCAGAAATCCTGTTCATATCCAAATCCCCCTTATCAGTTTGATTCGTTACTAAACTGACGCGTTATACAAATATGCTATCACGAAATTAGCCAATGCAACCTGCCTCAGGTTACGGTGACTCCGGAATCAGGAACTTGCGAGGCAACTTGCAGATATAGGTTCGGGTCGGATTAACAAATTGAGTGCAGCGAGCTTCCATGATCTGGCCCATCAGCAAATAAGCTTCTTCCTCACTGAAGTTGTAACTGTCAACCAGCCAGCAGAAAAGCTCCCGGCTCGCCAGGTAAAAAGATTCCTCCAACGAACGTTCACAAGCTACTGCCATTATGTGGGTATTATTTTCGATCCGGACACAGTTTGTGCGGGCTGGTTTTTGTACCCGACTTGTTTGCAGTGTAACAGTCGCCCGGCATTCGATTCCCCCACCGTTATTAATCTCACCATCGCCTTGAATGGCATGGCAATCGCCAATGTGCAGCAAAGCTCCAGGAACCGCTACAGGTAAATAGACTGTGCTGCCAACCGTAACTTCCTGAGCATCCATGTTACCGCCATGCGGTCCTGCCTTGGTATTCGACAGCGACTCCGTTGCCGGCGCAGTGCCAAGTGTGCCGATCATCGGCTTTACTGGTAAACGCAGGCGGTTGCTCCACAGAACCTCATTATTTTCAATTCTGACTGTGCGGGTTGTTAGACCCCAATCGCGGTTATAGATCAAACGGGCAACGGAATTGGGGGTATCCTGAAAGCCTGTATAACCAAGCGGACCAAGCTTGATGTCAAGAATCTCAACAGCAAGCCTTTCTCCCGGCAATGCGCCGGCGATTTTTACAACAACTGTAGGATTTCCCGGCGAACGGTTGTTTGGGTCGAAACGATCCTCAACTGTCTGCAGCCAGCTGCCGGTACAAAGCTCTGTTTCAACCTGAAATACTTCTCCAGGCTCAACTGTAATTGCTGGCTCGCTATACGGGCTATGCAGATAACTCAAATGATCCTTTGTTGCTGTTTTCATTAAGACATTCTCCCTTAGGCATCACAAAAATGCTTTTTTGAAACTTAAAGAGTCATTATCTTTAAAAGATAATGACTCTAACATGATACCTGATCTTGGTTTAAAAGCACCAGGCTAGGATCAATTAACCCTGAAAGTAAATTCGCTCGGCATTCCAGTAAAATACGTCTTCCAATTCAGTGGAGCTGAAAATACCGCTGTTTTCAATTGCACTTACTAGGTCTTCAATTGAAAAGCGGGTAAGGACAAAAGGCATATCTGTGCCCCAGAGCAAACGTTTGGCGCCAATAAGCTCATGCGCCAGCGAGAGGTAATGCAATGCTGTCGGATGCGGAGCTGTTTCGGGGAAGACATTCCACTGGAGTGCGGCCAGGTCAAAAGCTACATTCTGACAAGGTGCAATGGTATTAAGCATTTTGAGGTACTCGGCTTCAGTAACTAAAGTTGGCGCACCTAAATGCGGAATAACAATTTGCAAGGCGGGATATTTATGAGCTATTTTAGCTACAGCCTGGTACTGATAGCTTTTCATACCAGGGCTGCCAATATCAATTACCACAACCAGGTTATTACGATTCGCTTTTTCCCAAAATGAAAGCATTAGTTCACCGTCGATTTCAAAGGATTCATGAAATCCCATAAAACCGCCGCCTTCGCTTAGCTCAAACTTTATAATCCGATAATGCAGCTCATTCAACAGTCGATCGAATATCTGCTCGGCATTCAGAGCATAAGGATCATAAGTACCAGCGCCTGCAAAACGCTCCGGGTAGCGCGTTACAACCTCATT
>CAYPHB010000149.1:0-3749 GCA_964410445.1 uncultured Oscillospiraceae bacterium
CTATAATCCATACAATAATATTCCAAATCATATAAAGTCTCCTTTCGTAATGCACAATATCACTTGATATCGTACTAGAAACAACTGATTTCTTTAATACTACAGGTAAATTTGATTTCAGGATGTGTCGTGAGGTACTTAGAAAATAGACAAATTTTTGCAAGTTTTAACGAACTGTTAATTTTCTGCATACGCCTGTTTCCATTCTATGGCCATACAAGCAAACTGTCTGAATCATCGGAATTATAAAGTGTTACCGTTAGTTCATCATTAGGTTCAATTTATCCATTATTCTATAAGGTACGTATACTCAATATTTTTAGGCAAATACTGATTTGCGTTATTAATATTATCGGTTTTTAAAAATGAAAGGGGATCAGCTTATGAGGGCTATCTGGACAGGCAGCATATCGTTTGGACTTGTTAACATTCCGGTAAGCCTGATGGGAGCGGAAGAACCGAAGGAGCTCACTTTTAGTTTGATGGACTCCAGAGACCACGCCAAAATCAAGTACCAAAGGATCAATGCCAATACGGGAAAAGAGGTACCCTGGTCTGATATTGTAAAATATTACGAATTTCCTGATGGCTCCTATGTCACAGTTACAGATGAAGATTTTGAGAAGGCCGATCCCAAGGCTGCTAAAGCTGTGGATATTGAAGCTTTTATCGAAGCTGACGAACTAAGCCCGATGCAACTGGAAAAGCCATATTATATTGTCCCAACCAAAGGCGGTGAGAAAGCTTTTGTTTTGTTGCGTGATGCCATGCTCAAAACTGGTCGTATTGGTATCGGCAAAGTCACAATCCGCACCCGACAGAGCCTTTGCGCGATAATGCCCTGTGATGAAGGTTTGGTCCTGATCCTTTTGCGTTATGATGCCGCACTACGGGGCATGGAAGCCTTGAACCTGCCGGAAAATGTTAAAACCACCGCCAAGGAAATGGAACTGGCTGTTTCACTGATTAATACGCTGGCAGTTGAGTGGAAGCCGGAAGACTATAAGGACGAGTATGCCGATGCCTTAATGGCAAGGATTGAAGCAAAGGCCAAAGCAAAAGGAAAGGAACTGCCGGACGAACCATCTGCCGAGCTGCAGCCAACTAAGGTAATAGATTTGATGGCGCTACTGAGAGAATCGGTTGAAACCAGAAAAGCCGGTAAATCAGATACAGACACAGCCAGAGAGGCAAAACAAGCCTCAGCTGACAAAGCGAAAAAGAAGACATCATGATGGCGCTGGAAACATATAACAAAAAACGCGATTTTGCCAAAACTCCTGAGCCGCAGGGTGAAGAGAAACCCACGGGCGAAGCTTTGCGTTTTGTAGTGCAACTGCACGACGCTTCGCGGCTACACTACGATTTCCGCCTGGAATGGGATGGTGTTCTTTTATCCTGGGCAGTCCCGAAAGGCCCAAGCTACAATCCCAAGGATAAACGTCTGGCGGTACACGTTGAGGACCATCCGCTCGATTACCGGACTTTCGAAGGGACAATCCCCAAGGGTGAATATGGCGGCGGTACGGTGATGGTTTGGGACGACGGCACTTGGGAACCGCAAGAGGATTTCGCTAAAGGTCTGAAAGCTGGCTCGCTAAAAATCATTCTGCACGGCAAGCGTCTTTATGGACGCTGGGCTCTGATTAAAATGAGGCCAAAGCCGGGTGAAGAAGATAAGAACTGGCTCCTTATTAAGGAAAAAGACAAATTTGTCAAACCGGATAGCGGGATAAAGGATTTCAATACTTCAGTTGTTACTGAGCGAACTCTAGAGGAGATCGCCGCTGACGCCGAGGCAGAAACGCCTAAAGCCGAAGCTTCTGAACCTAAGAAATCAGGCACAATAAAATCCGACATCGAAAAGCCTGCTAATACGGCCAAAGCGAATCCGGATTTATTAAAGGGCAAACTTCCCTTTAGTGAAACTAATTTTATGTTGGCGAAACTGACAGACAAAATCCCGCGCGGCGACAACTGGTTGCATGAGTTGAAGTTCGACGGTTACAGGATTATGTGTTTCCTGGAGGATGGCAAAGTTAAATTAGTCACCAGAAATGGTCTCGATTGGACTGACAAATTCTCGCAGATAGCTGCTGCCCTGACAGCCTGGAACCCCGGCAATATGATTTTCGACGGTGAAATGGTTGTTTTTGATGAATCTGGCAAGAGCGATTTTCAAAGCTTACAGTCTTCTCTGAAGAATTCTGCCAAGGGCACACTGCATTACATTTTGTTTGATTGCCTGGCGCTGGGCTCTACTGATTTGCGCTCAGAACCGCTTTCCGCAAGGAAGGATCTTTTAGCGGAAATCGTGAAGGATGCACCGCCGGAAATCCTTTACAGCTTTCATCAGGCAGATCAAGGCCAAGCGGTATTTGATCAGGCCTGTACGAAGGGACAGGAAGGTATAATATCCAAGCGGGCGGATTCAAAATACAGCGCTGGACGCGGCGACGACTGGCTGAAGATTAAATGTGATCAGCGGCAAGAATTTGTCATTGGCGGCTACACTACAACTGACAGCAGCAAAACCGGGCTTTCCGCGCTCCTCCTGGGCGTTAATTCGGCTGAGGACGGCCTTACTTACATCGGCCGTGCCGGTACTGGGTTCACAGAAAAAACCGCTAAGGAGCTCCTGAATATTTTTAAGAACCTGAAACGCAAAACCAGTCCATTCTCAGCTGATATTTCTAAACGCAGCAACGAAAAGATTACCTATTTGCGCCCTTCCTTATTAGCAGAAATTAAATACGCTGAAATAACTAATGATGGCTTATTGCGCCAGGCCTCATTCAAAGGGCTGCGCAGCGATAAGCAGGCGAACGAGGTTGTGATGGAACAGTTATCACCCCAGAAAAATTCAAAACCCCGGAAAAATTCAAAAGCTAACACAATTAATTACGGCGAAATTTCTCTTTCATCGCCTGATAAACTCATGTTTCCGGATGACGAAATTTCCAAACAGGATGTTGCTGATTATTACTGGTTAATGCGCGACAAAATTTTACCGTATCTCACAAACCGGCCAATGACTTTGATCCGCTGTACTGACGGGATTGAAGAAGATTGCTTCTTCCAAAAGCATTTGAACAAAGGCATACCCGGGATGGAAACATTCCCTTTCAAAACCAATAGCGGTGAAGATTCAGAAGCAATGATCATCTGTGATGAGGCCGGTTTAATGGGCTCAATCCAAATGGGTGCCATAGAGTTTCATGGCTGGGGATCTACTGCCGATTCTCTGGAGCAACCTGACATGATAGTTTTTGATCTTGATCCTGATGAGGGGATGGACATTGAAGACGTCCGGCGTGCTGTTATGGATTTAAAGCAACTGCTTGATGAAACCTCATTGACTTCTTATCTGAAGACAAGCGGCGGCAAAGGATATCACATAGTTGTGCCTCTGCGACCTGCCGCTGACTGGGAAAAGGTGCGTGATTTCGCAAAGCTGATAGCTCAGACAATGGTGGCTAAATGGCCAGAACTCTACACTGACAACATGCGAAAAGTTAACCGTAAAGGCCGTGTTTATGTGGACTGGGTACGCAACGGCAGAGGCGCAACCTCGGTTTGCAATTTTTCTTTGCGCAGCAGAAAGGGCGCATCTATAGCCTGGCCGCTGCGCTGGTCTGATCTTACGAAAATATTACCTAATGAAGTGACCTTGAAAAATCACAAGGAATTCGAAAAGACCCTGAGCGGCTGGAAAGATTTTTTCGACCAGACTCAAGAACTAAAGTGAG
>CAYPHB010000150.1:0-1768 GCA_964410445.1 uncultured Oscillospiraceae bacterium
AAGTCAGAAACGCTGACAGTTTCAGGTGTTTTCGATCTGGGGACAGCTAGCCTAAACAACAGTTGGGTCTTGACTGGCATTGAAACAGCTCAGTCTATATTCGGGTATGGTGACAAGGCTACGAGTATCGAAATGCAGGTCGAAGATGTTTTTGCCGCAGATACGATTGCCGCCGATATCGAACGGATTCTGCCGGCTGAACTTGGAATTGATAACTGGAAGGATCAGAACGCCGCTTTGCTTTCAGGTCTGAACGGTCAAAGCATTTCATCCTATATGATCCAGCTTTTCGTGCTTGTTTCCGTGCTGCTGGGCATCGCCAGTGTGCTGGCGATCACCGTTGTCCAAAAGTCAAGACAGATCGGCATTCTCAAAGCTATGGGCATACAAGATGCCCAATCCAGTCTGGTCTTTGTTTTTCAAGGAATGATGCTGGGTGTAGCGGGCGCAG
Source organism: uncultured Oscillospiraceae bacterium (assembly GCA_964410445.1). GTDB lineage: Bacteria > Bacillota > Clostridia > Saccharofermentanales > UBA5734 > JAXGXQ01. The sequence goes on from CAYPHB010000150.1 coordinate 452, forward strand.
TCCTGGGAATTTTACTTGGTCTCGGTCTGGCCTATTCTTTCACTACCTTTGCCTTGAATCCTGACGGCAGCCCCGTCGTGCCGCTGTTTATCGATCCTGGTTTCATAGCGTTGTCAGCAGGCATAGCCGTGCTGGTTGCTATCCTAGCAGCTCTTGTTCCTGCACGCCGATCGTCCAGACTGAATCCGATTGAGGTAATACGCAATGGCTAATGTGATTGAATTGAAAAAAATCAACAAGATATATGGCACTGGCCAGTATCAGACCCATGTACTCCATGACCTTGACCTGGCGATAGTCGAAGGGTCCTTCACTTCCATTATCGGACAGTCGGGCAGCGGCAAAAGCACTCTGCTGAATATAATCGGGACTTTGGACAAACCTTCGGATGGCGAAGTGTGGATCAACGGCAGCCGTACCGACAGCATGAACAAGAAGGATCTGGCCGTTTTGCGCAACAAAACGTTGGGTTTTATCTTCCAGTTTCATTACCTGCTGCCTGAGTTTACTGCCATCGAAAATGTCCTGATGCCTTTCCGAATCAAGAATGGCTCTGCGCCCAAGGCGGCTGTTGAACGCGCAAACGAGATAATGGATATGGTCGGACTGGAGAAGGTTAAGAATAACCCTGCCCCTAAGATGTCCGGCGGGCAGCAACAGCGGACGGCGATAGCCCGAGCCCTGATGAATGAGCCCAAAATTATTCTTGCAGATGAACCGACCGGTAATCTGGATTCGGATACGACAGAAACGATTTATAACCTGATGCGTGAGATAAATAAAAGTATAGGTACAACATTTGTCATCATAACGCACGACCGCCGAATCGCAGAGAAAGCCGACAGAATAATCGAAATCAGCGACGGCCGTATTACCATGGATTTCTGACAAATGACAATGAACAATGCGAACTGGAACTTACATCAGCAAACGCGATTTACAGGGAAAAATAATATCCATTATTTAGGTAGTCAACTTCATATTTTTGTGCCAGTTTCTGCAGCACATTTTTAACTGACGCTAAATTTGCGGATCCGCTGATATATTTTTGCAGAGCGTTTTCCCAGCGTTTTTTCTCAGCCGGTTCTGCCTTATATTTAAAGTAACCCCAAACATGCTGAGCCGCGTTAACAGCATTGCCCGCCTGAATTTCAGCGGCCAGCGCCTGCTCTATTAACCGGTACATCTCTACGGCAGGATAACGCTTTTTGTCCTTGAGCAACGCCCGTAGAGCCTGATAAGCCGCGGGGTCACGTTCAAGTATTGTATATTTATACCTTCCCCACTCCGCTTCAAGCGCAAATATTCCGCGATTCG
>CAYPHB010000150.1:1868-3672 GCA_964410445.1 uncultured Oscillospiraceae bacterium
TAAAGCGGTTCTTGGCAGCTGCCTTATCATTGTAGACACCGCCCAGATGAAGAATAATCTTGTGCTCTTGCCCCACACCCAGTAAGTCAAGAATCAGATTGTGATAGTCCAGGTCCAGAGCGGCGTTGCGGGCAACAGAGTAATCCGGTGAGTTCAGCACTGTATACTGCCCGGGATGCATGGAAACCCGCATGCCTGATAAATTGATTTTTGCCCCGATCCGCTTGAAAACCTCTGCATAACGCTTAGACCAAGGCAGATTATTTGCCCAAGACGAACCAAAAGGTATCAGATCAGATGAAATCCGGAACAGCTTGATATCATTTCGAATATTGTAATCTACCAAAACCTCGAGTGCAGCTAGATTTTGCTCGATAAGTTTAAACAGCAGATCTTCAGTAGCGTTTTTTAAGGTCATTGATCTGAGACCGCTCTTTGGAACCCCTAAGGCCAGGCAAGCATAACCAATCTTATTCAGGCGCATTCATCTCCTTGCTTGATTCGTTTTTTGTTTCAATTTTGTGAATTATTCTCTTGATTCGCGGCCGGTTGTAACGTTGGGCAATAATACACGGCAGGTTAGTAACAAGGGCATACAACAGCATGAGCAAGATAACGCCGGGAGGTACGAAGAAACCGAAAACCCAGAACAGCAGCAAGGGAATCCAATGGGTTAGTTCCCCTCGACAGGATTCAACAAGAAACCGTTCAAGATTCGGAATCGAGAAATCGTTGATATGACGCTTAGCGTAGCCGCTGCGGCTGATAGCGGCACCGTCCGGCAGGAGATGCTTCCAGGTTTTGATCTTGAAGACTCGTTCGTAGAAGTGCCCGCCGTCTTCAAACCGGCGTGTCCGAAAGAGCCAGCGATCTGTTTTTAGAAAACGCCCCGGGATCAGCAGACAAAGTCGAGCCGCCCCGGTAAGCAGGATAAACCAGACAATAAAGCAAAGCAGCAGTGTCAGGCCGGTATCCAGATAAACCAGCCTCATAAACGTTCCTCGCCAATGACTCTGCCTCGCCAGCTGACCGGCAGACGCAACAGTTTCTTGGTCAGAGAAACCAGGTAAATCAGCAGCATAACTGCAAGACCAACAGGATACAAGAAAGTAGCGCAGGCTTTAAATTTTCCGAATTTCTTGCTCAGGCAACGAAGGATGATTAGCCAAATAATATAGAGAGCTCCATAGACAGCAATTCCGGGCAGGCTTCGGGCTATGCTGTAAACAAGCAAGTGATAGGGTACGGAAGTCAGCGAGGTTACCCACAGGAAAACCAGTACAAAGTGCCATAAAGGGATGGTTGTTGCGCCCCAAGCCGCATTCTTGACCCAGCCTTCAAACAGACTTTTAAAACCTCCGGCATACATACGATAGCGAATCGTGCGGTCACCGACATATAGTCTGAACGGCAGGCTGTGGTTTTTCAGCTGTCGGGCCAACGCCATGTCCTCGATAATGGATCCACGTACTGCTTCATGGCCGCCGATCTGTTCATAAACACTGCACGGCATGAGGATCAGTGGTCCATACAAGCCGTTTCCTTCTGCCTTTGGCATTGTTGTTCCAGTCGCTGCAGCCTGAACCAGATTAAAAAGCATGGAAAACTGCTCATAATGCTCATAGGTTTCGTGCCAGGGCTGTACGGAGATAGTGCAGCCGTTGTAAGCTGTCAGCAGACGGGCGAGCGCATCGGGTTCAAGTCGGACATCAGCATCGATGAACAGTAAAAGATCGCCTGAAGCTGCATTAACGCCATTCTGGCAAGCCCAGGACTTACCGATCCAGCCTTCCGGCTTGTTATT
>CAYPHB010000151.1:0-3645 GCA_964410445.1 uncultured Oscillospiraceae bacterium
TCAACTATACTCAGGCGGATAAGGGACTGCATACCTACACAATCACTGAACTGCCAGGCAGCCTGGGCGGTGTCACCTTTGACCCGATGGTACTCACAGTAACGGTCGATGTCGTTGACAATGGCGACGGCACTTTGAAAGCCACCCCGATTTACCCGACAGATGTCACATTCAATAACATTTACAATGCTGACGGCAGCGTCGCGCTGGCCGCCAGCAAGATCCTTATCGGCCGGGCATTGGCAGCCGGAGAATTCAGCTTCCAGCTGAAGGAAGGCGACACAATTCTGCAAACCAAGACCAATGCAACCGATGGCAGCGTCATGTTTGACCCGATCGCCTACACTGTGATGGACAAAGGGTTACATACCTACACCATCACTGAAGTAGTTGGTTCTGAGGCCAACATGCACTACGACCCGCTGGTGCTGACTGTGACGGTCAATGTTGTCGACAACGGCGACGGCACCCTGACAGCAACCGCAACCTACCCCGAGAACGTAGTGTTCCAAAATGAATACCTGACACCAGGTGTTGAGATCGACAAAACGGTTGCCAATCTGACAGCCGGCGATCCGCACAGCGATTTTGCTGAACTGGAAGACGGCGAAACAGCTGAATACAAGCTCGTCGTTACCAATACCGGCAATACCGCTCTCAACGATGTCATAGTTGAAGATGACATGGTGGCGTTCGGCACAGAAGCCGCGCTCTCCAGTGGCGGCACAGCAACCTTCACCGACCTGGGCTCGGGCGTTCCGGCGATTAATCTCGGTACCCTGCTGCCTGGTGAGTCAGTAACTATTACCTACACCTACGTGGCCGAATTCGCGGATATTGCGATGTCCCCGATCATGAACACCGCTACAGTTACAGGCGCGATGGCTGAATCCAGGTTCTTCCCGGACGGCCGAACCGTAAGTGACGACGATGACGCAGCTATCAATGTTTCCGAAATCCCGTTGGCCTTCACCGACATCGAGATAACCAAGCAGGTGAAGAACGTAACAGCAGGCGGCCTGTACGCAGATATGGCCACAGGCTTTGCAGGCGACATCTTCAGTTACAGAATTACTTTAACCAACGTTGGCGCCACAGTCCTGTCCGACATCGTAATTGACGACAGCAGGGCTCCGGTCGGCGGTCTGGTGATTCGTGACAGTGATGGTGCCGAACTGCACTGGACCAATATTGATGGCAAAGCGTCCTTGACGCTGGCTGAACTCCAGCCGGATGCAAGTGAGACCTTCACCTATGAATACAAGGCACTGACCGCCGATGAAGGTGAAATTATTGAAAACGTCGCAGTGGTAGAAGCAGTCTTCAAGCCGGCACGCGAAGGCTATGAAGATGTAACGATTCTCAAGGATGCACTCGCTGTTATCAATGTAGCAAAAGCACCGCCGAAAACCGGTGAGTCCGGAACAGGGAATACACTGGCCGGGTTGGGGCTGATACTTGCTGGTGTTGTAATTCTGATCCTGCGCCGCCGTTACGGCCGCCAATTCAGCTGAAACGGCAGGCCATGAACCGCGTTTTATTGCAGCAGACAGGCGCGCAATAACCTAGAACCGGTTAACAACAAACAGCGTTGAACAGCGTCCTTAACTGACTTCGGGCGGTTGATCGTTACGATCAGCCGCCCGAACTTTTCGGACAAACCAATAGCATCAGGTGTTTTCGTCAAATCGCGAATTGGAAAATGGTCCTGAATTGTGATAAAATGACATATGAAGCGCAACAAATTTAGTAACGGTAGTTCAGTTATGGTGGCGCTGCCTTTTACTGAACTCTACGCTGATTCGCAGAACCAAGTTGTATGAAATGTCTATGGCACCTTGACGGGAATAGTTTCGCTTGAGGAGGATATCGCGTGTTTAAAATAAACGATTATGTTGTTTTTGGCTCGACTGGCGTTTGCCAGATTACTGATATAATTGATGAAAGTTTTGGCGGACCAACCGAAAAAAAGTATTATGTGCTGACCCCGCTACATGGCAACAGTTCTACCATTTATGTCCCGGTTGATAATGATAAAGTGGTATTACGCAGAATTTTGAAACGCTCTGAAATTGACGAGCTGATCGAAATTATGGCGGATCTGGATAATGAGTGGATCAATGAGGATTCCCCCCGCAAAGCCTTATTCAATGAAATACTGCAATCAGGTGATTTGGAGCGGGTTACTCATATGATCAAGATGATCTATCGCCGCAAGCAGGATGTTGAGGAAATTGGCAAAAAGCTAACGAATGCGGACACTGAATCCCTCAAAGCTGCGGAAAAACTGTTGCATAATGAATTTGCCCTGGTTCTGGATATTGAACCGGATCAGGTAGGCCCGTTCATTCGTGGGGAAATTAAAGTTAACCAGAAAGCTTAAGTTTTAGTCCGAAGTCTTAATCTATATGCCCCGAATGCTTACAAGTCAGAAGCATTTGGGGTTTGCTTTATTTGCGAGATGTTTTTTTTAGAATAAATGAAATCGTGAATATTAATAAGTCGTTCACGCTTTTGCTTTTTACTTTTAATGGCTGTGTCATCTGAATTCTGTATGCTGTTCTGAAGTGGAAAGGTGTGAGCAGCGTGTACAAACATGATCAACTATCGGGAAAAAATAAATCAAATTCCAGGCGGCTAAACGAAACCCGCCGCAAGTCACTGTTTAAACGAGTTCGGGGCAAACCGTCCAATGCGACCAGTCGCGACACAGTAGCGTATATGTTGGGGCTGATTTTATCGCGCGCTTTGCAAATCTTCCTGGTAGTACTGCTCACGGTTGGATTTCTTGCCTTTGGTATCGGCAGCGGCATGCTGATCGGCTATATAACCACAACTCAGCCGGTAACGGCCAGCCAGCTCAACACATACAGCCAGACAACTCAAATTCTTGATTCTGCCGGCTCCGAGATGGCTATTCTTACCGGCGCTGAAAATATTAATCGACAATTTATCCCTTTCGGTGATGTCAAGCACACATATATTGATGAAGCCTTTATGGCTATCGAAGATGAACGTTATGAAGAACACGTTGGAATTGATCCGAAACGTATCTTCAGCGCAGTATTAAGCGCGTTAAGCAACAGCGGCAATGCTACCCACGGCGGTTCAACCATAACCCAGCAGACAGTTAAGCTGGTTTCCGGTGCTCAGGACAGGTCGATTCAGCGCAAGGTGCAGGAATGGTACAATTCGATTCGGCTGGAACAGCAAAAAAGCAAAGACGAGATCATGGAACTGTATCTCAACCTGGTGCCAATGGGCAACAGCTATGTGGGCTTGCAATCGGCTGCCAAAGGTTATTTCAACAAGGACGCTGCCGAACTTAATCTGGTTGAAAGCGCCTTCCTGGCGGGTATCCCCAACCGCCCCTCCAGCTACAATCCCCGGACAGAATCCGGCAGACGCAATGCATTGCGCAGAATGAGGATTGTTCTTGGCAAAATGCATGACCTGGGCATGATCGAAACAGCTGAATACGAAGAAGCGCTTAACACAGAACCTCAGTTCCGCAACGAAGACAAACTGATTACAGCAAATCAGGTTAATTCCTACTTTGCGGACTTTGTCATTGGGCAGGTTATCGAAGATCTTATAACCTACCGTGGCTACAGCCGTAGCCTGGCCGAAATCACAGTCTATAAC
>CAYPHB010000152.1:0-1268 GCA_964410445.1 uncultured Oscillospiraceae bacterium
GCGAACCACTGAATAGGCTGTCTAACCAATTCATCAACAACCTGAACGACTACTTTGGTATAGATGACTGAAGGCTTACGCGTGAAGCTATTGCCAGTTTAAAGCTCGGATCAGCAAATCTTACGTTTCTATCTGTTATAATATTTCTCAGTTATTGAACACTGAAAGCAAGGCGGCCAAATGCATGAAAACCGCCGTCTTGCCAGCGCAGTCTGAGGAGGCAAAATGAAAGATTCACGTCTCGACCAACTTGCTAAATTAATGCTTGAATATTCGATAAAAGCCCAGCCGCAGGAGATCGTCCTCCTGAACACGGATATCACAGCCTTGCCGCTGGCCAAAGCCATTATGCTTCGTGCCAACGAAATGGGCGTTTTTGTCGTGCCGGAAATAACCACTCAGGAAACAACTCGTCTGGCAAAAGAAGGCCTGCATACCGATGACGAGGGTGCCAGTGAGCGGTTTTTGGAGAAAAGAACCTCCTGGGGACTGGCCCGTGCGCAGGACATCGCTTGCCTAATCAACCTGCGCGCTTATCAGAATGATCAGGAATTGTCGGCCATACCGCCCGCGATTCACAACATGGAAGGAAGCATAGCGAAACCGCTTCAGGATTTGTTGATAGATGAACGCCGCTGGGTGCTGTTTGAATACCCGACTCCAGGCCAGGCGCAGCGTGCCGGTATTGCTTATGAAAAATATTTCGATTTTGTCTTCGACGTTTCCAATGTTGATTACGCCAAAATGGCGGAGGATGTTAAGCCCCTGGTCAGCCTGATGGAACGCACCGACCGTGTCCGGATTGTCGGGCCGGAAACAGACCTCAGATTCTCAATCAAGAATATTCCGATTATTCCCTGCTGTGGCGAAGCAAATATTCCGGACGGCGAAGTTTTCACAGCTCCGGTTAAAGATTCCATCAACGGCACGCTTAAGTTCAACACCCCCACACTCTACTGGGGCAAAATCATGACCGGCGTGAAGCTGGAATTTGAAAATGGCAAAATTATCAAGGCAACTGCCGACACCAATGAAGAGACGCTGAATAAAATTCTCGACAGTGATGAAGGAGCCCGTTATGTCGGCGAGTTCGCGCTGGGAATTAACCCCTTGATCCGCGAGCCTTTCCTGAACACCTTATTTGATGAAAAAATCTGTGGCTCCTTCCACTTCACACCCGGGAAAGCTTACGCTGAAGCGGACAACGGCAATACTTCAACAATTCATTGGGATATGGTCTGCATTCAGCGGCCGGAATACGGCGGCGG
>CAYPHB010000152.1:1368-3555 GCA_964410445.1 uncultured Oscillospiraceae bacterium
ACCGGGCTTCTCAGCTGCAAGCCGCGATCAACCGCCGGGTGCCGACTTTGGGCAGTCAAACCGGCCTGGCAGCATTAGTTAATGCTTTTCTGGAATCAGACCGTCAGATGGCGGCATCACTCGACAGTTTCAACCAAACTGCTTCCCGCATCGCCGAATCGGAAATGGCCGCGGGGATTCAGCACAGTGTCGAGCGCGTCCTGATGGAAACCGTCGCACCCACGATAGCAGAAGCCAATCAGGCTGTAAAAACGCTGGCTGCCGATGTTGTCAATCGCCAGGATAAAGGCATGCAGGATATGGCCGTCCGCTTTGCCAGCGCTTTATCGGAAGAACTTGCAAACCACCTGGAGCCGATCTACAGCGAGCTCAGTAAGCTGACTCCGCTGATGAGTGATGTCAAGCAGTATGTCGATGTGGCTCTGCGTTCCCTGCAAACCGCCCGCGGCGAAGCGGACGTCTTGGCTCGCCAGACAGACGCTTCGATTGGAGTACTGGCCCAGGCGCGTGAAGCGTTTTCACAAGACAGCAGTGCCATGAGCAGCGAAATTTCCCGGCTGGCGGAAGCAACTGCCAGTATGGCAAATGTTTACGCCGGCAATGAGCAATCTCTGACATCTACTGTAAATGAGCTAAACCAACAAATGTCCTCATACGCGCAAGGTCTCGCGGGACTAGTAGCAGAATCGAGCCGAGCTTTGCGTGAAGCGCAGATTACGGTTCAAAACCAGTCAACAGCCTCCGGCCAGTACATAGCCGATATGAACACGCAGGTCAGCCGCCTGAATGAGGGGCTTCAGCAGGAAATCGGCACGTTATTGCAGCAGATGCGGCAGGAAAGCAATCAGTTGGCCCAGCAGTCAAATGCGATCAATCAGCGCTTCCAGGAACTGAACGCGGTTTTGGATCAGACCGGCCGCCAATTCGGCCAATCCTCAACCCGCTATGTAGAGGACACATTGCAGTCGTTTGATGCCGGCCTGGCTGAAGTTGTCAGCCGCCTGGCAAGCGCCGCCAACGAAATCCGCGATGCTGTCGATGCCCTGCCGCAGGCACTGCGCGGCGGCACCAGATTTCAGTAATCAAAAAGCTGACAGGTATGCCAGGCAAATCAGCACTTATCACACTAGCGAGGTCAAAATGTCGGCGGAAGTCAATAACCGACAGATAAATCTTGCAAGTCAGCACTTACCACACTAGCGGGAGAAAATTCAAGTTCGTGAAGCAGACAAACACTGACAATCGATCAAAGCTGGCAACGATCCTTCAGGAAATCCGGCAACAGTTGCCATATCCGGAAGAAGTAGAATCAGTTACTGATCCGGATGTTTTGCAACAGCTGGCCGCAGAGATTATGCAACCTGCCACCCGGGACGATTTACTGGTCTGGGCACAGGTTCTGCCTTCCCGCCAGCTAATGCTGATTTTTCCTGTTCTGGCGGCTCAGACGCAGCGCAGCGAACTGACAGACCGGCTTAATGCCGTATTGCGTGAACGAGCCTGCCCCTCCCTGCTGCGGGTTGGATATGCAGCCTTTCAGCGCCATTTTCCCCATCCTCTGTTGGCAGACGCTGTAGATTCTATCTGGCAGATTCTGCAAATCCGTGGTCTGCGACACGAACTGATTCTGCAGGATCTTTTACCGCTTACTTCACGCTCCTTGATAAACCGCACCTGCCGCCGTGTACTTGACCAACGTATATCGGTGTGCGAATTTTTTAATGATTACCATATTGATCCGAAGCTGTCGTTTGGCGCAGCTCTTTGCGCCCAGTTGTTTCGTAACAGCAATACCGAGCTGTACGCTGACAGCGCTCTTTTGTTCGAGGAATCCCTGCTGCAGGCAGAACCAAAGGAACAGGCGGTTCTGCTTAACAGGTTCCTGCAGCAGGAGAAGCTGGCGCCGGCAATTTTTGACCAGTATTGTCAGATTATCTATGACCGTTGCGGCGGACCCGAAGCCGGCCAGCCAATATGGGAGATGATTCGACCCAGGGAACTCAAACGTTTTGAAACCTGGCTGCGTGAAGCCACCATCGGCTCACATTTCAGCGGCAACCCGGATTATGCCCGTTTCTGCCTGCGTTTTCGCAACTACATTCAAAGCGCGAGTGAACAGAACCACGATACACTGCTGATCCGGTTTCCAAAATTCACTGTCACCCACAGTCACCGCTGGCCGGACAC
>CAYPHB010000153.1:0-3461 GCA_964410445.1 uncultured Oscillospiraceae bacterium
GCCCGCTTTTCCGAGTAACCAAAACTGGCAACCTGCGGTTCACAATAAGTGGCAGCTGGTACAGTCATGAGATCCACCCGCGTGGCACCAGTCACCCCCGCAATATGCTCAACCGCGATTTCTCCTTCTTTGGAAGCAACATGGGCCAGTAACGGTGTTTTAACCACATCGCCAATTGCATAAATGCCCGGCACGTCTGTCTGATAGTAATCACCGAACTGAATGAATCCTCTGTCATCAATTTTGATGCCTGAGTCCATATTCAAACCGCCGCTGTTGGGCGTACGTCCAACTGAAACCAAAATTTTCTCTACCAAAACTGTCTGCTGCTTGCCATCTTTGGATTCCAAGAGCACTTCAAGGCCGCCCTCAGTCTGCTTTTGGCTGAGAGCCTTGGTACCGGTATAGGTCTTGATGCCGCGCTTTTTGAAAGACCGCAGCAATACATCGGCAATTTCATCATCTTCCAGGGGCAGGAGATGATCCAGCATTTCAACCAGATGAATTTCCACACCAAAAGCGTTCATTATGTGGGCGAATTCGACACCGATTGCACCCGCACCCAGGATTAGCAGGCTTTTCGGCAACTTCTCCAACATTAATACTCCTGTTGAGGACAAAATATTTTCTTCGTCGAAGTTGAAGCCCGGGATCTCTGTTGGCCTGGAGCCAGTAGCAATTATTACATTTTTACAGGCAACGACGGTGCCGTCTTTAAGTGTGACTGCTCCGGCTTTCACATCTGTTGCTTCACCTTCAATCCATGTGATCAGAGGCTTGTTGAGCAGGAAGCGAACACCCTTGGAAAGTTTATCGGCAGCCGCCCGTGATTTGGCAAAGACTGTACTATAATCAAAACCTTCCAGATTTACCTTAGCGCCGATTGCTTCAAGGTCAGGTATTGTTTTATATACCGCTGCCTGATGAATCAGTGCTTTCGAAGGGATACAGCCAATGTTCAAGCAAACACCGCCCGGCAGATCTTTTTCGATGATCGCTGTCTTGAGACCAAGCTGAGCCGCACGAATAGCCGCTACGTAGCCACCGGGGCCGGAGCCGATAATACAAATATCATAATCAGAGTCATTGCTCATTTTGAATTTCCTCCGTTGTTCAATAAAGTACGCGAACCGGCTCTTCAATCATCTGGCGCAGGTCATTCAGGAATTCCGCGCCGACAGCCCCATCGATCACGCGATGATCGCAGGAAAGTGTCAGGCTCATCAGTGTACGGATTTCGATCGAATCATCAGGCTGGACAACAGTATCCTTACGGAATTCACCTACAGCCAGAATAGCAGAGCCCGGCGGATTAATAACGGCAGTAAATTCTTCAATTCCATACGAACCAAGACTACTGATGGTGAAAGTTGCACCGGTGTATTCATTCGGCTTAAGCGAATTGGAACGGGCTTTTTCAATCAGTTCCTGCAAATCCTGTTCAATCTGGACAAGGCCTTTGTTGCCGCAGTTGCGGACGATTGGGGTAATCAAGCCATCTTCCTGAGCAACCGCCAGCCCGATGTCAATACTGCCGTGCCGGATAATTGAATCTGTCGCCCAGCTGGAATTAACAACCGGATGACGCTTCAGTGCTTCGGCCGCGAATTTGATCAGGAATGTGTTGATGGATATTTTAGTTGCCGCTTTTTCGTTAAGTCGTTTACGGGAGGCAAGCAGGCCATCCACTTCTACCCGGACCTTTAGATAGTAATGCGGCGCTGAGAATTTTGATTCTGAAAGCCGTTGGGCAATTACCCGCCGTTTACCAGAAACGGGAATTGACACATCCCCGGGCGCAGCTTGCGGCTGAACGCCCGCTGGCATATCTGCGGAAGCTGCAGCTGGAGCCGGTTTGACTGCTTTAGCAGCAGGGGAGGCTTCTTTAGTGGTTTCTTTGGCAGCAGATTGCCCGCCCGCCGCGATTGCTTTTTCAACATCAGCCTTAATTATCCTGCCCTCCGGGCCTGTTCCGTTAATACCTTCAATACTGAGTTCATTATTTTCGGCCAGTTTCCGAGCCAATGGAGATGCCCTTACCATTCCGCCCTCATCAACAGTCTTTGGCTGGGCACTATCCTTTTCAGCTGATTCAGGTTTCGGTGTTTCAGTCATTTGTTCAGCCGTTTGTTCAGCTGATTCGCCAGCTTTGGCTCCCGGCGCAGGCTCTGCCTCAGTTTCCGGTTCAGCCTTTTCTTCGTTTTTAGCTGCCGGTGCAGCCACGGCTGCCTGTGAATTGCCCTCTTCGAGTAAAGATGAGATATCTTCACCTTCCTCGCCAACGATAGCAATGAGGTCACCAATCGCAGCACTGCCGCCTTCAGCGACTACCTGTTTGAGCAATACCCCGCTGGTTGACGATTCGTAATCCATAGTTGTTTTATCTGTTTCGACCTCAGCCAGAAGATCACCTGACTCTATCTTGTCACCTTCATTTTTCAACCAACGCGAAATAACGCCTTCTTCCATGGTTGGAGATAAGGCCAGCATCAATAATTTTTCTGCCATTACAAAATCCTCCTACTGGAGATAAAGAACTGAATGTGCTGCTGCAACAATTTTTTTGACTGAAGGCTGCGCAGCCAGTTCAAGCTGATGGTTATAAGGCATCGGAATATCCTCGGAGGAAACCAGCTCTACTGGTGCGTCCAGCAGATCAAAGCAATTCCGGGATATAAGCCAGGCGACATGCGAGCCAACACTGGCAAAAGGCCAGGATTCATCAATTACAACACAACGGTTCGTTTTTTTCACCGAGTCATAAATTGTTTTTTCATCGAGTGGCCGGATGGATCTCAAATCGATAACTTCGGCATCAATTCCGGCCTTTTCCAGATCAGCTGCGGCCTGCATAACCATACGCAAAGGTTTACTGTGCGTAATAAGAGTCAAATCTTTGCCGGGGCGTTTTATATCTGCTTGTCCGAAAGGAATCAGGTATTCTTCCGTTGGCACTTCGCCTTTCCAGCCGTACATCAGCTCGCCTTCCAGAAAAAGCACCGGGTTGTCGTCGCGGATCGCTGTTTTCAGCAAGCCTTTGGCGTCGTAGGGTGTGGCCGGGGCGACAACTTTGACGCCTGGAATATGCGCGTAGATTGATTGCAGCGCCTGTGAATGCTGCGCTGCCAGGTATTCAGCCGGGCCGTTAGGACCACGGAATACAATCGGTACCGAAAACTGGCCACCGGACATATAACGCATTTTTGCGGCATTGCTGACAACCTGGTCATAAGCCACCAGAGAGAAATTAAAGGTCATCCATTCGACAATCGGCCGTAAACCCGCCATTGCGGCGCCAATGCCAACCCCGGTAAAACCTTCTTCGGTGATCGGGGTGTCAACGACACGCTTTGGGCCATATTTATCTAACAAACCCTGACTGACTTTATAGGCGCCATCATATTCAGCGACCTCTTCACCGATTAGAAAAACCCGCTCATCACGCTGCATTTCTTCATCTA
>CAYPHB010000154.1:0-3439 GCA_964410445.1 uncultured Oscillospiraceae bacterium
TGAGCGGCCATAAATTTGGTGCGCCTCGCGGCATTGGCTTATTAATTGGACGCAAGAACCTGGCGATTACACCATTAATCGCAGGCGGCGGCCAGCAGGAGAACCGGCGTTCCGGTACAGAAAATCCACCGCTGGCAGAAGCGCTGGCTTTGGCCATGGAAAAAGCAGTCACATCAGCCGCTGCTGAGAGCGAACGCATAGCCGGGCTTGAACGGCACTTGAACGCGTTGCTTTATGCATCCGGCTCGCGCTTGAGTCCCGTTTGTACAGCCGCCAAGGTTCCGCATATCGTATCGATCCGTACCCCCGGTCTACGCGGCGAGACATTGGCGAACGCACTTTCCGCTGAAGGCATTATGATCTCTGCCGGTTCCGCCTGCGCGTCCCGTAAAACCGCAGTCAGCCCGATTTTAAGGGCAATGGGCCTGACCGATACAGCCGCGCGCGAAGTCGTTAGAATCAGCCTTGGCCGTAATACTGGTGCAAACGACATAGAAGTAACGGCAGCGGCTTTGTTAAAGGTTTATAATCAATTATCCCGCTAATCAGCAATCAGGAGGAAGAATGTCCCAAGACATAAATAACACTGCTTTCAGCAAAACGGATTTGATCCTCGCCAGGATCGGTGAAATTACGCTTAAAGGCATGAATAGGAAGAAATTCGAACAAAGGCTGATCGGCAATCTAAAGCGCCGCTTACGTCCGCTAGGTTCTTTCAGCATTTCGCAAAAACAATCACAGCTTTGGATCGAAGCTGCGAACCCTGAAGCGGTGCACTTTGCAGTGCACGATGCGGTGCACGATGTCGAAGCTTTGCTGCAAGCAGTAACCAGCGTTTTCGGTATAGTATCAGCCAGTCCTGTATGGCGGGTGTCCGGAGAACTGCCAGAGCTCAAAGCCGCAGCTATTGCCTATGTTGCTGATATTCTGGCTGCCAAAGGGCCTCAGAGCTTTAAGGTGGAGAGCCGCCGGGGCAACAAGCAGTTTCCTTTAACCTCACCGGAGATCAGCAACGAAATCGGCGGCGACCTGATTACAGCTTTCCCCGAGCAATTGACGGTCGATGTGCATAAACCTGATTTCATTTTATACATAGAAGTACGCGATCAGCTTTATCTGTACAGCCGGATCGTCAAAGGCCAGCGGGGTCTGCCGGTTGGAACCAGCGGCAAAGGAATGCTTCTGCTTTCCGGCGGCATCGACAGCCCCGTCGCCGGCTATCTGATGGCCTCTCGCGGCATGGAAATTTCTGCGGTATATTTTCACGCTCATCCGTTTACCAGTGAACAAGCCAAGGAAAAGGTGATTGACCTGGCGCGGCAGCTCAGCGTATACAGCGGCCGGCTTACTTTGCATATAGTTCATTTCACCGACATCCAGTTGGCTCTGCGCGATAACAGCCCCTCTGAAATGATGACTATTATCATGCGCCGGATGATGATGCGGATCGCCCGCGAGTTGGCGCTGCAAAATGGTTGTAAAGCCCTGATAACCGGCGAAAGCCTGGGCCAGGTGGCCAGTCAGACGCTGGAAGGCCTGATTTGCACTGAAGATGCTGTTGACATGCTCGTTTTCAGGCCGCTGATTGGCACCGACAAGGACGACACCGTTAATCTGGCCCGCCGGATCGGCACCTTCGAAACCTCGATTCTGCCCTATGAAGATTGCTGCACTGTGTTTGTGGATCCACACCCTGTGACCCATCCGAGTCTGGAACAGACTTACGCCGCCGAAGCAAGGCTTAATATTCCCGAGCTGGTTGCCAACGGTCTGGCAAATGTTGAGGTTATCCGCTTATGAAAATCGGCAAACTCAGCAATGAACAATTACAAAAACTCATTCTGGACCGGCTGCCGCCTTTAGGTGAGGATGTCGTTGCCGGTGCTGGTATTGGCATTGACTGCGCTTTAGTCAAAAGCCCGCCCGGTTTTCTGGTGGTTTCCGCTGACCCCATAACAGGTGCCGCCGCTAATATCGGCCGCCTGGCAGTACATATTTCCTGTAACGACATCGCCGCCTGCGGCATCATGCCGACGGCTCTGACCATGGTTGTAATCGCGCCGCCGTCTGCCATGGAGGCTGAATTAAGCACTGTTATTGACGACGCTGCCTCAGCTGCGGCCTCAATAGGTGTAAGTATAATCGGCGGACATACGGAAGTATCTGACGCTGTCAGCCGTTTTGTGATTATGACCACAGCGTTTGGTTTCAGCGCCGGCAGGCAGCCGATCGACAGCCGCAACTGTAAACCTGGCGATACCTTGATCATGACAAAAACCGCCGGTCTGGAAGGAACTGCGATTCTAGCTGCCGACCAGGCTGAACGACTTCAGGATGTACTGAGCCAAGCAGAATTAGCCGCAGCCCAAAACCTGATTGCAAAAATCAGCGTAATCCCCGAAGGCGTCCTCTGCGCCGACCTGCCTGTCCATGGGCTGCATGACAGTACCGAAGGGGGCATCCTAGGCGCGGTTTATGAACTGGCCGATGCGGCAGGCTGCGGCTGTGAAGTTAGGCTGGCAGATATCAGTGTCGACCCATTTACTAGCAGGATTACCAACGCTTTGTCTTTGGATCCATATCGTTTGCTTGCCAGTGGCAGCTTGTTGATCGCAACCCCTGAACCAGCCGTAGTGCTGGAAGCTCTGGCTACTGCTGGTATCCCGGCAGCAGCAATTGGTGAACTGACAAAGGGTCCAGAGCGCTGGCAGACAGGACCTGCCGGCAAATCGCCGCTCGAACCGCCGGCCGCGGATGAGCTGTACCGGATTCAGACAGAAAGCACGCTATAACTACTTAACAAATGGCCGAGCTAAACTTTACAATCGATCATGATTCGATAAAATAGAAACAGTTCCCGTCACGGCTTTGGACTTAGACCCAAATCCGGCCGCCGGAAAACCGGCTTGA
Source organism: uncultured Oscillospiraceae bacterium (assembly GCA_964410445.1). GTDB lineage: Bacteria > Bacillota > Clostridia > Saccharofermentanales > UBA5734 > JAXGXQ01. Next base: position 2,911 of record CAYPHB010000154.1, read on the forward strand.
CGCGGAAAAACAGGAGGAAGCCTAGATGAATTTTATCCATGTACAGAAAGAAGATCCGGAACTCTATGCCGCCATGGCAGCTGAACTCAGTCGTCAGCGTGAGAAAATTGAATTAATCGCCTCGGAAAACTTTGTTAGTGAAGCGGTTCTGGAAGCAGTTGGCGGCGTAATGACCAACAAATACGCTGAAGGCTACCCAGGCAAACGCTATTATGGCGGCTGCGAATACGTAGATATCGCCGAGAACCTTGCCATCGACCGGGCAAAGCAGCTGTTTGGCGCGGAACACGCCAATGTTCAGCCGCATTCCGGTGCCCAGGCTAACAACGCTGTATATTTTGCTCTGCTGCAAACAGGCGATACCATTCTGGGTATGGACCTGAACCATGGCGGCCACTTGTCGCATGGTATGGCCAAGAATATTTCCGGCAGCTACTATAATGCCGAGTTTTATCAGGTTGATCCTGAAACCTGTATGATCGATTATGATGCATTGCGCGAAAAAGCGATCGCCGTTAAGCCCAAAATG
>CAYPHB010000155.1:0-3420 GCA_964410445.1 uncultured Oscillospiraceae bacterium
TGTGTAATGAAGGAGTCGGTTCCATGATTGTTCTGGTTATCAATGCCGGCAGCTCATCACTGAAATACCAGCTGATGAGAGCCGAAGACGGCGAGATTCTCGCCAAAGGCCTGGTCGAACGTATCGGCCTGCAAAACTCGCTGATTAAGCATACCCGCGGCAAAGAAGCCGCCGTAACTTTCCCGACGGATATTCCAAACCACAAAATAGCGGTCAATCTGGTGCTCGAAACCCTGACTTCAGCAGAGCATGGCGCTATCAAGGGCATGGACGAAATCGATGCTGTTGGTCACCGCGTTGTGCACGGCGGCGAAAAATTTTCCGTTTCCGCGCTGATTACCCCTGAAGTAAAGCGGGCGATCCGTTCCTGCTACGATATCGCGCCTTTGCATAATCCGCCGAATATGACAGGCATAGAGGCCTGTGAGGAAGTTATGCCTGGAGTTCCTCAGGTTGCTGTTTTCGACACCGCTTTCCATCAGACAATGCCGGCGCTTTCCTACATGTACGCCCTACCGTATGAATTGTACGAAAAATACGGCGTGCGTAAATACGGCTTCCATGGCACTTCTCACAGCTACGTCAGCCGTCGCGCCGCGGAAATGCTAGACAAACCATACGACAGCTTGAAGATCATTACTTGCCACCTTGGCAACGGTTCTTCGATTACCGCGGTCAAAAACGGCCGTTCCTTCGACACCTCAATGGGTTTGACTCCACTGGCCGGTGTGTGTATGGGAACACGCTGCGGTGATATCGATCCGGCGATTGTTTCTTTTGTAATGGAAAAAGAGCAGCTCGATAACCATGGCATGGATAACCTAATGAATAAACAATCTGGGGTTGCCGGCGTTTCCGGTGTCAGCTCCGACTTCCGCGATCTGTACAAAGCAGCGGGAGAAGGCAACAAACGCGCCGCGTTGGCACTCGATATGTTCAAGTACCAGTGCCGCCGGTTTATCGGCGCCTATGCCGCCGCCATGGGTGGTGTGGACGTTGTCGTCTTTACGGCCGGCATCGGTGAAAATACTCCTGACATCCGGTTTGGTGCCTGCTACGGCCTCGGCTACATGGGCATTCAACTGGACGCTTACAAAAACGAAGCGGTCAAAGGGCGCGAGGCGATTGTCTCGACTGATGAATCGCGAGTGAAGGTTTTGGTCATTCCGACTAACGAAGAGCTCGCCATTGTTCAGGAGACTGCTCAGGTCACCGGCTTCCATATCTGATTATCAGCCTGCAAGGAGAAAATATGTCAGAAAAAGAAAAGCGGGTTGAGGCAATCACCGCGATGGACCAGGACTTCAGCCAATGGTACACAGATGTTGTGCTCAAGGCTGAGCTGATCGACTATTCCGCCGTCAAAGGCTGCATGATTCTGCGCCCTTACGGCTTTGCTATCTGGGAAAATATCCAAAGCGGCCTGGACGGCATGTTCAAGGACACCGGCCACGAAAACGTCGCGATGCCGATGTTTATTCCCGAGAGCCTGCTGCAGAAAGAAAAGGATCATGTCAAAGGCTTCGCGCCTGAGGTTGCCTGGGTAACCCACGGCGGTGACGAAAAGCTGGCTGAGCGCCTTTGTGTACGCCCTACTTCCGAAACGTTATTCTGCGACCACTACGCGCGTATTATCCAGTCGCATCGCGATTTGCCCAAGCTGTATAACCAGTGGGTTTCTGTTGTGCGTTGGGAAAAAACCACACGCCCGTTCCTGCGTTCCACCGAGTTTTACTGGCAGGAAGGCCACACAGCCCACGCCACTGCTGAAGAAGCTATGGAAGAAACAATGCGCATGCTCAATGTGTACGCCGATTTCTACCGTGATTTCCTCGCCATACCTGTAATTAAAGGCCAGAAAACCGAAAAAGAAAAATTTGCCGGTGCAGTTTCGACTTACACAGTTGAGGCCATGATGCATGACGGCAAGGCTTTGCAGTCAGCCACCAGCCACTACTTCGGCGATGGCTTTGCCCGGGCCTTCGACATTCAGTACAGCGATAAAAACAACCAGCTGCAGTATGTCCACCAAACCTCCTGGGGGCTATCCACCCGTTCAATCGGCGCGATTATCATGACTCACGGTGACGACGAAGGCCTGGTGCTGCCGCCCCGTATCGCTCCGGTTCAAGCCGTGATCATCCCGATCGCTATGCATAAACCCGGTGTTCTGGAAGCTGCCGCTGAAGTCCGAGACGGACTTAAGAGCACTTTCCGGGTGAAGATCGACGATTCCGACAAGATGCCCGGCTGGAAATTCGCTGAATACGAAATGAAAGGCGTACCTGTACGCCTTGAAATCGGGCCGCGTGATATCGAGAAGAACCAGTGTGTCGCGGTCAGACGCGATACCGGTGAGAAGACGATTTTGTCGCTTGAAGGATTACAAGAAAGCCTGCAGCAGCTGTTTGACGACATTCATGAGAATATGCTTAAACGCGCTGAGGCCAGCCGTGATTCACGCATCTATGATGCTGCTGATTACGAAACCTTCAAAGATCTGATCGCCAACAAGCCCGGCTTTGTCCGTGCCATGTGGTGCGGTGATGAAGCCTGCGAGCTGAAAATCAAGGAAGACACAACGGCCACTTCGCGTTGTATCCCGCTGGTACAGAATAAAATCGCGGACAACTGCGTCTGCTGCGGTAAGCCATCTGAACAGATGGTAATCTGGGGCAAAGCCTACTAAAACAAACGATTGCGAAAATTGCCGCCTGAAACAGCAAAAAAATGGCCGGTTGGATATGAATGTCCAGCCGGCCGTTTGTCAGTCAGTAAGCATCAAGGTGTTCGGGTTTAGATCATACTCGGCCTTCACCGTAAAAATTTTGCCGGCGTAATCAGTCAGGATTCCGCTAAGTTTGTGAGAAAACAGCAGGGAAACAGCATAAAGCTGCTGCCGGGTTAACGGTCCTTCCGGACCACGGAACTGGCGGTTGAAACTGTTACGGCCATATTTGCCATCGCCCAACAACGGATGGCCTATGTGGGCGAAATGAGCCCGGATCTGATGGGTGCGCCCGGAAACAAGTTCCACTTCCAGCTCCGAGACAGCTTCGCCGTCCGGGGTCGCATTGGTGAATACCCGCAGCACCCGGTAGCGTGTAGTGATTGGTTTGTCGTACTGCTGCCGGCGGTCATGAATATAAACATCGCTCTTGTCCGAATCTTTCTCCAGAAAAGCTTTGATTTCAAAAAACGGTGATTTATCAATAGTGCTTACCGGCTCGCCTGCGGTTGGCACGCCTCGCACCAGGCAGCGATAGCGTTTGACTATTTCCTGGTTGGCCATGGCTGTACGCACAGCTGCTTCCGTTCTTGGGTCGCGCGCAACCAGCAGCAGACCGCCAGTGTTGCGGTCGAGCCTGTGGCAGAGCTTCAGGTTTGGGCTGCGGAATTCTGCTTTCAGCATATCGATCA
>CAYPHB010000156.1:0-2684 GCA_964410445.1 uncultured Oscillospiraceae bacterium
CCAGGAACAGGTCATGCAGATTGTGCGCGATCTGGCCGGCTTCTCGCTGGGCCAGGCTGACAATATCCGTCGCGCCATGTCCAAGAAAAAGCCGGCGGAAATTGCCAAGTATAAAAAGATGTTTCTCGACGGTGGCGTTGATGAACACGGCCGGGAAGTGGCCGGAGCTGTAGCCCGCGGTGTGAGCCCGGCCACAGCCGAGAAGATTTTCGAAGAGGTTATGGCCTTTGCCGGCTATGCCTTCAATAAATCCCACGCCGCCGCCTATGCCATGGTTGCCTACCAAACGGCCTGGCTGAAAAAGCACTACCCGGTTGAATTTATGGCCGCGATGCTCAACAGCTACATGGGCGACCTCAGCCGCGCCGCGCATTACGTACGAACTGCGCGCAAAATGGGGATCAGCGTTCTGCCGCCCGATATCAACTGCAGCAGTGAAAGATTTACCACCGAAAACGGCAAAATCCGTTTCTCTCTGCTGGCTGTGAAAAATGTTGGCGAAGGTGCTGTGCGGGCTCTGATCAACGAGCGTCAGGAAAATGGACCGTTCCGGACTTACGGCGATTTCCTGCGCCGTGTTCCGGAAGGAGAAATTAACCGCAAGATGATCGAAAGCCTGATCCGCGCATCAGCTTTCGACAATTTTGAGATTCCGCGTTCACGTCTGATCGCGGCGCTCGACCCGTTCCTCAACCAACTGGCCAACAGCCGCAAGCAAAGCATGGAAGGGCAGCTTTCCCTGTTTGCTGATGTGGCGGATAAGCTCGACGGTGAGCCGAACTACCCGCAAATTGCCGATTTCTGCCGCGACGACTACCTGGCGATGGAAAAAGAAATGCTGGGCCTTTACGTTAGCGGCCATCCGCTCGATGAATATGAAGAAGCAATGCGCAGCACTGTAACGATGGACAGCACAGCCTTTGCCGCCTTCAGTGGTTCTGACGAAGAAGAAGCAGCCGCGGCCCAACTATTGCTGAAGGACCGCAGCCCGGTTCGGGTTGCAGGGTTGGTCGAAAGCCGCAAAAACAAAACCACCCGTAACAATGAAATGATGAGTTTTGTCACGCTGGAGGACCTTTACAACACGTACGAAGTGATTGTCTTCCCACGTGTTTTCCAAGCCACTACCGACATTTTGCTCGACGGCGCTGTGGTGCTGATCGACGGGCTGCTCAGTATCCGCGAAGACGAAGCCCCAAAAGTAATTGCCAACGATATCCGCCTGCTCGACAAGGACCCAGCCAAAAACCCGCCTCTTCCAGCCAATTTCGGCAGCCGAGGCAACGGTGGCGGATATGCCAACGGGAAAAGAAAAAACGACAACAATGATAACGTCAATAGCAAGGAAAGCAACAACAATGGCAATATCAACAGCAACAGCAAAGCCAACAACGACTACCTGACAAAAAACGACAAGACAACTGAAGCAGCTGGCCGCCAGCCGGTGCTAGCGATTCGCTTTGCCGGCAGGGAAGGCGACGCGACCTGGGAGCGCCTGCTGGCCATGATCAGCTACTTTAGCGGCAACAGCCCGGTTTGCGTTTACTTCAATGATGGAACCGTGAAGGATCTCGACGCCCGCTGGCGAGTTGAAATCAGCGACGAGGTTATGTCTTATTTTGCCCGTCTTTATGGTCAGAACAATCTGGCGCTGATATAATAGATCCTGTTCGTTTTTTTGCGTTGCTTTCATTCTAAAGGAGAATTACTAATGGATCAGGAAAACATCAAGATCCGCAATATAGGAGTTTTGACCAGCGGCGGTGACGCGCCGGGCATGAACGGAGCTATCCGTGCTGTTGTCCGTGCCGGCATCAATTCAGGCTATCGGGTTTACGGCGTGCGCCGGGGCTTTCACGGGTTGTGGCGCGGTGATTATGAGGAGATGAACACGCGCAGTGTTTCCGAAAAACTCCAGCGTGGCGGCACTTTCCTGATGACAGCTCGCAGCAAGACCTTCAACACCCCGGAAGGCGTAGCCAAAGCTGTGGAAATGTGCAAGATTTTTGATATCAACGCCATTGTCACTATCGGCGGTGATGGCACCATGCGCGGCGCCCGCGATTTGTCGCAGGCAGGCATACCGGTTATCTGCCTGCCCGGCACAATCGATAACGACATCGGCTGTTCGGAATACACCATTGGCTACGATACGGCCATGAACACAGCTATGAGCCTGATAGATAAACTGCGTGACACCGCTTCATCACATGAACGTTGCAGCGTGATCGAAGTAATGGGCCGCAAAGCCGGCTACATAGCGCTTAACGTCGGTATAGCCACCGGCGCCGAGGTTATCCTGGTGCCGGAAGTGCCGTACGATTTCAACAAACACGTAATCAAATCAATCTTGGAAGGCCGGAATCTGGGCAAACGCCATTCGATTGTTGTCGTGGCAGAAGGCGCCGGCAGCGCCACCGATATCGCTGAGAAAATTGAAGCTTCCACCGGCATTGAAACCAGGCCGACCATCCTCGGCCACGTGCAGCGCGGCGGCAGCCCCACTTTGCGCGACCGGCTGGTGGCCAGCCTGATGGGCAGCAGGGCAATCGACTGCCTCAGCGAAGGCCGTCTCAACCGCGTGATCGCCTGCCAGCACGGTGAAGTTGTCGATCTCGACTTGGAAGAAGCCATGAAACAAACCAAAACCATCACCAGAGAAGACCTGGTTCGTGCCCGCAGAC
>CAYPHB010000156.1:2694-3418 GCA_964410445.1 uncultured Oscillospiraceae bacterium
TACATTTACTTGCTTTACCAGCAGAGCGATTGTTATAATTTAAACATGATACCAAAATTTGTATTGAACGTCCCGAACACGCTGACGCTCTTGCGTTTGTTGGCCATTCCTGTTCTGGCAGCCGTGATCTACGCCGGCGATCAGTACAATACATTGGCTTTAATTCTGTTTCTGGCGATCTGGGTGACGGATCTGCTCGACGGTTGGATAGCCCGCCGTTTTAATCAAATGACAGAATTTGGCAAGCTGTTCGATCCGCTGGTAGACAAACTGTTTCAGTTTACAACCGCCTTAATGCTGTACATAGTAGGTAAACTGCCGTTCTGGGTACCGGCGTTTATTTTTGTCCGTGAGCTGCTGATGATTATCGGCAGCGCCATCCTGTTGCGCCACGGCAAAATTGTCGTCCAGTCCAAGTGGTATGGCAAGCTCAGCACGGTGCTCTTTGTCGCCGCCTTCGCTGTCTTTTTCGTCTTGCCAGCTGACCAGCGCTACCTGGGGAAATATATTTTCCTGGTACCGATAATCTGGTCCATTTTTGCCTATTTCCGCTACTATCAGACAGCTGTCAAACCCTGGCTGCTGCGAAAACTGGCTGAGCGCAAGAAAAACGAAAGCCAAAGATAAAGGATTCCCGTTAATGACAAAATATATTCTCGAAGCAACTCACGAAATCCGGCCAGAACCGGACGCTCGTTCACGTAAACTGCTTGAATACGACAAA
>CAYPHB010000157.1:0-3357 GCA_964410445.1 uncultured Oscillospiraceae bacterium
CAGCTGCTTATGTCAAGGAGCAGCGCGGCGAAAAAGCCCAGAAAATGCAGTGGTAGTTCCATGGCCAGACCCGATTGGTCCTGATCCGGCACTCGCTGTCTAAAGACTATCTGAACACAACTAACACCTGCGATCCTTTTTCGGATGGGTCGCAGGTGTTTTGCTGTAAACGATTGCGGAACTAACGTTTACGGGGTTTTTTGAATCGTTCCTACTTATCAATCGGCAATGAAAGTGCGTTGTTTGGAAATTGCAAAAAATTGCAAAAACAGCGAAATAATCCGCGTTTATGACGCTCTTTTAACTAATTCTAGCCAAGAGTGCCCAAAAGCTGACGTTTTCGTAAAAATAAACTAACTTGAAAAAGGCCGCAACCTTTTGAGCACAATCATTTTCGTAGATTTACGTTTGTTTCAAGCGTTACATTTATGCAGATTGACGAAAATATTTCCGGCAACGATTCCGACGAGTTGCACAGAAGTTTTTACATTTTCAGCAAAGTGTTTGTATGATATACTAGTTGTTGGCTTTTGGTCGTTATTTATAACCTGTAGCCGTTCGCGCTTCTCATTGTCGGTAGACTGGCGCGGGCTTATTACCATGCACCGACCGATTCGCAGAGGAGTTAATAAATGGATCGAAATATTCGCTTTAGCGGCGGGGTTCATCCCAAGGGAAACAAAAACACCCACTTCAATCCTACAATCCGCCTTGATAATTTTAAAACCATCCGTTTGCCTATGAGTATGCACATCGGGCCACCTTGCACTTGTGTTGTAAAACCCGGTGATTTGGTTAAGGTTGGCCAGCTTATTGGAGCTGCCGAGCACCCGATGAGCGTGCCGATTCATTCAAGTGTATCAGGGGTTGTAAAATTTGTGCGCCGGGAAGTCGCCGCTGACGGCCGTTCCGTTGACGTGGTCGAAATTGAGTCAGACTTAAATTATACCTGGCATGAATCAGTAAAGCCTCCGGAAGTTACCGACCGTGAAAGTTTTATAAATGCCGTACGCAACGCGGGCCTTGTTGGCCTGGGCGGTGCCGCCTTCCCCACACATGTTAAGCTGTCGCCTCCCGCAGGCAAAGAGCCTAAGCTTCTGATTGTCAACGCGGCGGAATGCGAGCCTTATATCACAGCGGACTTCCGGCAGTGCATGGAACATCCCAGTGAGATTATTGACGGCATTCTGCTGGTTATGAAATATCTCAATATTCCAGAAGCGATAATAGCTGTGGAAAATAACAAGCCGGAAGCAGCTAATCTGCTGGAACGTGAAATCAAAGTCCAGTGCGTCGATGATAAATGCGCTGAAGGGATTTCGGTTTCCCGGCTCCGCACTATCTACCCCACCGGTGCGGAAAAAATGATGATCTATACGCTCACCGGCAAAGCTGTGCCGAGCGGAGGCCTGCCGCACGATGTCGGGGTTCTGGTGCTCAATGTCAGTACTGTCCGCTTTATTTACAAATACCTCGAAACGGGAATGCCTCTGGTGCGGAAGCGCTTGACTCTCGACGGCAGCGCCCTGAAGCGTCCGGGTAATGTTAATGTGCCTATCGGCGCGGTTATCAAAGATGTTGTTGAAGAAGCCGGCGGTACCATAGAAGAACCCGCTAAAGTCCTGATGGGCGGCCCGATGATGGGTGTCGCTGTTGATCGCCCCGATACCACAATCATCAAGCAAAACAACGCCATTATTGTTTTCGGGAAAAAAGAAGCAGCGATTCCGCCGGAAACCCAATGCATCCACTGCGCCCGTTGCGTAAACGCCTGCCCTATGCGTCTAATGCCCACGAATCTTGATATCATGGCCCGCAACAAAGACGTTGAAGGCCTGGAGCAGTACCACATCATGGATTGTATTGAATGCGGCTGCTGCTCATATGTCTGCCCTGCCAAGCGCTACCTTGTCCAGAGCATCCGCAACGGCAAGAGTGATTTGCGTACTTATAAGGCAAGAATGAAGGAGGCCGCGCAATGACCCTGCAGGTTTCAGCATCCCCGCATATTCGCGACAATTCATCCACTCAACGTATAATGCTCGATGTGGTGCTGGCGCTGTTGCCAACCATCGCTGTATCTATTTTTGTTTTTGGCATGCAGTCTCTGCTGATCATCCTACTGACTGTAGGCTCGGCAGTATTCTTCGAATACCTTGCCCGCCGGGTTATGAAGCGCTATAACTCGATCAGCGATTTGAGCGCTATCGTTACCGGCCTGCTGCTGGCGCTTAATCTGCCGCCGACTGTGCCGTTCTGGATCCCGATCATCGGCGCTTTTATCGCGATTGTCATTGTTAAGCAAATGTTTGGCGGCATTGGCAATAACTTCGTTAATCCGGCCATGGCTGCCCGGGTTGTGCTGATGCTTTCCTTCCCAACCTATATGACACGCTGGGCAATTCTGGCCCAGCGGCTGCATCAGTTGGGCCTAGGCGGAGTCGTCGGCGATACAGTACCAGGACCGGACATGATCGCCACTGCCACGCCGCTTTATCTGCTCCAGAATCCCGGTACTGCTGATCTGCCGTCTTACCTCGAACTGTTTGTTGGCGCCAAGGGCGGTACAATCGGCGAAGTTTCAATTCTCGCCCTCGCGATTGGCGCTGGCTACCTGTTACTGCGCCGTGTTATCAGCTGGCAGATCCCGGTTTCCTACATAGCAACCGTCGGCATTCTGATTGCTATCGGCGGTCAGGACCCGCTCTACCATATACTCTCTGGTGGTTTATTTCTCGGTGCTGTATTTATGGCAACCGACTACGTAACATCACCTCTCACCAATAAAGGCAAGCTGATTTTCGGAATTGGCTGCGGTTTGATCACAGCACTAATCAGGCTGTACGGCGGCATGACTGAAGGTGTTTCCTTCTCAGTTCTGCTGATGAATATCCTTACTCCGCAAATTGACCGCTGGACGATCCCTCAACCGTTGGGATCCATCCGTCAGAAAAAAGCAAAGGAGGGTGCAGCCAGTGCAAAAGGATAAGGGCTTTATGCCGGCGATCATTCTCACCATAATTTGCCTGGTAACAGCGATACTGCTCGTGCTTACCAATCAACTTACTTATCAGACCCGGATCAGGCTGGAAGTTGAAGCGGCAGAAGCTAATCGCAACTCAATGTTTCCCGAGGCGGCTTCCTTTGAAGCTATCGATGTCAGCGCCCGAGCTGAAGAATTCCCTGGTATTGATGCAGTATTTGCTGCACGTGACACCAGCAATGCCCTGATCGGTTTTGTGATTGAATCACGCCATCGAGGTTACGCCGGTGACCTGCCGCTGATGGTAGCGATTAACAAGGAAGCTGAAATCAGCAACCTCAAGATCCTTGCCAATGAAGAAACGCCTGGCCTTG
>CAYPHB010000158.1:0-3344 GCA_964410445.1 uncultured Oscillospiraceae bacterium
GACCTGCGCGATATAACCTCAACCTTGAAACTTATTACTGATCTGGAACGGATCGCGGACCATGCCAGCGATATTTCCGAACGGGTTATTGCCATTCATGCACATGAGGATCGGATTCCGGTTCCTTACGATATCCTGCGTATGGCGGATCTTTCTCGCCAGATGCTGCGCGGCGCGCTTGACAGCTATGTTACCCGCAACCGTGAACGGGCGGAATCGATTATCGAGCTCGATGACGATGTTGACGAGCTTTACGAATCAGTCAAAACCTATCTGATTCATCTAATGAAAGTAGATACCAATAACGTTGAGCAGCTGGTCGAACTGCTGCTGGTTATCAAGTATTTCGAACGCATAGCAGACCATGCCCAGAATGTCGCCGAATGGGTGCTTTTCTATGTTTTAGGCAAGCACGCCAACTACGAACGTCAGCCGCAGCACGAACGCACCGCTTTGGCAGGCGGCGGCAAAACTGCAGAGAATTCTGCTCGTAAGGCTAAAGAAAACACAGATGATCAGGCCGGAAAGTCAGACGATAAGGAAATTTAATTATGAATGAACCGCTCATCGTAATTGTTGAGGATGACGCTTCGATTGCTGAACTGATAGAGTATAATCTGCAAAATAACGGTTACAAAACGTATTGCTTTAATGACGGTGAATCAATGTTGGCTTCGTTACCAGAAATCCCGTCTACGCGGGCATGGCAATAGGTTCAGCGATGAGGTAGAAGCGGGATATGCTTAAACGATCGTTTTTCGTAATCGCACCGCTTCTCGTGCTGGCAGTAGCGCTTATTGCGTTGCTCTCGTACCAGACGGTAAGTAATTACGGCGACCAGACAAATACTGAATATCTGAAGGCGGCTGCCATGCAGGCTGCCACTGATCTAACTGAAGGGAAGACTCCGGAACAGACTGCAGCCGGGTTAAGGGCTACATTCCAGTTTCAGGGAATTCCAGTAAGAATTAGTTTAATAAAGCAAGACGGCACACTCAGTTTCGACAGCAATCCTAACCCCGATAAGCAGGAAGATTTTCTGCAACAGCCGGAGGTTGCCGCAGCGCTTGGCAGAGTGGGCTTTGGTTCAGCGATCCGTCAGGACGAAGCTGCGAGGGCCGAAACCCATTATTACGCTGTGTTCAACCCGTCCACCCAAATAGTTGTGCGAACATCGATGCCGGTTACTGTTGGTTGTTCTGGCCTGAGCAGACTGGCTATCTCAATTGCCCTGATTACAGCTGCGCTGATTATTGTAATGCTGCTGGTGGGCAGAAGCCTGTTCCGGGATGTGGTGCGGCCTTTGCGGCGACTTGAAAGCGCGACTGCAGCTGTTGCTGCCGGCAACCTCAGCACCAGAGTGGATAAAATGCTGCAGGACGAGACAGAAGTCGCGGTGCTGTCTCGCTCCTTTAATGAAATGACGGAGCGGCTGGAACGTAACGTCAACGAACTTGAGCACAGCAATGCTTATTTTGACGCCATTTTGAACGCGATCACCGACCCCCTGATCGCCGTCGATGATCGCAACGCTGTCACCTTCATGAATTCACTTGCGGTCGAGTGCTTCGGCCATGATATTGACCCCTCAACCTCGGTCTATCCACTTTACTATATTACTCATGATGAGCGCACCGAACAAATGACCACGGAAGCACTTAAGCTGGCAACACCAGTTATCGAGGAACTAAAGCTGGCAACTGTAGACGGCATGATCCGTTTCGCTGTGATAGCTTCACCGATTCATTCATCAATGAGCAAAGGCGCGATTATCACTTTCCATGATATAACCGAGCTGCGCAAAGCCCAGCAGATTCGCAGCGACTTTGTCGCGAATGTCACCCATGAGCTAAAAACACCGCTGACTTCGATCCGCGGCTTTATTGAGACCCTGCGCCAGGGCGCTTATAAAAAGCCCGAACTCGTCGAGCGGTTTATAGATATTATTGATATTGAAGCTGAACGTTTGCATAAGCTGATTAATGACGTGTTGATTCTTTCCGAAATTGAGTCTGAACAAGAAGATAATGAGCTGGAAAGTTTTGACTTGCGCGAGCTGATTGATAGCGTGATCGTTCTGCTTGACGAGCAGGCAGCCGCCAAAAAAGTCTCCTTAATCACCGATGACGATGAGAAACCGCTGATGGTAACAGCCAGCCGTTTCCGGATGAAACAGATCCTGATTAACCTGATTGATAACGCCATAAAGTACAACCGGCCTAACGGGCGCGTTTTCATTAGTGCCGTGCGCGACCTGCATAATTATGTCACGCTGAGAGTCCGTGATACCGGTGTTGGCATTGCCCCCGAACATCAGGACCGGATTTTCGAACGCTTCTACCGGGTGGACAGCGGCCGCAGCCGTGAGTTGGGCAGTACCGGCCTGGGGCTTTCGATCGTCAAGCATATAGCTCAATTGTATGGCGGACTGGCAACTGTCCATAGTGAACCTGGTACAGGCACGGAATTCAACGTGCGTCTGTGTATCTGACCAACAAAAAACTGGCTAATCTATTGAGAAGCAATTCGTAATTTTCAATTTTTCTTTGATTACCGGTTGTATAAGGCCAGTTGTTTAAAGCCGCGTTGTTGTTATTATGTAAAGTTTCGTTTAAAATAGTAATCGTTTTGTAAATTGGAGCAGCTAAGCACTGACGGAGTGAAAACGATTATTATATGAACATTCAACAGATATTCATGTTATTTGGCGGCCTAGCCTTATTTATTTTTGGAATGCAGCAGATGGGCGAGGGCCTGGAGAAAGCAGCCGGTGACAGAATGCGCCGGATCCTGGAGATGCTTACCAGTAACCCGCTAATGGGTGTGCTCGTTGGTACTCTAGTTACCATGATCATCCAAAGCTCCAGCGCTACCACGGTTATTGTCATCGGTTTTGTCAGCGCCGGACTAATGACACTTTCTCAGGCTATTGGTGTAATTTTTGGTGCCAACATCGGCACAACTATGACAGCCTGGATTATCGCCGTTAAAATCGACAACTATGCCTGGCTGTTTGTGGTTATTGGCTTCTTGATGATGATGATCAAAAAGCCGTCGATCCGCTACATCGGCCAAATTTCCTTTGGTTTTGGTGTACTTTTTGTTGGCCTTAACAGCATGGGTGATGCCATGAAGCCGCTGGCAGCCAGTCCGCAATTTGCGGAACTGCTGTTAAAGATTAAGGATGTTCCGGTGCTGGGCTTAATTGTTGGCGCGATCGCGACAGTGGTTGTCCAAAGTTCGTCCGCCGCGATAGGTGTACTCCAAACACTGGCTGCCTCACCGATCGACCCCAATGGTGCACCGCTGGTATCACTTTACCAGGCTGTGCCGATACTCTTCGG
>CAYPHB010000159.1:0-3336 GCA_964410445.1 uncultured Oscillospiraceae bacterium
ATCAATACCTCACGCGGCGACCTTGTAGATACCAAGGCCTTGATCAAAGGACTTGAGAGCGGCCAGATACAGGCTGCCTGTCTCGACGTGCTCGAGCGCGAACCGCTGGCGCCAGAGCATAAGCGTTTACTGGATTTCGAACAAGTTACGCTCACTCCGCATGCGGCGTATTTCTCGGTTGAATCCGCTGCCGATCAGCATAAACAGGTGGCTGAAAGCGCAGTTGCCGTACTGCGCGGTGAAAAACCGGCAAATATCGTCAACCGTAAAGAGCTGGGATTAGTCTGAACTGAAAGTCAAAAACAGTCAGGACATGCCGCTGCAACTTCTCACTATTGCAGCGGCATGTTTTTGTTACAGGCAGATAAGCTTATTTAATTGACATCCGCGTTTTGCGCTATATATAATAATGGCACCTTAAACGTTTACGGAAGTGAAAAACTTATGGCTAAAAAATTACGAGCTGCTGAAATGAACAAATGCATTGGTTGTTTTACCTGCATGAATATTTGTTCAATTGTTAATCGAAAAAACCATTCCCTGACCAAAAGCGCTATTAAAGTAAAAACTGCCGGCGGCATGACCAGCCGCTTTATTGCAGTTGTCTGCATTGCTTGTCACGACCCGGCTTGCATGGAAGCCTGTCCAAGTGGGGCGCTTACCAAACGAGGAGGTGGCGGCGTTATTTTCGATCCCGAGAAGTGCATAGGCTGCCGCAAGTGCGTGGATGCATGTGTTATGCAGGCGGTATTTTTTGACGAGGAAACTAATAAACCAATAATTTGTCGTCACTGCGGTTCTTGCGCCCGTTTTTGTCCGCATCAATGTCTGGTTATGGAGGAGGTCGCGGAAAATGATTAACGAAAAATTCATTCGCGTTCTCTATGTTGACCTCACCACAGGTAAAATCAGAATTTCCCAACGGGAAGACCTGATGGCATATCTGGGCGGTGTTGGCATCGCCAGTAAATTACTGGAAGAAAGCATGCATGCTGAGCTTGATCCGCTGCATCCCGACCAGCCGATAATATTCGCTATCGGTGCCGGAACCTGGACATTCCCGGTAATGACCAAAACCGTGGCTATGTTCCGTTCACCCCTGACCAATGAGCTGGGAGAATCCTACGCCGGCGGCCGCCTGGCCATGACAATGCTTATGGCCGGCTATGACGCGATAGTATTGTTCGGCAAAGCGGAAAAACCGATTTATCTGCAGGTTTCCAACACTGACGTTTTGCTAAGGGACGCGCGTGCCATGTGGGGGCTTGGCAACGAGGAAACAGGCCTGGCAATTCGTGAACGGTGCTCCGCCGGCGGCAAGCGCAGTATAATTCGAATCGGACCTGCCGGGGAAAACAAGGTTGCCTATGCCAGTGTCTGTGTGGATACTTATCGTCATTTCGGCCGTCTGGGCCTTGGAGCTGTCATGGGCAGCAAGAACCTGAAAGCAATGACGGTGATCGGTGATCGCTCCATCCATATCAAAGACACACCAAAATATTTCAAAGAATACCAGAAGATTTATAAAAAATGCACCAGCACTGACATGATGGCTAAGTATCATGATGCAGGTACCCCGATTAACATTGCTTCACTGAATGCCGCGGGAGCTCTGCCGACACTTAATCTCCAAAGTGCCAGCTTTGAACATGGTGATTCCATTTCGGGCGAAGCATTCGCGAAAAAGAATCTGGTCCGCAAGCTTGCCTGCACAGGCTGTCCGGTTGGCTGTATCCATATTGGCATGTACCGGCGCGAATTTGACAAGGGGCATGAATATGAAGCAATAAGTGTCAGTTATGATTACGAGTTGATCTTCGCTTTGGGCAGTTTCCTGGGGATCGAAACAACTGATGAAATTATCGCCGTTATTGACGCGGTTGAGGAGGCCGGTATTGATGCCATGAGCGCCGGGGTTGCACTAGGCTGGGCAACGGAAGCTCAGGCAACCGGGCTGATAAATGAGGATCAGACTCTGCTTCAGTTGGCTTTCGGCGACAGCCAGACCTATATCAAAGCTATTGAATATCTCGCGTCCGCCAGAAACAGGTTCTATCAGGATTTGGGCAAAGGCTCGCAATATGCTGCTTCAATCTATGGCGGTTCCGAATTTGCCATGCAGATAGCTGGAAACGAGATGCCGGGCTATCACACCGGTTATGGCGCTCTGGTGGGCGCTGCTGTCGGCGCCCGACACTCACATTTGTGTAACGGCGGTTATTCCATTGACCAGAGCATGAAAGAATTTAATGAAGATGAGCTTGTCAATAAGCTGTTCAGTGAAGAGGTAGAGCGTTGCATGACAAATTCCCTCATCATGTGCCTTTTTGCCCGCAAAATCTACGATCGGCCGACAATCCTCGCCGCCCTGAACAGTATCGGCTGGAGTCTGACAGATGATGATCTGTCAGAGATAGCCAAGCGGATTTACCTTACCAAGCTGAGGATTAAAGAAAGATACGGCTTCAGACAGAAAGCAGTGAAGCTGCCCCGTCGTTTCTTCGAGACTCCCAGTATGAATGGCCCTCTGGAGGAAGCGACAGCTAATCGGATGATTCGAAAATTTGTTGAAAAAACCGAGCAGCTGAAGAAGGAAGCAGACCCGGCCAATGCAGGTGCCTGAGCGGGCTGAAATCTACGCACGGCAGCTCTGTCTGCCGGAAGTCGGCCAGGCAGGTCAAGCGAGGCTGGGGAGAAGCAGTGTTCTCGTTATCGGTGCCGGCGGTCTGGGATCGCCATTGCTGTTCAATCTGGCTGGAGCCGGTATCGGACGGATCGGAGTAATTGACGCTGATACAGTATCTGCTTCAGACTTGAACAGGCAACACCTGTATACTCCCGCTGATATCGGTCTGCAAAAAGCAGAGCAGGCAAAAAAGCGGCTGCAGAGTTTTCACCCGGATCTGGAGTTTGAAGCTTATACAGCAACTCTTGATTTGCGGCTGGCATTAGAGCTTTTCCCAGCATTTGATTTGATTGTCGGGGCGGTGGACAATAACCCAACCAGGCGGTTGATTAACGCGGCCTGCTGCCAGCTGGGAAAAACCTGGATAGACGGAGGTGTCAGCGGTTTTTCGGGTTATGCCGTCCGGATTGTTCCGGGGTTGACGCCTTGTTTTGACTGCTATTTCGGCTTTGCCGGCTTGCCTTTGCCGACCGCGCTGCCGGAGGCTGACAAAACTGCTGATGCAAACCACTCACAACAAGCTGACGCCTGTAATTACGGTGCAAATACAGGCGGTAATACATCGGGTGTTAAAACAGGTGATAACACTGTCGGTATTATCGGGGCGACAGCAGGTGTAACAGGCTCCATCGAAGCAGCTTTAGCGATAT
>CAYPHB010000160.1:0-3322 GCA_964410445.1 uncultured Oscillospiraceae bacterium
AATTCCGCTTTCTATAATAGGCGAGTGTGAGCATAAGCGATATGTTCTGGACTATATTTCACTGCATTTAATCGTTTCCATTATTGCATTTATCGCCTTGATGAACCTGATTTGAAAAGGACCTCGCCTGATCGCTAAGTTTACCTAAACAATACACAGGATTAACATGCATATACTTTCGTCAGATTCTTGCTATTAGTAAGCTTTATAAAGAGGGTAATTTACCTATTTACATGCTTAACCTGGTCTTAAATTTTTAGAAGGAAGTTCAGGTGATTTTATGGCAAGCAAGACATATGTACTAGATACGAATGTGCTGATTCAGGCCCCACATGCGTTACTTTCATTTGAAGATAATGCAATAGTTCTTCCAGTTGCAGTTATGGAGGAGCTGGATCGCATCAAAAATGACGACGGTGAACGCGGCATGAACGCGCGTCATGTTGTGCGCATGCTGGATAAATTGCGAACTGAAGGATCGCTGACAGATGGCGTTAAATTGCCAAATGGCGGTAACCTGCGTATTGAATTGAATTGTTCAAACATCGAGCTTCCAGCACATTGGCCAACAACAAGTGCTGATAACAGAATTTTACAAGTCTGTAAAGGCTTGCAAGAGCGAGGCATTCGAGCCATTCTGGTCAGCCGCGACATAATTGCCCGCATCAAGGCCGATATCCTTAGCATTCCTGCCGAGGATTTTTTAACGGATCAGGCACCTGCTCCAGATCAGCAGTATCGTGGGCGAATTGAGGTTTTTGCAGCCGATGATAAATTAAATCATTTTAAGAAAAAAGGCATCCTGCCTGAGCATGTCTATACTATCGGTAACGAAGGCCAAACGCTGCCCGTTGAACCGGTTCATAATCAGTTCTTTATCATCAAATCGGATATATCTACAAACAAAAGCTTATTAGGGCGTTTTAACGGCGAATTCATTGTTCCGCTTACTTCTCTTGACAAGAAACCTTTTGGAGTAAAACCAAGATCGGCTGGTCAGCGTTTTTTACAGGAATCACTAATGGCTTCCGCAAATGAGGCCCCTCTCGTCATCGTCAAAGGAACAGCCGGCACGGCAAAAACATTTTACTCTCTGGCAGTAGGCTTGCAAGGTATTCTGGAAGAAAAAGAACCTGTTTATCGAAGAATCCTGGTGAGTCGGCCAAATGTACAGTTCGATGAGGAAATTGGCTTTTTACCAGGTTCTGAGCAGGAAAAGATTGCACCTTTGATGAGACCAATCATCGACAATCTTGAAATACTGATAGACCATGATGATAAAGAACGATATCGAAACGAGGCTGAATTGCGAGGGAAAATTGATGAGCTTTTTGATCGTGGCGTAATCGTAGCCGAGGCCATGAATTTTATCAGAGGCCGTTCGATCACGCAGACTTATTTGATCATTGATGAAGCTCAGAATTTAACTCCACGGCAGGTCAAAGGCATTATTACCCGAGTTGGCAAAGGTACGAAGGTCATTCTGCTTGGCGACCCTGAACAAATCGATCATCCGCTGCTGGATTCGCGCACAAATGGGTTGAGCTACGCTGCCGAAAAAATGAAAGGCAGCCCATTATGCTGGCAGATCACTATGGAAACTGATGAATGTGAACGATCAGAATTAGCCTGGGATGCTTCGCAAAGAATGTGAAAAGAGCCGGGGCAATTATGCCGGTTTTATTGGCTGGTTTCTTGCTAAATCAATAAATGAAACAAAGGGATTCTTTTGGGCATGGGCAATCCATTTTGCGCAAGATGTCGTTAACAGTCACTCTTGGCAGTCTCACTTTGAACTATCCAGATTAAACAAAAGGAACTATCCTACGCCTTATTCGTCAAACATTCAGAAGGTCCAATACTAGACGGACAGGACAATAAAGTACTCCGTTTTGATACAATGCCGATAAAGCATTTGTTTACAACAAGGGAGGTTCTGGATGAAGATTTGGAATATTGCAGTTGGATCCAGGTTTTGTTTTGCTAAACGATTTGCAGCGATTCTTGTTGTAGTGTGTTTATTATCAAGTCTGACTGCCTGCAGCCAGCTTGGCAGCAGGTTCAGTGTTTCAGCAGCAGAACTGGTTGCGTCCCCGACTTATCCCAAAGTTTCTTTTGAAGGCACTGACAAAACCCTGCAGAAAGATATCGAAGGGGCACATCAGATCAGCGTTGAAATGAAGAACGCGATCGATATCTTTTCTTACAAAACTGCAGAACCGATCTTGATTAATACACCAGTAAACAGCTGTTATTCACCGCTAAGCCTTTACTATGCTCTGGCTCTTGCCGGGACAGGCGCTAATGGACAAACGCGCGCTGAGTTGTTGACCTTGCTAGGTGAATCAGATACATCTTTACTGTCGAAAGCGATGGGTGATCTTTACAGACTGCTTTTTCTGGATAACGCTGTCTCAAAGTTGAAAATCGCTAACTCGCTTTGGCTTGACCATGAGTACCAGGGCAAACCTGTGCAGTACAAGGATGCGTTTCTGAAGAACGCAACCGAGCAGTTCTATGCCTCGCTTTTCAAGGTCGACTTTGCTAAACAAAGCGCAGGTGATGCAATGGCCAAATGGATCACCGAGCAGACCAGCGGCACTCTGAACCCGCGTTTCGAGCTGGATCCACTGCAGTTAATGAGCATCCTCAATACGATATATTTTAAGAATGAGTGGGTTGACCAGTTCAGTTCTGACCAAACTAAACCAGATACATTCCGTCTGGCTGATGGCACTGACATAACCTGTGATTTCATGAATATGACAAAAGCCTCGCAGACTTTCAATAAGGGTCCTGGTTTTACCCGTGCGGCCCTGAATCTGAAGTCAAACAATCAGATGGTCTTTATATTGCCTGATCAGGGAGTCAGTATTGAGGATCTGATAAGCGGTCCCGACCAGTTGCACGAACTGTTTGAGGAGGGCGAACACTTCAACGGCAAGGTTATCTGGAAAGTTCCAAAGTTTAGTTACGGATCAAATTTCAAGCTGGTCGAGACGCTGGAGAGCCTCGGCATACATTCGGCTTTTGAATTTAATGCCGACTTCACGAATATCACCGATCACCCGGCTTTTATTTCCGACATTATCCAGCAAACGCATATCTCCATTGATGAAAAGGGTGTCGAAGCTTCTGCTTTTACCAAGATCGACTATTACGGCATGGCTCCCCCGACCAGTATGGTAGAAATGATTCTCGACCGACCCTTCCTGTATGCCATCTTCAGTGCCCCGGTCGTAAAGCTAACAGATACAGTGCCTGCTCATTTAGGACTCCCGCTTTTTATTGGCATCTGCGGTAACCCTGCTGAACCATGAAT
>CAYPHB010000161.1:0-3304 GCA_964410445.1 uncultured Oscillospiraceae bacterium
GCGCTTGGTTCGGGACCAAGAGGCCGGAGGTTCAAGTCCTCTCACTCCGACCAGAAAAAGCCTGGAGACTGCAAGGTCTCCAGGCTTTTGCAACTTATTCAATCTGTGTCTTATTTTATCCAGCTTCTAAAACATTCCTTATTTCTTGGGAACTATTTCTATCCAGTAATCGTCCGGGTCGGCAATAAAGTAAACGCCCATATTCTTGTTTTCGTAGCAGATTACACCCATTTGTGAATGCTTCTCATACGCGGCTTCAAAATCATCGGTAGAGAAAGCCAGATGGATTTCGTTATCTCCCAAATCGTAGGGTTCTTTGCGGTCACGCAGCCACGTGAGTTCGACCTGATGTGCTCCTCTGCCATCGTCGAGGAAAACCAGGGTAAAGCTGCCGTCCTCTGCATTTTTGCGACGCACCTCACGTAGGCCAAGTGCCTCCTTATAAAAATCGAGACTTTTCTGCAGATCCAAGACATTGTAATTGTTGTGAATAATTTCAAACTTCATTTCTTTCCAATCCTTTCGTTTCGTACCAATTCTTTCCAATTCGTGCCTTTTTATACCTGTTGATATCTACTCGTACCGAATTCGCTAATTTATTGATTTTCTCATATCATTAATGCGCATGCCATGATTATTGTAACATTCAAATAGTATCCGGTTCACAAAAGAAATCTCGGAGTGTACCGTGGGCCGGTTTTACTATATAAATAGTAGTGGAGGGCTAAATAATGAATATTTCAGAAATAATCGTAAAGATGATTAATTATGCGAATGGTAACCTTCATGACATCAATCATTTTCTGAAAGTATATGCTTATGCCAAAACGATTGGCGAATGTGAACAGCTGGATAGCAGTACCCAGGCTGTGCTTGAAGTTTCTGCGGTAATTCATGATATCGCGATTCCACTATGCCGCGAGAAATATGGTAATACCAACGGCAAACATCAAGAAGCTGAAAGCCCTGTTTTAGTTAAAAAGTTCCTTGCGGGCACTGGCTATTCCACAGAATTCATTGAACGCGTAGCCTTTTTGGTAGGCCATCATCATACATATGAAGGAATAGATGGTATTGATTATCAGATTTTGATTGAGGCTGATTACCTTGTTAACGCTGACCAAAGCAGTTATTCGGAAGTGAATATCCGCAACATGATGGAGCGTGTCTTCAAAACCGAGACAGGGACTTCTTTAATGAAATCTATTTATAAACTTAACTAAACTTAATATATTTTGGGTAGCTGTGGAGGCATGGTCATGATAATTAAAACTCTTGTAGAGAACACGACAGTTTCGCAAGAATATGGTAGCGAGCACGGCCTTAGCTTGTATTTGGAACTAAAAAATCACAAAATCCTATTTGACACGGGCGCAAGTGACTTGTTTCTGAAAAATGCTGAGAAGCTTGAGGTAAATATTGCCGACATTGATTTACTCGTAATCTCGCATGGCCATAATGACCACGGAGGAGGCTTGAAAACTTTCTTGCAGGCAAATTCCGCAGCTAATGTATTTTTGAACGAACAAGCTTTTAATCAGCATTATGCATTGCGCAAAACTGGCAACTACGAGTCTATTGGAATAGATGAAAAATTGCAGCGAAATGATCGGTTTATTTTCACTTCAGAAAAGTATTTTATCGCTGAAGGCATATGGCTGTTTTCAAATATTACGCCAAAAGTTCCGCAACCAAAGTCCAATAGCGATTTATTTACAGAAAACGATGGGCAAATTGTTGCGGATAATTTCAGGCATGAACAAAACCTTGTTGTTGAAGAAGATGGCAAAACTCTCTTGATAACGGGCTGCGCTCACAATGGAATAATAAACATACTTGAACACTTCTGTGCTCTCACAGGGCGAATGCCTGATTATTTGATCGGCGGATTTCATCTTTCCAGTCCATCTGGTGGAAGAGAAGACGCTGAAACAATCGAAAGAATCGGCGAGTATCTCTTGAAAACCAAAGCAAAAACCTACACTTGCCACTGCACTGGTACAGCAGCCTATGAAACTCTGAAATCCATAATGGGCGACAGCGTCGATTATTTGGCTACAGGCAGTAAAATAATTATCTAGTTTCTTTAATTGAGTATACTGCTGTTATAAGGTTGCTTTGACGGCCCAAATTGAAAAAAATAACGGAGCGTGGATATGATCAGCTATTACTTCATTAATGATGAGTCCAGGATTGAGTCAGCTGATTCTGCGGAATGCGCAGCCTGGATCCATCTGGAAAACCCGGATGAGCGTGAGATGCAGGCGACTGCGGAAAAATTCGGTTTTCCGCTTGATTATCTGCATACGTCGCTTGATCCTGACGAAGTCTCCAGATCAGAAAAACTCAGCCGGGAAACCCTGGAAGATCATGCCCTCATCTTACTGCTTTATCCGATCGCGACCGAGAATCCAGGCAGCTATTACAACCGCTCAATCGCCATTATACTTTTGCCGGGGAAAATTGTGACTTGCCTGCACAATAACCCCGAATTCATCAATGATATTTTAAAAAATGATTTCGAGATCATCTCTGAAGTGAAGCGAATCAGCTCCATTATTATCGAAATAGTCTGGCACATAGCCCGCGGTTTTGTACTGGCCAGCAGGGAAGTGCAGGCCCAGATGGACAAGATTCATGCAAAGCTGCGCGGCTCAACCAAGTCGGATCATTTACTGCAGTTAGCTGATCTCGATAAGAGCATCATCTTCTTGAACACAGCTATTTCGGAAAACCAGCCGATCCTGGAGGAGATGGCCAGCGCTCAATTTATTGCCATTGATGATATGGAAAAAGCCTGGTTGCATGATGCCCTGGTTGAAAACCATCAAGCTGATCGAATGGCTGATCAAACAAAACAGATGCTGAAACAGATGGACACAACCTTTGCCAGCATTATCCAGAACAACTTGAACGACATTGTGAAAATTCTGACCTCAGTTACGATTATCATAACTATACCGACAATAATTTCCGGTTTCTGGGGCATGAACGTAGGCTTGCCTCTATTTGACCATCCAAATGCTTTCGCCTATATGCTTATGCTGACGTTAGCGCTGATGGTATTAGCAGTATTTTTGCTAAAACGTAAGGATTTGTTGTAACTGATTAAATGAATGAGCGACAGCTGCATACGCTGCCGCTGTTGCTGTCGCTGCAGCTGCCTCTGTTGCTGTCACTGCCGCTGCCGCTGTCGCTGCTGCATACGCTGCCGCTGCCGTTGTTGCTGTCGCCCCTCTTACTTTATAAATCGTACTTTCTGATAAAGCTCTGCGAGCTCTTTTTCTTTGCGTTCGTTGTAAAT
>CAYPHB010000162.1:0-3265 GCA_964410445.1 uncultured Oscillospiraceae bacterium
CCGAAGGTAAAGCGTTCCGCTCCGGAAACCGGGTCAATGCCGACGTTAGCCAGAAAAATACCTGTCATCAGCATCAGCATGCCTTTCAAAGGCGAATCACCGGTAAGGAATACAGCCAGCAGCAAGCCAACCAGCATTAGTGAGAAATACTCAGGAGGGCCGAATCTCAGTGCAAAGTTAGCCAGCGGCGGTGCCATGAAGGTGAGGCCAAGAACGCCGAAGGTGCCGGCGATGAATGAGCCGATGGCTGCAACAGACAATGCCGCGCCGGCTCGCCCTTGCTTAGCCATTTCATAACCATCAATAGCTGTAACAACTGAAGCTGCCTCACCGGGGATCTTCAGCAGTATGGATGTGGTGGAACCGCCGTACATGGCTCCATAGTAGATACCAGCCAGGAAAATAATCGAGGTGGTAGGTTCGGGGAAACTGTAGACAACCGGCAGCAAAAGCGAAATAGTCGCCGCAGGGCCGAGGCCCGGCAGAACGCCAACTGCTGTGCCCAGGAGGCAGCCAAGCAATGCAAATAACAGGTTGTAACCTGATAAAGCTACTTGAAAGCCGGAAATAATTCCTTCAAACATGATTGCTTTCTTCCTTCCTTAAAATCCTAAAGGTCCTTTCGGCACGAAGACGCGCAGTAACTGCACAAATACCACATAGACGCCTGCGGTGGATATGACTCCAATTAAAAGAATCTTCCACCATTTTTCGCGCACCAGAATTATCTGCCAGGTTACCATGAATACAAAAGTGGCCAGCACATACCCGAGAGGGTCGATCAGCAGTGCATAAGCCAGGCTGATCAGCATCGCCAGAACCGGCAGCTTCCAAATGCCATCCGCCCAGAGCGGTACCGAGGGCGGCTTCTTGCCGATAGTGTTCAGCAGTACCCAGATTAAGGCAATTGCTGCTATGCCGACGCCGCTGATCAGCGGGACAAAGCCGGAACCTGGTTTGGAAAATGAACCGAAGTTCAAAAACCTGTAGCTGTACTGAATAACGTAAATTCCAAACAGAAAAAATACTATGCCACTGATGACTTCCTGCTTGGTTACCTTCTCCTCATTCATTCTTGTTCCTCCTTTCAAATATCTGTAAATGTGATGGGATATTATCGGGGTTACAATATAATTCCCGCCTTTGCAACAGGACAGGATACTGCTCCTAACATACCAAATTTACTGGTATATCAGATCGCATCTAAAAGATAGCATCATAGCTGTCATTAGTCAATCAGTTGCTTTTACCCAAATAAGTGTGCTTGTTTTTGTCGTATCTGTTGATAATAATGGAAAATATTTGTTTGTCAAATCGGTTTTTTGCCGTAAACGCTTGCAAGCCGGACAATTGTAAAAATATCTGTTCAGCTGTTAAAAATTGTTATGAAACAGTAGTTCTCCTCAACTGTCCGTTTCTGATTGACGTCTTTCTGATTGAATGCTAAAGTTGAGGTGACATCTGATATACCAGCAAGATATTACTTCTGCTCCGCTGTTTTCACGTTATTATTATATAGTATGAAGCAGCTCCTGAAACACTAAAAACCAGAAAAATTAAGGAGGATCAATTCTATGTCCATCAGAGAGAAACTAGCTTCTGGTCAAAATGTGTACGGTACCATGATTCGCTTGCAGCGCAATCCGGCAATTTCATTTTTCGCGCAAAACGCCGGCCTTGATTTTCTGCTTTATGACTGCGAGCACGGATCGTATAATTTCGAAACTTTGCACGACATTTTTGTCACAGGCAACGCCATGGGATTCGACAGCTTCGTCCGCGTAGCAGAGCTCAGCAAGGACTGGATTTCACGTGCACTGGATTGTGGTGCTACCGGCATTATGGTGCCGATGACCGAAACCGCTGAACAGGCGAAAGAGATCGTTAAGTGGGCGAAGTTCACACCTATCGGCGACCGCGGCTATGGCAGCGGCCTGGCTCACTCCAATTACAAGGGCGGCGGCAAGCATGTTGATGTTATGGAAACTCAGAACAAACGTGTTGTTGTTATAGCCCAGATCGAAACCGGCCTCGCAGTCGAAAATGCTGAAGCGATTGCAGCTACTGAAGGTATCGACGTTTTGCTGATCGGTCCAAATGACCTTTCAATCTCACTCGGTATTCCCGGTGACCTGATGAATCAGATCGAAATTGACGCTATTGCTAAGGTTGCCGCAGCCTGCAAGAAACATGGCAAAGCTTTTGGTCTCCATGCCGGCGCTAAAATGCACGAAATCTTTAAGGATGACGAACAATTCCGGATGCTCTCCACAGACCTTGACCTCCTTGCCAGCGGTTTCAAGAACATCAAGGAAACACTTGAACAAATCTAATCGCTAACGCGGCCAACAAGGAGAGCCACAGCGCAATATGCTGTGGCTCTTAATTTTCGAAAAATATTTTTTCTGTTGTGTACCAGGTTATTTCTCGGCGTTTGCTTTCTCGTCCCAGGAATAGCCCGGGTTTTGCACGCAGAATTTGGCGCCTGATATTTCTATGGCGCTGCCATTCATATAATCTGCCGCCGGTGATGAGATAAAAACTATTGGTTTGGCCAGGTCTTCAGCTGTCCCAAGCCGCCGCATCGCGATATTAGCCACCAGCTTTTCGCGGCTGATCGTCGCGTAAATATTCTTAGTCATTTCAGTTTCAATCTGGCCGGGAATATAAGCAACCACTCTAATTCCATAAGCAGCCAGTTCGCCCGCGTAGGTGCGGGTCAGGCTGAGTACGGCTGATTTGCAGGCAGAGTAGAGTCCGCGGCCGGCATTTGGAATTACGGCTGAAAAAGATGACGCATTAACAATAACGCCGCCCCGGCCTTTCATCTGGCGGGCTGCTTCATTGCTGCCGATAATAAATGATTTCAAATTGATATCGGCAAGAAACTGGTAATCATCTTCCTCATATTCAGTCAAGGACTTAATTATATTGGCGCCGGCATTGTTTACCCAGATATCAATCGGTCCTAATGCTTCACTCACAGCTGCCGCGAATGCTTCAACATCTTTCTTAAGTGTAACGTCACAAGTACGAAAAAAAAGCTGATCAGCGAAACCTTCCTGGCTGAAAATTTCCTTTGCTGCAGTCAGTTTTTCAGCGCTCCGACCGCAGATCGCAACTTTTGCGCCTTCACGCGCATATTCCAAGGCGGCTGCAAGCCCAATACCGCTGCCGCCACCGGTAATAACAACTACTTTTTCACTAAGCCCCAGATTCATTCTCAGTCTCCTCAGGTTGATTTTTTTTGTCCTTAAAAACGAAT
>CAYPHB010000163.1:0-3242 GCA_964410445.1 uncultured Oscillospiraceae bacterium
GTCCACTGTCTCCAACCGGGATTTTTGCTGCTCATTCAGCAGGTCGTCGATCAAGCCCGACTCAGCTTCGACCAGTTCAATGAATTCGGCGAGGGAGTACTCGCCTTCCAGTAAATGCCCGCGCATGCCAGCGATCAATTCGGCAAAGCCTTTCAGCTTGCCGGCATTGCGACCCAGATCAGGCAATTCCAACGCCCGCTCGCAGACAGCAAGCTTGCTGATTCCCAATTGTGCAGCGCTTTGGCTTACTAACTCCAACGTTACATCACCGATCCCGCGGCGCGGCTGATTGATGATGCGGTCAAAAGACAAATCGTCCTCCGGCGTAAGCACGAGCCGCAAATATGCCAGTACGTCTTTAATTTCCCGCCGGTCAAAAAAGCGTGTGCCGCCGAAGATCCTGTAAGGAACTCCACGGTCACGCAGGGAGAATTCCAGTGAACGTGACAAGGCGTTCAGCCGGTAAAGAATCGCAATATCACGGTAGGATTGTTCGCCACTGCGACAAAGACGCGAAATTTCGCTGGCAATGTAATGTCCTTCCTCATTTTGGTTTTCCGCCCGGTAAAAAGTGATCCGCTCGCCTGCGTCGGAGCTCGTCCACAACTGCTTTCTCTTACGGCCTTTATTGAAACGGATAACCTCGTTGGCTGCTTCCAGAATGGTTTTCGTGGAACGGTAATTTTGTTCCAGTTTAATAACCTTGCAAGCGGGGAAATCTTTTTCGAAATCAAGAATATTCTGTATGTTGGCGCCGCGGAAGCTATAGATCGACTGATCATCGTCACCGACAACGCATAAGTTGCCATGGCGGGCGGAAAGCATACTGACCAGGCGGTATTGAGCGTGATTGGTATCCTGATACTCGTCAACCAGAATGTAACGGAAACGGTCTTGATATTCAGTCAGGATATCTTTGTTTTGTTCCAGCAGGCGCACCGCGAATACCAGAATGTCGTCAAAGTCCATACTGTTGCTTTTCAGCAGTTTATCCTGATACAGGTTGTACACTTCAGCAATCCGGCTGAGCCGGTAATCACTGCCGGCAATCTCGCGTGCATCTTTCAGGCTGATCAGCGCGTTTTTCCAACTGCCGATCTGGCCGTGCACACTCTTAGGCTGAAACACCTTTTCATCAATCCGTAATTCACTCAAACAAGCCCGGATCACCTTAACTTGATCCTCGCTGTCAATAATTGTGAAATTGCGGTCAAAGCCCAGGCGGTCGGCAAACCGGCGCAAAACCCGAATCATCATGGCATGGAAAGTACCAACCCACATAGTGAGGACACGATTGCCGATCAAGTCCTGAATCCGCGATTTCATTTCTGCGGCGGCTTTATTGGTAAAAGTTATCGCCAGAATCTGCGAAGGACGCACACCCAGAACCTGGACCAGCCAGGCAATGCGATGCGTGATCACCCGGGTTTTACCGGAACCGGCACCAGCCAGAATCAGCAAAGGGCCCTGGTCGTGGCGAACAGCTTCAACCTGCTGCGGGTTAAGACCAGCCAACAGCTGTTGCGGTGTTACCAATGAGTTGTTACCGGCTTGATCCACCCAGGGGCTGCAGTTGCGGGCGTCTGAGCTTTCAGCGTCTGCCTGAATGTTATTATTGTTGTTATCGATTATCTGGTCAAATAAATCCATGCGGGAAGGGTCCTCCTCTGTCTGAAACGAGCACTTATTATTCTACATCACGAGCGGCTATCCGCCAAACGAAACAGAGGGCGCCACCTGACGCCCTCTGCCTGAATTTAAACTATTATTTTTTGGCGATTATTACTAGTTGGCAAGCGGAATCAGTAATTAGGCTCCAACAGGCCGTAGTTGCCGTCGTGGCGTTTATAAACCGCACAGACCTTGTCTGTTTCTGTGTCCAGGAACAGCAGAAAGCTGTGGCCAAGCATTTCCATTTGAATAGCGGCTTCCTCCGCGTCCATCGGAATCAGTTCAAAGGTTTTCCGGCGCATAATGCGGGCTTCAAACGGTTCTTCTTCGATAGGCATCGGAGCGGCTTTCTGCTGCTCTTTCTGCTTGGCATAGTCATTTATTTTCTTTTCAATCCGTGTTTTATATTTGCGGATCTGACCTTCCAGTACTTCGACTGTCTGGTCGAGCGCTGTGAACGCGTCTTCAGCCTGCGTTTCAGCTCTGTAATAGTGGTTTCTGATTTTGAGCGTAACTTCAATGCGTTTTCGATCTTTCTCGGGCACCACCTTGACATTGGCTACTGCCTCATCTCCGAAGATCCGGTTGAATTTCCCCAGTTTATCTTCGATTCGGGTTTGAAGCTCGGGACTAACTTTCGTGCCTTTGCCGCTGATGTTGATGATCATGTCGACCGCTCCCTTCATATCCATTCTTGGTGATCTGGTATAAGGTATGTTACTTAATTATACCTGAACAGGCGCCCTCCTGCACGCTGTAAGATACGCTCTTAACACTTTGTTTATGCTATTATTTTTTATTGAAAAAGCCCTCCGCCGTTGCCAGCGAAGGGCTCTTTGTATTTTTTAGCCGGGACTAGAAGAAATTTTAAATTTTGCCGTCTTTTTTGCCCATGAAGCGCAGCAGGTCGACACAACGGTGTGAGTAGCCCCATTCGTTGTCATACCAGGAGACGATCTTGAAGAAACGCTTTTCGCCCTTCAGATTGTTCTGCACTGTAGCAAGTGAATCGTAGATTGAAGAACGCGGATCATGGATGAAGTCGGTTGAAACCAGTTCTTCATTCGTATATCCGAGAATATCTTTCAGATAGGTTTCAGAGGCGTTTTTCATCAGGCTGTCGATTTCCTCAATGGAGGTATCACGCTGGGCGGTGAAGGTAAGGTCAACAACCGATACTGTAGGTGTCGGAATACGGAAAGACATGCCGGTCATTTTGCCCTTCAGAACAGGCAGGACTTCGCCAACAGCTTTGGCTGCGCCTGTGCTTGAGGGAATGGTGTTGATCGCCGCCGCACGGCCGCCGCGCCAATCCTTTTTGGAAGGACCATCGACGATTTTCTGAGTGGCTGTATAGGAGTGAATGGTTGTCATCAGGCCTTTTTCAATGCCAATGCCTTCTTTAAGCAGCACATGGCAGACAGGTGCGAGGCAGTTGGTTGTGCAGGAAGCGTTGGAAACAACATGGTGAAGCTCAGGATCATATTCATTTTCATTGACGCCGACGACGAAAGTGCGGAGATCGCCTTTGCCGGGAGCGGAAATGATAACCTTTTTGGCTCCGGCATCAA
>CAYPHB010000164.1:0-3231 GCA_964410445.1 uncultured Oscillospiraceae bacterium
ACCTGACTACCGCCTTTTGGTTCCTGTTTAAAAATCTGGTCAACCTCAAACTCATCGTTGTATTCTCGTTCAAGTTTTAAGTTGACCTTGTTCTCATTTGCCCAGGTTTGGGCATCGGTCAGCTTCCAGCCGGTCAGATCCTCAGCTTTGGTGCCACGGTTTAGCACCCAAACAAGCAACAGGATAATCGCGACTACAACAATGCCACTAACGAGAATCGGTATAACCTTGGATTTTACACGCTCGCGTTCAGGTTCCTGCAGGCGCGGCACAGGACCTGGACGCACAGAATCCTCAGTCTGTGTGTTTTGCTTATACTTTGTTAAAAAAGGGGATTCGCGGTCCATATTTCCTCCGGGGGTGTTAAGGGGCTGGTGCCTCAGTTCACGATATCGCGCTTTTTGAACACGACTATCGAAATAATCACATTTACCAGTGAGTAGCCTAATAGTAACAGAATTCCGGTGGTAAGGCTCAGATTACGGGCAAGCCCCATAATATCTGTACCGCCGACCAGCGAGGGCATCTGCAGGTACGGGACAGGCGTATACTGCAGCCAGGCCGGGCTGGCACGGTAGCTGAACATTCCCAGGAAAATAAATCCGACCACATAAGCCACTATCGGCAAGCCCACAGACACCGCGGTGTTTTTCACGACAACTGAGAGCAGGAAAGATAGTGTAAAGAGGAAAAGAATCGGCAAAGCACAAGCGGCAAGTCTCGGCAGGTAGTAAGCCAGGAAGCTGATTTCACCGCCGATTGTGTAGTTGGGGAAGGCGAAATCGCCGAAGCCGAAAAAGATACCGTTGAAGAGCATGTTGGCAAAGCTGGCAATCAGATCAACCGCGATCCAGACTGCCAGTGCGCCGGTAAATTTTGCTAACAGGATTTTGGTGCGCGTTTTCGGACGGATCATCAGCAAGCGGATTGTGCCCTGCTGATGCTCACTGGCAATCAGCCAGCCGCCCAGCATAATGCCGAACATCATAACTACAGTTGAATACCACAGGAAGCTGTTTGTCTTGCTGCGGGCGCCGTTGCGCACGTATCTCATATCCGGGCGTTCAGTATCCAGTGATTGCTGGGCTACAGCGATAGTCAGGTTAGTCGCGTCAAGATTTTTCTGCACCCCGGCTATGTAATCTTTATAAGTCTCTCTGTTTTGTTCGGGATAACCGTAATATCCCGGCAGCGGCTTAACTCCGCCGCCACCGCGTTGCTGCTCATTCCATTCTTCTTCAGTCAGTTTGAGCGCGTCGATATAGTACTGCAACTGGTTACGGTTATTCTCGAGATCATTCAAGGCATTGTTCTGCCAGCTGTCTGTGCCGGGGATAATCATTTTCTGCAAACGGTATTCCAGAATCGGAATCCGGTTAGTTTTAATGTTCTCAATCTGATGCTTAAGATCTTTAATAATCTGGTTGAGGTTTTCTTCCTGTTCAGGGTTGGCGATAATCGCGGCTTCCTGAATAGCGATATTTTCTTCCAGTCCTTTAATCTGATCCTGCTGCAGCTTGATCTCCAGGTCAATGTAAAGCGGGAAATCATTATTTACCACAATTTTCTGAGCCTGTTCCAGCTGCTCTTGAGCCTTATCCAGAGCAGCCTGACGATCTGTCGGAGATAAATCCTTGAAATTGGCCTTAATCAAGGTCGGATCAACCGAGGTTTTGCGATGGTTGGCGATTTCTTCCAGCACCTTAAGTTCCTGGTCGCTGTTTTCCAGATAAAACTTCTGGTGAACCACGTTGAGCGTGTTAAAAACCATACTCATCCGGTAGTCACCGTGACCGGTAATGTAAGGTGTAAAAGCCATTATGTAATTGAGCTCGGAATCGATTAGCTGAATAGTAAGGTCAAGTACCGCCGGTGAGCTGAATTGCCCCTGGTTGTCCGAAAACATCCTTTTTTCCATCAGCATGTTCTCAACGTTCCAATAAAAAGGATGATTATTATTAATGGTTTTGCCGTCGATCGTAATCGGTTCGCCCCGGCTGCCATAATCCTGATAAATATCCTTACCACCGGGATAGATCACCGTTGCCGCTGTCATTCCAAGCCTTTCAGAGGCATAGACTATCGGACCGTCACTACCGTTGTTCTGGTATCTCCTTTGGCCAAAATAATCCAGTGCCGGCACCAGCATACTGATCAGAATCGTCAGAATCGCAATAATCAGCAAAAACCGTGAGCGCAATATATTTCTGATTTCAAATTTAACTTGCCTTAAAAAAGCCATATGTCTACTCCTCCACGCGCGTCTGTCGCATCACTGAATCTGGGTCCTGGAACCATTGGTCATGGTCAGGAAGTCCTGCTCGAGTGTACGGTGCTTCTGATTGACAGCGTAAATATCAATATCACGCGCAACTAACGTCTTGATCATGGCCGGCACAGAATCGCGCTCCAACACAACGCTGATACTGCCATTGACAAGTTCTGTGGCTGTATCCAGCTCTTTGAAATAAGCCAGAGTTTTTTCATTGTCGGAGGTTTGAATAAGATAGTTGAAAACTTCGCTTTCTTTGGTGTCCTGGTCGTGAATGGCTTTTTCGCCAATCATCACACCATTGTCGATTATATAGATACGGTCGCACATCAGTTCCATTTCTGAAAGCAAATGACTGGAAATGAAGATGCCGACGCCTGCTTCCTTGCAAAGATAACGCAGCAACTCACGCAGTTCCTTGATACCCATGGGATCCAGACCGTTGGTCGGTTCATCCAACACCAGCAGTTTTGGATTGTGCAACAGCGCCTGGGCGATGCCGATACGCTGGCACATGCCCAGCGAATAGCGCTTCACCCTGTCATTAATCCGCTTCGACATTTTGACCAGTTCAACAACATCGTCGATATTGTTTTGGCTGATGTTGTCGTGCATGGAAGCGAAATATTCCAGGTTCTCTCGCCCGGTCAGACGTTTATAAAGATCAGGATTCTCAACTATTCCGCCGACATTGGACATCGCCTTTTCAAAATCATTGACGACATCGTGATCACAGATACTGATTTTGCCTTCTGTAATGCTGAAAAGCCCCAGGATCATTTTGATTGTCGTGGTTTTACCGGCACCGTTGGGCCCAAGGAAACCAACGATTTCGCCAGAGTTGACCGAAAGCGAAACGCCATCGATGATAGTCCTTTTCTTGATAGTCTTCTTCAAATTCTCAATTCGAAGCAATTCCAAGCTGCATCATCTCCTATCTATTAGGTCAATTAAATTCA
>CAYPHB010000165.1:0-3226 GCA_964410445.1 uncultured Oscillospiraceae bacterium
GGGCATCAGGTGGAAACAGTCGGCCGTGAGCTGCGCGCTCTGATGAGCTGGAACAAGGAAATCGAAGTAGAGTAAGCTAATTGACTGTGTAATTAAATAAATCAGTTATGCCACAAGGACTCCGCCAAACGCGGAGTCCTTGTTTGTTTCTCGGGAACAATATGCATCAGTAACTGATTATAAAAAGGTCTGAACCAGCGCTTCGTTTTTGCTCAGTTGTTCTTGATTCTGGAAAGCCCAAAAGTCAGCGCGAATATTACCGCGCTGACCAGCACGATGGTGGCACCGGCGGCGGTGTCAAAATAAAACGACAGTAGCAGGCCGGCGATGCAGCTGATAAAGGAAAAAGTCAGCGACAAAGCATGGTACTGGCGCATTGAACGGGCTACGTTACGGGCGGCGGAGGCCGGCAGGATCAGGAGTGAGTTGATCAGCAGAATGCCGACCCATTTGATCGCGACTGTGACCAGGATCGCGATAATCACCAGATAAAGATTTTCTAACAGCCGGGCTGGTATGCCTTTGCTGATCGCCAGCGAACGGTTAACACTTACTACTAACAGACGATTATAGAAAAGCATATAGAAAACGCTGATCAGCACCAGCGTAGCGGCAATCAAAATAATGTCTGAAGACTGGATCGCCAGGATGTCGCCGACCAGATAACGGTTGTATTTCGCGAACCCGCCCTCGCGTGAAAGCAGCGCTATGCCCAGCGCCACTGCGGATGATGAAAAAACACCGATGATGGTGTCCGTTGAGGACCTAGCCCGGTTCTTCACAGCTGAAATGCCGAGTCCAAAGATAACAGCGAACATCAGCATGGAAATTATCGGATCCTGCAGACCAAGAATTGTGCCAATCGCAATGCCTGTCAACGTAGAATGACCAAGCGCATCGGAATAGAACGACAGCCGGTTATCGACAACAAGCGTGCCGGCCAAGCCAAAAATCGGAGCGATGAGCAGCACCGCCAACAGGGCGTTGCGCATAAAGTTATACTGCCAGAAATCAAGCAGCGGTATACTCGCCAGAACTTGCGGCGGCAAATTTAGAAATGTTTTAAGCGGCAGGTTTATCAGCATATTTAGCGGCATGCTCAAAAGGATCCCGATCTGTTCCATCTCAGGCTTCCTCCTTGATTGCGGCGAACCATTGTGCTGTTTGCGGATCTGATTCCAGCCATGAGATCGGGCCACCTGCCCGGATCGTGCGGTCCAGATAATAAGCATGCGTGGCATATTGTCTGATTACATTGAATTCGTGGGAAACAATCAAAGTCAATAGATCATAACGTTCGCGCAGCTGGGCCACTAACTTATAGAACAAGGCACGTCCGGTTTTGTCGAGGGCAGCCACCGGCTCGTCGAGCAATAAAATATCCGGAATCGGATCAAGCGCGAAGGCCAGTGAAACTCTCTGCAGTTCGCCGCCGGACAAATCGCCCAGACGTTTATCGAGCAAATTCTCTGCTTCCACCTGAGCCAGAAGTTTAAGAACGTGATTGCGGCGTGACTGGCTCAAGCCGAAAAAAACAGGTCTGCGGGAGCCGGAAGCAGCCAGGAAATCAGCTACGGTCAGAGGTGACTGGCGGTCAAACAGCAATTGCTGTGGCATATAGCCAATTCGCGGCCGCTGAATAGTTTTGCCTTCAGTATCGCCGAAACGGATCGTACCGGTGGAAGGAATTTCGCCGATAATCGCTTTCAGCAAGGTGCTTTTACCGCCGCCATTGGGGCCGATCAGGGCAACCAGATTGCCGCAGTGGATATGGAGCGAAACGTTTTCAATCAAATTCTGTTGGCTGCGGGTTACAGTTAAATTCTCCAGAGCCAGCAAATGGAACGGGTGCTGCCAGGCAGGTAACATTGCATGTGAATGGTCTGTTTTTTCCTGCTCTGAATTTTCTTCGGCGGCTGATTCAGCATTGTCTGACGAAGTTACCGCATTGCCTGCCGGCTGCGGCACAGCATATTCATATTTGCAAGCATGCCCCTGCTGTTTCGGGGTCCCAGATTGATCCGGCGTCCCGGGGTTATCCGGCAACGACAGTCCTGGATTTTTTTCCGGATTTTGTTTGGGTTCGTTACCCGTCGCCATCACTTTAGCGCCTCTATTAAAACCAGACGGTTCCTTTCCATGGCTTCGAGGTAGCCGTCAAGATTATTCAAGTCGCCGCTCGCCACCGGGTCAAGCGTATAGAACCGGGCGCCCGCTTCTTTGGCGATCAGTTCTGCTGTCGCTTTCGGGTATTGCGGCTCGGCAAATACAGCGCTTACTTTCTGGGCCTTAATCAAGTCAATAGTCGCGGCCATTTCCGCTGCGCTTGGTTCACTGTCCGGTTCACGTTCAATAACGCCGGCAATTTCGAGGTTAAATTCGCTGGCAAAATAAGGAAATGCTTCATGGACAGTGATAATTTTGCGTTGCGCCAGGGGGTCGATACTGACGTGCATTTCTCTACGCAGTGTATCGAGTCGGGCTAGATAATCTTCGGCATTTTTGACGAAGCCTTCACGGTTTGCCGGGTCAAGCTCGATCATTTCCCGGGTGATATTCTCCACCTGCTGCATCATCAGGCTGATCGAAACCCAGACATGCGGATTTTCGTCGGTTAGGGCAATGCCTTCGGCAGCTTCAATTATCTGCAGGTCAGGCAGGTCGCGGGCGATTGTTTCAAGGTAGTCTTCCAGGCCGGCGCCGTTAATAATAAAGGCGTCTGCCCGTTCCAGGGTTTTCATATTGGCGGTTGTCAGCTGATAATCGTGCAGACAGCCAGTAATGTTCTCGGTTAAATTGCGCACGCTGACTCCGTTAACGCCCCGGGCAACCTGAGCAGCCGCGAGGTACAGCGGATAGACAGAGGTTACGACAACTAGCTCCGACTTTGTGGATCCACTGCTAGTCGCTGGGTTTGTACCACTTGGCGCAGTGACTGTTCCCGGCTGGCCTGTAGTGCGTGTGGTCTCATCATCAGGAATCTTTTCCGAATTTTTGTCGGAGGCGCAGGCAGTTGCCAATGTCAGCATAGTAATCGCCAACACCAGCAACAGAGCCGTAATTTTACGGCGGCGGGCCGAACCGGTCTTCCCTGCCGCTTTATTTATTTTTCGGATATTTACTTGCATGTTTCACCCTTCTGATTGCAAATTAATCTTTAGCAATAATGGCACTTGCTACCAGAAACGTCAAACATTACTCCATGTCTGGCATGATGATTTCGTGC
>CAYPHB010000166.1:0-3224 GCA_964410445.1 uncultured Oscillospiraceae bacterium
CTGTTCGGTTTGGATAAGCTGGACTCAGGCGAAATCCGCATTGAAGGCGAATCAGTAAAAATAAAATCGCCTCACGAAGCAATAGAACATGGTATTGGACTTATACCAGAAGATCGCAAAGGCGCAGGCCTGATTCTGCGCAAACCTGTAGGTTTCAACCTTACGATTACTGTTGTTGACCGTTTTATCAAGGGTATAAGAGTTAACAGAAAAAAAGAATACGGTATAATAGACCGTTACAAGGATGCTTTATCGATTAAAATGGTTGGCCCTGAGCAGATGGCGATGAACCTGTCGGGCGGCAACCAGCAGAAGGTTGTTATTTCTAAATGGCTGGCAACCGAACCTAAATACCTGATTATGGACGAACCAACCCGCGGTATCGACGTCGGTGCCAAAAATGAAATTTATCAATTAATGGAAAAACTGGCTTCAGAAGGCTTATCGATCATCTTCATCTCCTCCGACCTGCCTGAAATCGTCAACATGTCAAGCCGCGTTGTAATTATGCGGGAAGGTGAGATTGCCGGGATCATGGATTCGAATGAAGAAGAAATTACTCAGGTAGCGATTATGCAGCAAGCGACAGGAGGTTATAAGAAGTGACCACAGAACAGAAAACGAGTTATAAACCACCTAATCCCATTCTAATGACCACTAAAAGATGGTTTTCCACAAACTACGGCACTTTACTTGCCCTGCTGGCGCTTTCAGCATTGATCGCTCTGTCAGAGCCAAATTTTGCCACCGAAGGAAACGTCATCAACATCCTGCGCCAAGTTTCAATAAATGGAATTATCGCTATTGGCTTAACAATGTCACTCTTAATTGGTGGGGTTGACCTCTCGGTTGGCTCAACCTGCGCGGCTGCCGGCTGCCTGGTTGTTAAATTGTTTGAGTCGCCTGAGGCGGCAGCCGGAACTGCTGGCGGTCTTGGCTGGAATGTTTGGGGCGCCATCCTGTTCACGCTTTTTGTCGGCGGACTCATTGGTTTGTTTAATGGAATTTTTGTAGCTAACACAAACCTGCCGTTCTTTGTCATTACCCTGGCCACCCAAATGACAGTGCGTGGCATCGCGTACTGGTTCACCGGCGGCTATCCAATTCTTTCCAACAACGATACTTTCAACAAGATCGGCAACGGTAACATTGAAATTGCGCGTGCTGGCACTAACCCGTTCCAAATTCCATATCCAGTTATAATAATGATTGTATTATTTATCATATATGGCGTACTGCTTTCCCGTACCCGCTTCGGCCGTCACGTCTATGCAATTGGTGGCAACCGGGAAGCCGCGATTCATTCAGGCATTAATGTCCGCCGCATCCTGACAATTATATATGTCAATAACGGCGTACTTGCCTCGATCGCTGGCATCATTCTCGCATCACGTATGCTCAGCGGTCAGCCCACTGTCGGTATCGGCTATGAAGGTGAAGCGATTGCCGCATCCGTTCTGGGTGGCGTCAGCTTTAGCGGTGGTTTCGGTACTATCAGCAGCACTATAATTGGTTCTCTGATTCTGGGCGTGGTAAATAACGGTATGAATGTTCTCGGCCTTCAGTTCTATTTCCAATATATTGCCAAAGGCTTAATTATTCTGTTCGCTGTTTACTTTGACTCAATCAAGAATACATTCCTGGCAGATCGCAAAGCCAAAAGACAGCTCAAAAAAGAAGGCATTGTCTGACTTGTGTCAACTATGCTTTTGGGTTGTTAGCAACTGAACAAACCCCACTCTAAACCGCAGGCAAGCAGTTTATTCGGACCAATATTCATGTGCTGACATGAAAAAGAAATGCAGAAAATCAAGAAATTATGCATGAATTCAAAGGAGGAATACCCTACATGAAGAATTCCAGAAAAGTATTCGCTTTAGTATTGGCTATTACAGTAATGGCCTCACTACTGCTCACCGCTTGTGGTGGCGCAGCCACCACAACAACAACAACAACCGCCGGCACAACCGCCGGCACAACCGCCGGCACAACCGGCGGTACAACCGCTGGCACAACTGGTGCAGCCAAGAAGTATACCTTCGGCTTCTCAGTTAAAACCCTGGGCAACCCCTTCTTCGTTAAAGTCAAAGACGCTATCGAAGAAACCATGAAAGATGGCGACGAGCTGTTGACTCTCGATTCACAAAACGACGTCAATAAAGAACTCGCCAACGTTGAAGACCTGATTTCCAAAAAAGTAGATGCCATTTTCATCACCTGCATGGACATTAATGGTTCAGTTAACTCTATTAATAAGATCCTTGCCGCCGGCATCCCGGTTGCCATTCTGGACAGCCCGAGCGCCAACCGCGACAAAGCTACCTATTCCGTTATCTCCGATAACATTTTGGCCGGTTACCTGGCCATGGAAGCTCTTGACAAAGTACTGCCGGATGGCGCTGAAGTCGTATTCTTCGAAAACAGCACCTCTGCTGCGGTTTCCGACCGTATGATCGGCCGCGACAACTATCTGAAAGAGCACCCCGATGCCGTCAAGGTGGTCAACCGCAAAAACGACCGTGGTTCCGTTGACACCGGTTTTGCCGCTATGAACGACTTCCTGCAGTCCAATCCTACACTTAAGGGCGTTTGGGGCATGAACGACCCCTCAGCTCAGGGCATCATCGCCGCTATCAAGGCCGCTGGCAAAAACGCTGGTGAAATCGCTGTTGTCGGTATCGACGGTTCTGCTGAGAGCGCCAAATTGATCGCTGACGGCTGGCAGCTGGGTTCTTCTGCCCAGTACCCGCAGACCATCGGCAGCACTGCTGTTGAAGAAATGTACAAAGTCCTTGGCGGTGGCCAACCCACCAAGCAGGATATCCGCATTCCAACAAAGTGGATCGACAAATCAAATATTGCCGATTACACAGCGTTCGACCTGCAATAATTATTACTCATAGCATTTAAGAACTGCCTGTAGCTGCCAGCCAGCACTGCCTGCGCGAACTGGCCGCTACAGACAAAAATGACAAAATTGATTCTGCATTTAGATATTTAGTAGTCAGGCATAGGTGTTCCGAAATATTAGGGCTGCCACGGCACAGGTTAACTGTTGCCCGGCAGTCCTTTCTTTATGCCTGCGCACTGAAGCGGTCCAAACGCATAGGTTTCGGGGAATAAAAAAATAAGTAAAGAAAAGGCAAAAAATGAGTTGACAAAAAAATAGGTCGGTGCTAATATAGCAAGGCGCCTCGCGGGAGAAGCGAGGGTACGGACCTTGA
>CAYPHB010000167.1:0-3185 GCA_964410445.1 uncultured Oscillospiraceae bacterium
TCAAGTTGAATGAATTCGCTGCTTTTGACTTTTTCCCTTTCCAGCCGTTGAATGCTGAACAACGCATGCCGCTGGTGTTGGTGCTGCCGGGCGGTGGCTATCTTTATCTTAGTACCAGAGAAGCCGAGCCTGTCGCTTTGCGTCTGAACACCAATGCCTTGCATGCAGTCGTTCTGCGCTACACCACAGCCAGCCAACGCGACCTGAAGCGTGATGATCTGCTGGCCGAGGTCCGGGCTACCCTGGCCTGGCTCGAAACTCAGGCAGAAACTTACCAAATAGATACCACAAAAATAAGTGTGATGGGTTTTTCAGCTGGCGGCAACCTGGCAGCCCATTGTGCCAATGAAATGGCAGATAAGTTTAATAAAGCGATACTGGTCTACCCTGCCACCAGCTTTGCTGCCGTTCCGGAAGACATGCTCGAAGCTGGTTTCCAGCGTCTTTTCGCTCGTGTAGCGAATCCAGAACTTGATGAAGACCGCATCCGGCAGACAATGTTTCGTTTGTTTGCAGACGATCCCACACTGGGGATTACTGGCGAAACATGCCCGGTTTTTGTCTTTCAAACCGGCGAAGATACCACAGTTGATCCGCTCGCTACTCTGCAATATTGCCTGTCGCTGCAAAACAATTATGTGCCCTTCGAACTTTTCTTTTGCCAAAAAGGACCGCATGGGCTTTCGCTGGCGGATGAAACCTGTAATTCACAAACTTTCCCGCACCAGGCAGCCTGGTTCGATTTAGCCGTGGAATGGCTTAAGGATCGCGACGCAGTTCTGTAAAAACCCGGCTGACGCTCAACAGCTGTCATGACAGTGAAAGTATAATTATTGAGTAATTTAAAGCAAATTTACTGTTCATTTCAGCTGTTTTCAGCTGTTTTATGGTTGAAAACGTTTCCATTTTAGGGTAAATTTATGCTATTGCTTAACAGATTAATGCCCTGCACCGCCAAAAATAACAAAATATTTTGATATACAAACGTTTCCGGAGAATGTTATGACTAATATAAAAGGTAAAAAAGTGACGATCACCGATGTCGCTAACGAAGCCGGGGTTTCTGTCGCCACAGTTTCGCGTGTTCTTAACAACCCGCAGTATAAAGTAAGTAACAAAGTCCGCGAAAAAGTGTTGACTGCCGCGGATCGTTTAAACTATGCAAAGGGCGCCAGTAGCAGGGTTTTGCGCATGCGCGACCAAATCGGTGTGATTGTCCCCAATATCACCAGCTGCATCTATGCGCAAGCCTTGACTGGCATAGAAGCTGTTGCCAGAGACAATAATTACGGCGTTTTTGTCTGCAATTCACTGCGGGATCCTGAACGGGAGTACAATTATCTTTGCGAAATGGAACGGAAACGTATCCGATCCGTAATTTTATCATCAGTAATTACTGACAGCAAAGTTCTTAAGCATTTCATGGATCGCGGTCTTAATCTTGTTCTGCTCGACCAGAATATGCCAGAACTTGACTGCGCACATGTGAATTTCGATATGCATACAGGTACAGGCATTGCCTTGAATCACCTGGTTGAACTAGGCCATACACGCATCGGTCTGGTAATAATGCCGACGACCCAGTGGTCCCGCAAGCTTATTGTCAGCGGCTATCGTGATGCTCTGAGCGCGGCTGGTATTACTTTGGAAGATTCACTGATTTTTACTTCAGAAACGGAACACGAAGCCTGTGCTTCCGGTGGTGATTTTCGCTTTGGCACCGAGATTGGGGATCAGATCGCCGATAGGGTCTCTGAACTCTCTGCCTTAATAATTTCCAGTTCTCTAATCTCCTGCGGAGTGCTGAATGCTTTTAAACAACGCGGCATCAAGGTGCCGGAACAGGTTTCCGTAGTCAGCCTGGATGATTTCGCGCCCGCCAGCATTATTAACCCGGCAATCACCAGCCTGCGCCTGCCGGTTTTTGATGTCGGCAGAATCGCCGCCGGCATGGTAGTCAGCAACATGACCCACGAACGACCCGACCTTATTAACCTTAATATTGAATCAGAGCTGATTATTCGCGAATCAACTACCAGATATAAGCCGTTAACTTAAGGAATTACCCGCAGGTATTTTAATTTCGCTTGGATGCGCCAGGTAGTTTTCGCCGCCGATAACAACTTCGGCGATGTTTTTGCAGTGGTCGCTGATCCGTTCCAGAATGTGCATAAGCTCAAGAAAGTAAACGGTGGCGTGCGGATTGCACTCCTTTTTATTCAGTCGGTCAAGGTGGCTGGAACGCATGTCGGCTTCTATTGTGTCAAACACATCTTCGGAATCGATTATCTTCTGTGCCATGATCAGGTCATGGCATTGTAAAGCTGTGACGCTCTCTCCGACCATACCTTCAATAAACTCAAAAGCATTATCAAGCTCTGCTTTTGCCGATTCGGAAAAAACAATATTATCTTCACGCAGACGCCGGGCTATGTCGGTTATGTTTTCGCAGTGGTCACCGATCCGCTCAATATCATTTGTCGCGTGCATATAACCCGCGATCCGTGAGGCTTCGGGCGGTGTGATCGAACCGGAAGCGACAATGTTGGAAAGATACCGGACAATTTCGTTATCGAGGAAGTCCATCATATCTTCATCAGTCTTTGTTTTTTGAATCAATTCTTCGGAAAAATTACGCAAGGTTTCACGGCCTGATTTTATCATTTCATTAGCTAAAGCAGTCATGCGGGCCAGCTCATTTGTCGCAAGGCCCAGAGCGATAGCCGGACGCGACACTACCTTGTAGTCTATGAATGCCAATTGTTTGCGGCTGATGATATCTTCGCCAGGGACAATAACTTTGACAATTTTAACCAGCAGCCAGATAAATGGCAGCCAAACCAGTGTACAGATAACGTTAAAAAATGTGTGGGAAATAGCTATGCCTTGACGCATGGAATCGGCTACCGGAGTCATCATTCCGGTAATATTAGCTGTTGTGTCCGGCACCAGAGTGAAGCCCAGGAAAGACATAATTGAGTTAACCAGGAATGTATA
Source organism: uncultured Oscillospiraceae bacterium (assembly GCA_964410445.1). GTDB lineage: Bacteria > Bacillota > Clostridia > Saccharofermentanales > UBA5734 > JAXGXQ01. Next base: position 2,998 of record CAYPHB010000167.1, read on the forward strand.
CGGCCGTAATAGAAGAATGAACAGAATGGAACCGGAGATATTGAAAACAGAGTGGGCGGCAGCAGTGCGCTTTGCCTGCCGGGAACCGCCAATTGAGGCCAGAATCGCGGTAATAGTAGTGCCTATGTTGCTACCGAAGAGTATCGGCACAGCCTGGTAAAGTGATACCAGCGGTGCACCATTGGGGT
>CAYPHB010000168.1:0-3179 GCA_964410445.1 uncultured Oscillospiraceae bacterium
TCATCGGCTGGGTAACACCAATGCCGATATAACTGAGGAAAGATTCTGTGAAAATCGCTGCAGGAATCGACATCGTCAGATTGACGATTACAACAGAAAGTGTGTTGGGCAGGATATGTCTGCGGACAATCCGGCCTCTTGAAGCACCCATTGTTGCTGCCGCAATTACGTATTCCTGCTCTTTAATTTGAACCACCTGCCCGCGTACCAGACGAGCCAGGCTGGTCCAGCCCACCAGGGCAAGAGCAACCACAATGGTCAGCAAGCCAGGCGGCATAACAACCATAAGAAGAATGACAACGATGAGATACGGAATACCATTGATGATCTCAACAATTCTCATCATGAAATTGTCTACCCGGCCGCCCATTAGACCGGAAATCGAGCCGTAGGGCATACCGATCAGGAAATAGCTGAAGGCAGCGATGATGCCGATAAACAGTGAGACCCGGCCGCCAAACCATACTCTGGTCCAGAAATCTCCGCCGGATTCATCAATGCCGAAAATGTGGATTTTAATATCGCCTCGCACCCAGGCAGAAAGTTTATCAAAACCGCGTAGCTGGCTGGCTTCTTCAAAAGGCATCGGTCCGGCCACACCATCTTCTTTACAGATTTTAAACATCTCAAAACGGAAATCGCGGTCAATATCATCCCAATGCTGGACATCGTATTTAAACGGCGAAATCAGCGGAAAGATAAAGCTACCCAGCAGCATAACTATCAGAAATATCATTACGATAATAGCTACTCTATTTGCTTTAAGCCGTCTCCAGGCGTCCTGCCAGTAGCTGATACTCGGACGTACACTTTCCATGCTGTGGTGTATGTCTGTACCGACAACAGTAAAATCATCCGGTGTGAAATTCAATGCTTCGTAGTCAATAACCGCAGGAACATAACCGGCAGCCGCTTGACCATTTATTTTCTTCTTCATGCCATCCTCCAGGTCATTTGGCCAAGCGTATGCGTGGGTCGACAAAACCATAGGCAATATCAACCAGCATGTTCATCAAGATAAGAAATGCGCCGTAAAACATCGTTACGCCCATAATGACTGTGTAGTCACGCGTCTGCACACTGGTCACGAACAGACGGCCGATGCCGGGAACGCCAAATATACTTTCAATAACGAAGGATCCTGTCATAACAGAAGCTGTCAAAGGACCAAGAATCGTTATGATTGGCAGAATCGAGTTGCGCAGCATATGGTGCCGGATAATAGAGCCCTGTGAAAGACCCTTGGCGCGGGCGGTTTTAATATAGTCAGAACTGATGACATCCAGCATGCTGCTGCGCATCAGTCGGGAAATCTGGGCCATGGTACCGAATGCCAGAGCCAGGACAGGCAGAATTTTACTGGCCTCGTCCTTCCAGCCGGTTATTGGGAATAATTGCTGTACTCCGGTCCATTCCCGGAATACAGTAGAGAATCCAAAGGCAAGATAGTATTGCATTAAGTAGCCGATTACAAAGCTGGGCATTGATACTCCGAGGATAGCCACAATCATAGTAGCCGAGTCCTTCGGTTTGCCGGCATTAAGAGCGGCAGTTATACCCAAAAGCAAGCCAAAGAGCACTGCTACGATAATCGAGCGGATACCGAGTTCAAAGGAATAAGGAATGCCGCGGCTGATCACATCAGCTGTCGGCCGTTTTGATTCAAAAGAATAGCCGAAATCGCCTGTAGCAATGTTCTTCATGTAGATGATAAACTGTTCGGCTCTAGGCTTGTCGAGTCCGAATTTCGCTCTAAGATTTGCTTCAACAGATGCGGGCAGCTTCTTTTCCTTGAGGAACGGATCTCCGGGAAGTGCCTGCATCATGAAGAATGTTAGTGCTGCCAGCAGGAGCAGAGCGAGAAATGAATAGAGAACGCGTGTGCTCAAGTATTTTCCCAAACGGAACACCTCCGGAAATGCATGTTGGTCTTTTCAACAAGATATCGTCTCGGGGTGCCCGTGCAGGCACCCCGGACGATTCTCATTAAGTGAATATGGAATAAGGTTAGAGCAGAAATAATAATAAGGGTATTATCCGGCTGCTCATTTCAGTAAATAGAGTTGTTCAGCCTGCTACGTAAGCATCCAGGAAACGAACATCCTGGAAAGGTGAACGGAAAACGCCGACGAGGCTTTGTTTAGTAGTGTAGTCGCGCATCCGGAAATATACAGGTGCGATCGGAAGATCTTCCATCAGGAGTTTTTCCATATCGACATAAGCCTGGAAGCGCTCTTTTTCATCTGTGCTTTCGCGTGCCTTCTTGAGGAGGGCGTCGTATGCAGCACTGGAGTAGCTGGTGTGGTTGTTGCCGTTGCCGGTTTCCCAGAGATCCAGGAAGGTCATAGGATCATTGTAGTCAGGTCCCCAGCCAGCGAATACGACATCGAAATCTTTATCGGTCATGCGCTGCAGGCGGCTCTTGAAGGGCATGGATTCGACCTTAAGATCGATACCAAGGTTCTGCTTCAGGTAGGTGGAGATAGCATTTGAGTAGCGAACGGCGTTGTCTGTGTCATCACCGATGATGCCCATTGAGATTGAGCTGACACCAAGCTCCTGCAGGCCTTCAGCATAAAGTTTCTTGGCTTCTTCGCTGTTATTGTCTTTAATCAGAGCGCCGAGTTCCTTCTGGAAGGAAGTACCGGCTACTGTGCCGCGGATGGCCGGGCTGGTCAGTGAAAGGGCAGGCAGGGAATTGTTCTTCAGAATCTTCTCAGTAAAGTCAACACGGTTCAGAGCCATGGTGATAGCCTTACGGATTTTGGCATTCTGGAGTTCTTTACGCAGGAGGTTGAATTCGAGGTAGAAAGTGGCTCCATCCGAGTAAGAATTGATCTTATAGCCTTTGTCAGTAGCCTGTGTAACATAGTTGCTGTCAGTCAGGTTAATGATGTCGAGGTCGCCATTCAGGAACTGAGTGAAGGCGGCCTGGCTGTCTTTGATGATTGTGCCGGTGATTTTTGTCAGTTTAATGTTGTCGGCACCATAGTAATTCGGGTTCTTAGTCATAACGAGTTCGATATCATGATCCCATGATTCGACAACATAAGCGCCGTTGTAGATCATTTTGTCAGCTTCCATGCCGTACTGTTCGGCACCGACTGAGGTGTAAAACTTCTCATTGATCGGCATCATAACGCCGAAAGCGAGCAGGTCAAGGAAATAGCCTGTGGGAC
>CAYPHB010000169.1:0-3093 GCA_964410445.1 uncultured Oscillospiraceae bacterium
GCAAGGCGCCTTTGCTTACTTTGCTGAAACAGGCCCGTGCCTACGGTTTGGGAATAATGCTGACAACTCAGAACCCTGTGGACCTCGATTATAAAGGCCTTGCCAATACTGGCACCTGGTTCATCGGACGTTTGCAGACAGAGCGCGACAAGCAACGGGTGCTCGAAGGGCTTGAAGGAGCCTCAGCCACACAGGGAGTCGTTTTCAACCGTGGCCGCATGGAACAGATCCTTGCCGGACTGGGAAACCGGGTTTTCCTGATGCATAACGTGCATGAATCAGAACCTTCTCTATTTGAAACCCGTTGGTGCATGTCCTATCTTCGCGGCCCGCTGACCCGGACCCAAATTCAAAAGCTCCAGCCTGGGGTGCAATCGAGCGTAAGCAGCCAACCGGCGGCAAGTTCAATAACAGAGGCATCTTCTGAGGCAACAACCGCACCTGTAGCTCAAATAACAGGAATACCGATACCGCCGACAGTTTCGGCTACTCCTGTCACAGCACCTTTGGAGCAGGCTGCTGTTTCGCCGGCTGCAACTGGAGGCCAGCCACCTGTGTTACCGCTGGAGATTCGGCAGTGCTATATGCCACTGCGAAGCCGGGGCAGCGCGGAGGATTCCCTGATTTATCGCCCGATGGCGCTGGCAGATGTTGAGATCGGCTTCCGCAATGCCAAGGCAGGAGTGCAACAGGTTGATTCACGAACTTATGTCAGTGAGATAATGGACAGCGTTTATCCCGTCGACTGGAACACTTCCAGTCTCGTTGAAATGGCAGTGACAGACATGAACAGCAGTGGTGCGCCCGGCGCGTTATTTTCACCCTTACCGCCGGCTGCCGCCACAGCTAAGAATTACACAACCTGGAACCGCGATCTGGTCAACTGGATATATCAGACTCAACAGCTTGTTCTGCAGCAAAGCCCAAAAATGAAAATCACCTCGCTGCCGGATGAATCAGAACGTGATTTCCGCATTCGTCTCAGTCAGGAAACCCATGAGGCGCGCGATGCTGAGGTTGAAAAGCTGCGCCAGAAATATGCCAAACAAGTGCAGTCTCTGGAGGAAAAAATCCGTAAGGCCGAACAGGCACTAGAGCGCGAAAAGGATCAGGCAAACCAACAGAAAGTGCAAACTGCTATTTCCTTGGGCGCCACAATTTTCAGCTCTTTCCTGGGCAAGAAAAAAGTCAGTGCTACTTCGCTTGGACGTGCCACTACCGCAGTACGCGGTGCGAGCCGCGCGGCCAAGGAGAGCGGGGATGTTAATCGTTCAAAGGAAACCGTGGAAGCTTATAAAGCCCAACTGCAGGAGCTGACAGAACGTTTCGAAGCAGATTCCGAACAACTGACGGAAAACTTGGACGCAGCTAATACTGAACTAGTCGAGCTGGTAATCCGGCCGACAAAATCCGACATTCGCGTAAAGGCTCTGGTGTTGGCCTGGATGCCGTATTTCCAAAAAGCTAACGGAACCGTTGAACCGGCCTGGTCCTGAGTCAGGTCTCAACGATTATTAACGGTACTAGCATTTCCTCTTTGAGCAAACCGGCATGATGGCCCTTAAACAGGGTCATCGGCCGCTCAAAGCAGGTTCTATATCGCAGAATTGACTTGCCGACACCACAGGCCACAAAATCACCGACAAAATCATCAACCTTAGGGTGCGCCTTGCCCGGCCCGAATAATCCGCGGTCAAAAGCCTCGGCACGCGACATCAACAAAAATTCTTCACCCAGAAGAATGCTGAAGGTTTGCCTGAAATCACGCAGACGAGCCGGTTTGATAAACAAAGAGGCCGCGCGTCCTTCAATGGATGGCGGCATTATCAGGCATTCGTCGAGTGCCGGGATGTCGTTAATAATAATGTCGCGTTCAATTTCAACTTGGCCGTGATCGGCTGAAATGATAAAGAGAGTATCCTTGAGCTCTGTTGTCAGCTCAGTCAGCATCGCGTCATAAGCCTGAATTTCCTGTACTGCTTTTTCGCAGTACGGACCATCCCGATGCATCAGTGAATCGGGCTCGTACCAATAGGCGGCGATCAACTGATTTTCACCGCTCAGGCAATATTCGCGGATCTTCGCTACCAGCTGGCTCATTGAACTTACTCCGGCTTCGGCAAATGGCGGTAGAATCCGGCGGCATTGAGCCGGGATTCCGCCGGCTTGCCGCACCTCACAAGTCATGTCTTTGAACGGCAGAAATGTTTGCGCAGGTGAAGGCTTTATTTCAGTGCCGGTCATTGTGTCTCGGTCAAGAAAAACATCAACCGAACGACCGAATTCTTTAAAAAATAGACTCCAGCCCAGCCAGCCATGTTCAAACGGCGACAGCCCTGTCTGATAAGTGGTAATCGCCGCTGCTGTAGTAGATGGGTAAACCGAAGTGATGGTATGGACCATGTGCCGCCGCAGGAAGCTTTCCGGGGGCAAAGCATGTTCGAGGAAGTCAACGCCCATGCCATCAAGAATCAAAAACACCCGGTTGCGGTGCCGCCTGGCCAGATAAGAATCAAGTAAAGACAGGGTGGGATGGGGTGTTTCAATGTCATATGCCCGGAACACCGAACTGGCTAAATTCAGAATACTGTTCTCATAGTCAGGAAATACTAGTGACATATCGTACCTCCAATAAGTACGCTATTCAGGCTGCAGGATGCTGCAAAGCACAGCATCTGCCGCTCTGATCAGGTCGGCTGGCGAAAGTATGATTTGCGCACCACGGATTCCTGCGCTGATCGCGATTTCACTTTGCTGATTTACGGATTCATCCAAATAGTATGGATACTGTTTCTTCATCCCGATTGGTGAACAACCACCACGGATATACCCGGTCACAGCCAGTATGTCTTTTGTGGGGATAAGCTCCACCCTTTTGTTGCCGCTGACTGCTGCCAGTTTTTTCAGGTCGACATTACGGTGCACCGGTAAGCCGCAAGTCAAATAACCGGTACGGTCACCTTTTGCAACCAGGGTTTTGTAAACCTGACTTGAATCCAAGCCGATCTGTGCTGCTACATGTACACCAGAAAGATCCGATTCATCAACCTCATAGGATCGGGTTGAAAATTTAATTTTTTTGGCGGTGAGAAT
>CAYPHB010000170.1:0-3087 GCA_964410445.1 uncultured Oscillospiraceae bacterium
ACCAGCCTCTCCCTTTCTTATTTCACAGGTCTGGATTACTGGTACTGTGTTATCTGGATCGGGATCGCTGACGTTGTGCCGATCGCTCTCACACCCTTCATCGTTATGCTGCTGGCACCACGCCTGAAGAAAGTACGCACAATAATCCCCAAGATCTGAACTGCAATTGAACTGCAATCAACACCAACCAGAAGTCAAGCATCACCAAAAGACGACATCACCAAAAGGCAAAATAAACCAATCTCAAATGAAAAATAAAAGTCCCTGCCGGTAAATTACTGCCAGCAGGGGCTTTTACGTTTGCAAAACAGGCGGTTATAATCTAACATTAATTGGTGGCTGTAATCTGTCTGTCTGCATCGCCGGAACAAGGCTAACTCAAAGTTTGCAGCAACACAATCAAGAATATTTTACACAGGGAAAGGTCAGGTATCTCAACATGGATCGCACCAAATTAAAAGGGATTATTCCGCCGATTATCACTCCGCTCAACGAGCGTGAAGAGGTTGATGAAGGCGCGTTTCGGGCGTTGTTAAACCATTGCTACGAAAAAGGTATCCACGGCATATTCGTCGCCGGCACCAACGGTGAATGCATGGCATTAACTCAAAAAGAACGCAACCGCGCAATCAAAATCGCTCTCGATGAAGTTGGCTCTAAAATGCCGGTTATGGCTGGTGTAATGGACAGCAGCAGCAAACGTGTAATCGAAAACATCAAAGAGCTAGAACAAATGGGCGGCGAAATCGCTGTCGTAACTCCTGCTTTCTACTGGAAATCCCCCTCAGACAAAGAAATGATCACCCATTTCGAAGAAATCGCCAAAGCCACCGATATCTCGCTTTTTGCCTACAATATTCCCCCGTTCACAGGCAGCAACCTCAGCAACAAAGCGCTGTTTGAAATCGCCAAAATCGATAATGTGATTGGTTATAAAGACAGTGCCGCCAACATGGTCCAGTTCCAGCAGTGCCTCTACCACTTCCAGGGCACCGATTTCCGCCTCTTCATGGGCAATGTTGACCTGGTGGCCATGAGCCTGCTGATGGGCGCCGTCGGCTTTGTGCCCACCCTCGCACCAGTATTTTATGAGCTTTATCTGAAGCTTTATAATGCGGCAGTTGCCGGCGATATGAAAAAGACACTGGAAATCAATAAGACCTTTGTCAAATCTTGTCGTCTTGGCGGTATGGCCAAGAGCTCCGTGGCCGCCAATAAATACGCGATCAGCCTTTTGGGCCTCACCGACAAGCGCGTTGCCAAGCCGATGGAAGAAGTAACACCGGAAGAACAGGCAAAAATCAGCGCCTTTGTGGAAGAAATCCTCGCAGAAACAAAACAGTATTAATTTAAGTTAGAAATAAATCAGATTTGGAAAGGTATAGCTGCTTGACTGTGGCTATACCTTTTTTATAAGCTACTATTTTTTAACATATCTATGTGGGGTAAATTATCTTCCAGATATTCTTCTGAAACTTGCACAAAACCAAGGCTCTTATAGAATTCAGTTAAATACACCTGAGCTTGAATTTTGATTTCATTCTCACGGAGGTCTGATTCAATAAAGCTGATTGCCTTCAGCATCAGCTCTCTGGCCAGGCCCTGGCCGCGATAATCCTTCTGCACAACTAAACGGCCAATGCAGATTTCTTCGTAAAAAGAACCCTTAGGCAGGATTCTTAGATAAGCGACAATTCTGTCATCTGCTTGCACGAATAAATGAAGAGCAGCTTGGTCTCTGCCATCGCAATCCTGATAAATGCAGTTCTGCTCTATAATAAACACTTCAATTCTTAGTTTGATAATTCCATATATTTCTTCTGTGCTTAGGTCCGCAAATTTTTTAAATTTCCAATTCATCCTTGATACTCTTCCATTAATTCCAACAACTACTCAGCCTAAAGCTTGCCATTGATATTCGGTCATAATCACCTTGTCATCTCTGAATTTGATGCCTTCGCTTTCCAGCATTGACCGTTGGATATTCGGGTTCCAGTTCGCGAAAGCGGCTGAAACCCTGCCATCTTTCGTCACAACGCGATGGCAGGGTATATCCGAACCGCAGCTTTACACCAGAACGCGACCGCCGTCTACCGGTAAAATTACGCCGTGACAATAGCTTCCCGGCTGAGCCAGAAATAGAATTGCCTCAGCAATCTCGGCCGGCTCGGCAACGCGCTTAAGTGGTGTTGCTTTGCTGGCGGCGGCAGCTGCGTCTTTAGCAGAAAAGTCCGCACGTCCGGCGTTCCAACGGGTGTTGTCAACATAGCCAGGCGCCACGCAGTTGACACGGATTTCGGGAGCCAACGTAACCGCCAGGCACTCGGTCAGGTGAATCTGGGCAGCCTTGGATACTGAATAAGGAATCGAACTGCCGAGCGGGCGTAGGCCTGCCTGTGAGGCAACATTCACAATGCAAGGTGATTGGCGTGATTCCATCCACTTCGCGGCCTCGCGGCTGCAGAAGAACGTACCCTTCACATTGATGTCGTATAGTTTTGACCAGACATCGCCAGTGGCAGCTTCCAGGTCCGGGAAAGGAATAAACTGAGTTACTCCGGCGTTGTTGATTAAAATATCAATCCCGCCAAAGCGCTGGCCGCAGTCGGCAAACATCTTGGCAACTGCCGTTTCGTCGGCAACATCGGCCTGATAAAGAATGCCGTCGCCGCCCAATTCTTTAACCTGATTCAGGGTTTCCTGCGCCTCAGCAGCTGATTTGCTGTAGTTAACAATCACATAAGCTTCCCGACGGGCAAACGCAAGTGCCGTTTCACGTCCAATACCAACAGCGGCACCGGTAATCAGAACTATCTTGTCTTTAAAACTCATTTGTCGTTCCCTCCCTGTGTCTATTGTGATTTTGAAATTATTTCCAGTATAACCAACTTATGCAGAACGCGCACCTTTGTGGGTTACACTCACAAGCCTAAAGGGAGTGCTTCTCACAAAAAGCGCGCGTTCTATAAAATCTGTTTGTTATTAATCAGCCGCCCGTTTCTGTCGATTCGCTTGGCAGAGTCACTTCCGCAGGGCTGATCGTCAGGGTAATCGGCGTGCCGGCTGCTACTGTTTTGCCGGCTGTGA
>CAYPHB010000171.1:0-3058 GCA_964410445.1 uncultured Oscillospiraceae bacterium
CCGCCTTCACCAGCGTGGGGGTTAAGTCCGGCTACAGCAATCCGCTGTTGCGGCTTCATCTTGAGAAGTGCCTCATGAGTCAGCCGGATCACCTTGAGCACTCTGTCTTTAGTGCAGCGGTAAATTGCGTCCTGTAAAGAGCAATGAGTACTGACGTGAGTTACCGTAAGCTTCTCCGAAGCCAGCATCATTGTAAAATCAGTTTCCCCGCAAATCTCGGCGATCAGCTCAGTGTGTCCGGTGAAACCGGGATCTGTCAGCCTGATCGCTTCTTTATTCACCGGCAGGGTGCAGATAGCATCACAGTCACCGGCCATGCACAGTCTGGTTGCAAACTCCACATAATCGCGAGAGGCAGCAGCAACCTTGGCGGAAATCGTTCCCGGTTCAATGTCAGCTTCTGTCAACAAATTGAGATCGATCACATTTAACCGTCCCGGCTGAAAGTTGGCCGGAGTGCTGATACTGTGCAAGGGGCTGTTGTAGCCAAGCTTCTGGCTGCAATATCGGAGTACCGAAAGGTCGCCGACAACAAAGAAGTCGCCGTTGACAGTTCCTTCCTGATAAGCCTTGAGGATAATTTCAGGTCCTACGCCGTTGCCATCGCCCAGTGTTACTGCAATCATTGCCGGTGCCTCCGTTTTCAGTCTTCCAGATTCTGCACGTCAATCAGCAGTTTCATGAAATCATTGGGATATTCATCAATGTACTTGAAGGCATCTGTTGTCTTCTTGAAAGGGTACACAGCTGTGATAAAGCCTTCAGTAGTAATTTTGCCTTCCTTCAGGAAGTTGATGGCGTCGGCGAAATCTTCCCGAACGTACATCATGTGACCCAACAGATTAATTTCCTGACGCTGAATTTTCGGAATTTCAACTTCGATCGGTTCCTTGTAGTTGCCGGTAATCACAATTGTGGAGTTCGGGCGTGCTACGTCAAGAATGCTCTTGAATCCGGATCTGGTCGCGGCTGCGTCGATGATAATATCAGCTTTATCCGGGCCGAAGTTTTCCAGAATGGCTTCTTTGAGGTCTTTTTCCGCAACGTTAACTGCAAAGTCAACACCGCATTTCAAAGCCAGATCCAGCTTCAACGGGTTAATGTCTGAAACCATAACCTTGTCGGCACCGAGTGCTTTGGCAGCCTGGGCCGCCATATTGCCGATCGTGCCTGCGCCTACAACCAGAATTTTCGCGCCCTTATAGTTGCCGGCCCGTTTGACGGAACCAACACCTACTGCCAGAGGCTCAACCAGTGCGCATTCCTTCGGGTCCATGCTTTTATCGCAATGATGCAGGTATTTGGCATCTACAGCCGCATACTGAGCGAGGAAGCCGTCTGCGTGCACACCGAGTACTTTCAATTTTTCACAGACATTGAAACGGCCGCTGCGGCAGGGGTAGCATTCGCCACAATAAACCTGCGGTTCAACAGTAACCAGATCGCTTTCGCTATACCCGGTGACGTCTTTACCGACTTTGACCACTTCGGCTGAAAGCTCGTGGCCGATCACAACCGGAAAAGTCATGTATTTATGTTTTCCGTGGTACATTTGGATATCGGAGCCGCAAATGCCGACAAACAGCACTTTCAGCAGAACTTCATTGTCCTTGATTTCCGGGATCGCGCTCTCCTGATATTCGATTGTAAACGGCGCGGTTAAATTACCTTTAAACATCTGATTTTCCTTTCCCTGATGAGGTGCAAATCAGGGCCGGCTTGCGCCAGCCCTGATTGCTTTGGTTTATAGAGTGAATATTCAATTTATTTACGGGCCAATACTCTTTCAACACCGAGTTCGATGCTGTCGGAATCGAGTCCGTACTTGCAGAGCAGCTCCGGATACGGGCCGCACTCAGCATGGGTGTCGTCAAGGCCGATAAATTCAACCGGTACACAGCTCATGCGTGAGACCAGCACTTCGGCAACCGCACTGCCCAGCCCGCCGATAATATTGTGCTCTTCAGCTGTCACCACTGCGCCGGTTTTCTTGGCTGATTCAACGATCAGGTCGGCATCAATCGGTTTAATGCTGAACAGGTCTACCACGCGGCACTCTATGCCTTTTTTGGCCAGATTTTCCGCAGCCGCCATTGCGTTGCCAACCATGATGCCGCAGGCAAAGATTGTTACATCATCACCTTCGCGGACAACGTTGCCCTTGCCGGCTTCAAATTTGGCGCCAGGTTTATAGACATCAGGCGCGGCATCGCGGCTGAGGCGGATGTACATCGGCCCTTTGTGCTCGATAGCGTGCTGGATCAGCCATTCGGTCTGAACTTCGTCAGTGGCTACCAGGACTTCGAAGTTTGGCAGGGAACGCATAATTGCCAGATCCTCGATCGCATGGTGGGTAGGGCCGTCCAAAGCATCGGACATACCGCCGTATGCGCCCATCAGTTTAATATTCAGTTTGGAATAAGAGCCGAAGGCACGTGCGCCGATCAGGCCGATTGAAGTCATAAACACTGCGAAGGTGTTAGCGAAGGGGATTTTACCTGTGGTTGAAAGGCCGGCGGCCATAGCCACCATATTGGCCTCGGCGATACCAACGTTGAAGAAGCGCTCCGGATAGGCTTTACCGAAGCCGGCAGATTTGGTTGAGCCCGAAACGTCAGCATCGAGCACTACGATATTTTCGTTGTCCCGGCCATATTTGACCAGCATATCACCATATACATCTCTAATTGAGCGCGGCATTAGGCATTACCTCCCAGTTCCTGCATGGCTTTGGCAAATTCTTCGTCACCGATTGGCTTGCCGTGCCAGCTATTGTCGCCTTCCATGAACGAAACACCCTTGCCCTTGACTGTGTGGGCGATGATGATCTTGGGCACACCGTTCTTGGTGCGGGCGTTGTCAACTGCATCGCAGATCGACGCTATATCGTGTCCATCGCACTCAGAGACTTCCCAGTTAAACGCGCGGAATTTCGCTGCCAGGTCACCAAGCGGCATAATTTCGTCGGTGGTGCCGTCCAGCTGAACCTGGTTGTAATCCACGATCGCGATCAGGTTATCGGCTTTAAACTTGGGCGCTGACATAAAGGCTTCCCAGT
>CAYPHB010000172.1:0-3034 GCA_964410445.1 uncultured Oscillospiraceae bacterium
TGGCGGCCAAAATGCGGTCGACCATTTGAGTCTAACAATAAATAAGGGCGAACTTATTACTCTGATCGGCCCGTCAGGCTGTGGTAAAACTACCACCCTGAAAATGATCAACCGGGTTATCGAACCTGATAACGGTCAAATTATCGTCAACGGTCAGGACATTTTGAAACAGGATCCGATAAAACTGCGCCGTGGCATTGGCTACGTTATTCAGCAAACCGGTTTGTTCCCTAATATGACAATCAGCGACAATATTTCCGTCGTAGGCAGATTGCAGGGCTGGAGTAAAGACCGCTGCAAAGAACGTGCTGCTGAATTACTTAGTCTGATCGATATGAACCCGGACGAGTATATGGAACGGTATCCGCGTGAACTGTCCGGTGGACAACAGCAGCGGATTGGCGTTCTGCGTGCCCTGGCGACCGAACCGGATATCATCCTGATGGACGAGCCTTTCGGTGCCCTTGACCCGATTACTCGCGAGCAACTTCAAAATGAGCTGATTAATTTGCATACACGGTTGAAAAAGACCATCGTCTTTGTCACCCATGATATGGATGAAGCGCTGAAAATCGCTGATCGGATTGTTCTGATGCGCGAAGGTAAAATTGTACAGGCTGCAACGCCTGAAGAAATGCTGCGCAACCCGGCTGATGATTTCGTTGCCAGCTTTATTGGCAAAGCGCGAATGCTCAGCTCGCCGGAGGATGTCAGCGTCGATGACGTGATGATAATGGATCCGGTTACGATAGAACCCGAACGTGGCGTTGCCGAAGCGCTGGACCGCATGCGCAAACGCCGTGTTGACAGCCTGATGGTGATTGATCAACAAGGGGTTTTGCTGGGCGTAGTTACGATCAAGGATCTACAGCAGGGTCTGCTTAAAGGCGGCAGAGTACATGACCTGATTAAAAGCGAACCAGCGGCAATATATGTAGGCCAATCGGTGCGCGACGCAGTTCAGTTTATGGCGCATAAGAGCATTGGCTTTCTGCCTGTTGTGGATGAAAATAACAAGCTTAAAGGCCTGATCACGCGGGCGAGCCTGGTCAGTGTTCTGTCCGATGTCCTTTGGGCAGATCCGGACACCAGTCAAAACGGGACTAAAATGGCTACTGAGCGAAACACGACAACAGAAGAGGAGCGTGTTGAAAAATGACAATGACAAGTATGCTGTTCGCTCTCTCTGGGAGCGGCAGTACAGCAGGCTGGTTCGAAAGGAATTTGCCACTGCTATATAAAATGTTCGATACCGTTCGCGGTAATCCGCAGGAGTTTCTGACAGCATTGACCGACCATATCTTTTTATTGGTCATTACTCCGGTTACACTTGCGATTCTGGTCGCAGTTCCATTGGGAATTATCGCTTCACGGCATACAGGCTTTGAAAGAATCGCCATGACTATTGTGAATATAATTCAGACAATTCCCAGCCTGGCGTTGCTGGTACTATTGCTGGTTGGCGGCCTTGGCCTTGGGCCACGCACTGCGATCACAGCATTGTTCCTTTATTCATTAATGCCGATTATGCGCAGCACGCTTGTCGGTATCAAAGGTGTTGACCCTTTCCTTAAGGAGGCGGCTTTGGGCATGGGCATGACCAACATGCAACGGCTGCGTTTAGTAGAACTGCCGCTTTCTCTAAGCGTAATCTTGAGCGGTGTGCGTACCGCAACGATCATCTGTATTGGAACTGGTACACTGGCTGCTTATGTCGGTGCCGGCGGCCTTGGCTCATATATTGTTCGCGGACTCAACTTCTTCCGTAACGATTTGTTGTTGCTGGGTGCCGTACCTGCCGCTTTGATGGCGCTTTTGGCTGACAACTTGCTGGGGCGGCTGGAACAACGCCTGATCCCACGCGGCTTACGTGTTGATACCGGCAATGGCAATCAAAAAAATTCAAAATACAACAGTGCGGAAACTGTTCGATCAGCCTAATAACCGCTGTACTCACTATACAATAGTGCTTGACGGCCGCTGTCTTTCAGCGTAGCTGTTACACAAAGAAATGAAGGAAATGAGGTTTTCATGAATATTCAATACTCCGAACAAACTAAAAAGAATAGATTCAAAATAGTTATCTCACTTATTCTCGCGCTGGTTCTGGTGGCAGTGCCGCTGACCGCCTGCGGCAGCAGCGGCAGCGCAGATAGCGTTACCTTTAAAATAGGCACACAAGGCTACGCGGAAGTGGAAATCCTGGGCGAGCTCTTCAAGGCCCTGGTAGAAGAGAAGACTGACCACAAGGTTGAACACGTACGCAGTCTTGGTTCAGCAACCGCTGGCTTCGAAGCTACAAAAAACAATGATCTGCAGGTTTTCACAGGCTTTACAGGCACGCTTTTTCTGGGTCTGTTGGAGGGTGAACAGACAGAGGAATACCGTTCCGCCGATGCGGTTTATGATAGAACTAAAGAATTGATGAGCGAAAGATATGAAATGTATGTAGCACCAGCTTTTGGCTACAATAATACATATGCGATTGCGGTTCCTCGCAGTTGGGCAGAGGCAAATAATGTCAAGACCCAGAGCGACATGGCACCATTTGCCCCCGACATGCTTCTGGCTGTTGATCAGACCTGGCTGAACTATCCCGGCCAGGGGTACAAGGAATATACTGCGCTTTATGGCTTCGAATATAAAGAAGCGATCGCCATGGATATCGGCTTAATCTATCGGGCCATTGCGCAGAATGAAGTGGATGCTGTCAATATTTATACAACCGACGGACAGCTGGTTACCCATGATCTTCTGGTGCTGGAGGACGACAAGGAATTCAACCCGCCATACAACGGCATGTGGGTTTTACGTCAGGACGTAGTGGATGAATATCCTGAAATCAAAGAAATTGCTGATTCTGTGGGAGGTCTGATTGATACAGAGCAGATGCAGAAAATGAATGCTGAAGTTGTAGTTGAAGAGAAAGAACCCAGCGTTGTAGCTCGCGAATTCTTGAAAGAAAAAGGTTTGATCTCCTAAGTTGAACTGCTATAACAAATCAATTGCTAAATGAATAAAATAAAAACCGGCC
>CAYPHB010000173.1:0-3020 GCA_964410445.1 uncultured Oscillospiraceae bacterium
TCCACATGTGCTGTTGGATTTTTTTGAAAACGAAGCTGTACTCCTCAGGCATTCTATCAACTCGAGCCATCAATTGTTTGAATTCACGTTTGCTTTCCCGCATCTTTTTGATATTCAGATAGTTATCGAAAAATTCAGACATTTATTTTTCCTCTTTCAGCTGTTGAATTTTGGACGAGATAAAATCCCATTTCAGCCAGAAGTTTTGTAATTCTTGCTTTCCGGCTTGGTTAAGGCTGTAGAATTTTCGCGGCGGTCCTAATTCAGACGGTTTCTTTTCGGTCTCTACTAACTTGTTCTTTTCTAAACGAATTAATATTGTATAAATTGTTCCTTCGACAACTTCGGTAAAACCGAGTTCTCGTAGTTGTTTTGTGATTTCATAACCGTAAGTTTCCTCACGGCTGATGATTTCAAGTACACAACCTTCGAGCACACCTTTAAGCATCTCGGTCAAATTATCCAGCTTCATCATCTCCCTTTGCTACCAAGATATAACCCACATTGGTACATTGTGATAAATAGTACTAATACATTGTGATACTAGGTACTGGTACATTGTATTACTTAATAGTTGTAATGTCTACTAAAATCCTGAAAAAATTATCCAATTCAAAATACTCCCATCTGAATCAAGGCAACCAAAAAAAAGAGTTATTTTCAGCTCGAACCTGCTGCGATTCAAATTGTTATATCTCTAACCTTCTTTGTTACCATTTTTATTTATTGAAGAAGTAAAATAAATGGTTGCAATTCTACTATTGTTCAATAAAAAAGACTGCGAAGTTTTTATTCGCAGTCTTCTCCATCTTAAAACGAGTTTATTTTTTTGATCTTTTACTCTTCGCCTGTGGCTGCGGCTTTTTTACCGCGCAGATATTCATCAATAGCCTCTGCGGCTTTTTTACCGGCACCCATTGCCAGAATTACTGTAGCCGAACCGGTTACAGCGTCACCACCGGCGAAAACACCGGGACGGCTGGTGGCCATTGTTTCTTCATCCGCCACAATTCCTCCCCACTTTTGGGTCTCAAGACCAGGTGTGGTTTGCTTAATCAGCGGGTTGGGGCTGGTGCCGATCGACATGATCACAGTTTCGACGTCAAGCACAAATTCTGAACCTGCTTTCGGCACAGGGCGGCGGCGGCCGGAGGAATCCGGTTCACCAAGTTCCATTTCAATGCATTCGATGCCTTTTACCCAACCATCAGGTGTACCCAGAATCTGGGTCGGGTTAGTCAGCAGACGGAACTCAATTCCCTCTTCCTTAGCGTGATGAACCTCTTCCAGACGAGCAGGCATTTCGGCTTCGGAACGACGATAGACAATGTACACATGCTCAGCTCCCAGGCGCTTAGCACTGCGGGCAGCATCCATGGCGACGTTGCCGCCACCGACAACCGCTACACTGTTACCGACTTTAACCGGTGTATCCACGTCCGGGAACTTGTAAGCTTTCATCAGGTTTACACGTGTCAGAAACTCGTTCGAAGAATAAACCCCATTGAGATTCTCTCCCGGGATGTTCATAAACATCGGCAGACCGGCGCCAGTGCCGATAAACACTGCTTCGAAACCTTTTTCGAAAAGCTCATCCAGGGAAGCGACGCGTCCGATCACCATGTTGGTCTCAATTTTAACGCCGTACTGACGCAAGGTGTCAATTTCTCTCTGCACTATAGCTTTGGGCAGACGAAATTCAGGAATGCCATACATAAGCACGCCACCCGCTACGTGGAAGGCTTCAAAAACTGTTACTTGATAGCCAAGCTTGGCCAGATCAACCGCACAGGTAAGACTGGCAGGGCCAGAGCCGACAACAGCAACTTTTTCACCGTCAGGACGCGGGCGTAAAACAGAGCAGGCACCTGCCTTTTGCTCTTCTGCCTGCATCATCGCCATATGGAAATCGGCGGCGAAGCGTTCCAAACGTCCGATCGCGACTGGTTCGCCCTTAATGCCGCGTACACAAAGCTGCTCACACTGACTCTCCTGCGGGCAAACGCGACCGCAGACTGCAGGCAGGTTGTTGGTTTCAACGATTTTCTGATAAGCTTCTTCAAAATTCTTGTCAGCAATCTGCTGGATAAACTCAGGAATCGCGACATTAACAGGACAGCCATTTACACAGGGTTTATGCTTGCATTGCAGACACCTGGCTGCCTCTTCGCAAGCCAGGTCCTGGTCGTAGCCGAAAGCGACTTCGGCAAAGTTATGATTACGGATTTCCGGATCCTGTTCAGGCATTGGAACTTTAGTTTTCGACATATTTCTCGCCATTATTTACGCTCCTCCCCGGTGACACGGCAGCGATGCTGTTCCATTGAAAGTGCTTCAGAAGGTTTATACATTGAGGCACGGCGCATGGCTTCATCAAAGTCAACTTCGTGGCCGTCAAAATCCGGACCGTCGACACAGGCAAATTTTGTTTTGCCACCGACAGTCAGGCGGCAACCGCCGCACATGCCGGTCCCGTCAATCATTACGGGATTCATGCTGACGAGTGTTTTGATACCGTATTCACGGGTCAGATTAGAAACAACCTTCATCATGATCAGAGGACCAATCGCGATGACAAGGTCATATTTAACACCGCTGTCAATTCGTGACTTCAAGGCATCGGTGACAAAGCCTTTATTGCCATTGGAGCCATCGTCGGTCATCACCATCAGCAGGTCGCTGGCAGCTTTAAATTCATCTTCCAGAATAATAATATCTTTACTGCGGAAGCCTACGATCATATCAACTTTGGTGCCCAGTGATTTAAGCTTTTTTGCTTGCGGCCAGGCTATAGCTGTACCGAGTCCGCCGCCGATTACGGCTACGTGTTTATAACCTTCCAGATGCGAAGCAGTGCCAAGCGGCCCGACAAAGTCGAGCAAAGCATCGCCTTCATTAAGTTCATTCAGAAGACTGGTAGTTTTGCCGACAATCTGAAAAATAATTGTGATGGTGCCTTTTTCACGATCATAATCGGCTATGGTCAGCGGTATACGCTCACCTTCATCATTTACACGCAA
>CAYPHB010000174.1:0-2950 GCA_964410445.1 uncultured Oscillospiraceae bacterium
GCATCAAACATAGCTCCCATATCGCCGCAACAAAATGTAAATCCGCCCATTATCACTGCACCTCCTTCAGCTTTTCATTCGTATATTCCGCAATCAATGCCTGAGCTTCTGCCAGCTTGTCATCGTCAAAGCCACCAATGTGCCAGGCAGCAGGTCTGTCGCTCATGAATTTACAGCCCTGACCTTTGATGGTTTTGCTGATAATCGCGGTGGGTTTGCCGTTAAGTGTAACCTCAGGCAGTGCGGCCAGAGTTTTGTCGATTTCCGCCATGTCTGTACCGTCGATGACAACTGTATTCCAGCCAAACGCCTTGAAACAGCCTGCCATGCCTTCAGCACCGCCTTCAGCGCCCCAACGGATATTCTCGTTAGCTTCGAAGGAAGCGGAACAGTGGTTGAAGTCGACCAGCGCGACGATATTGTCCATGTTTTTAGAAGCGGAATAAAGGATTGCCTCCCAGTTGGAACCTTCTTCCATTTCACCGTCGCCAAGCATTACGAATATACGGGATTTAATGCCTTGATCACGGTTGGCATGCGCAATACCTACAGCCCAGTTCAAGCCATGTCCCAGTGAGCCGGTTGAGACTTCAATGCCTTTGACATGCTTGCGGTTAGGATGGGCGCCGAAGGAGTTGCCAATGGTGTTATATTTGTCCAGGAGCAGTTCCCAGTCATACATCCCCATGTCACAGAAAATCGTGTAAAGCAGAACGCCGTTGTGACCTTTGCTCAAGATGAAGATATTGCGATTTGGATCTTCCAGATTTTCCGGGTCAAATCCAAGATATTTGTAATAAACTGCGACAGCCATATCTGCAGCTGACATCGGGCCAGCGATATGAACATTACCGATACGACGTGTGCCTAACGCCAACTGCTGGCGGATTTCTCCAGCCTTGGCAACCAGATCGCGCACGTCTTCAATATAAACTTTTGCCATGATTATGTACGTCCTCTCTTAATAAATTGAATAGCCGCCATCCACTGGGATATTGATGCCTGTAACGTATGAAGAAGCATCACTGGCTAAAAACAACATGACAGCCTGGAGTTCATCAGTCCGGCCGAAACGGTTCATCGGCACTACTTGAAGCAGCAGGTCATGGGCTTCCTTGGGCATTACCCCTTCATGAATTCCTGACCAGATATAACCGGGAGATATTGTATTTACCCGGATATCGTATTTTGCCAGCCCGGCGGCCAGATACCGTGCATACTGAGATACAGCAGCCTTGGTGGTACCGTAAGCAGCTACAGGAGTAGGGCCGCCGGCCATGTAGTTGGCGTTATAACCAGATAAAGAGGAAGTCATGATTATGGAACCGCCATGGCCATGCTCGCGCATTATCTGATGCGAAATCTGCGCAGTCAGGTAAGCTCCGGTAAGGTTGATATCAATTGTTTTCTGCCAAACCTCATAAGGACAATCCACGTCATCGCCGCCCAGGCAAACGCCCGCGTTGATATGGGCAACATCAATTGTGCCCAATTCTTTAATGAGATTTTCCTTGAGTGTATCTACTTGTTCTTTGCTGGAAACATCACAGTAAAAAGGAACAACTTTTACTCCATAACGTTTCGACATTTCTGCGGCAGTCGCTTCAAGCCTGTCCTTAGCCGCGGGGATATCAACCAATGCTACGTCAGCGCCTGCTTCTGCCCAGGCAGCAGCTGTGTTTCTGCCGATACCGCCGCCACCGCCAGTTACCATGCCTTTTTTCCCTTTAAGAGAAAATTTATCAAATAACTGATATGTTTCACTCTTCCACATATCTTTCGGATAAATAGAATAATATTCTTCCGACATTTTTAAACCTCCACGTTTCTGTTGCCCATGCTTTCGCTTGAAACCCACACAATCAGTAGGTATTCAGCGATTGAATCATAATTCATTCAAATTTGTTAAACCTGTGCAAATCAGCTCGTTCTTATTTTGCAATTTTGTGATAGTATGGGCAAATATAGATTATTCACACCCTGCCAATAGCTTTTGTGCATGGATTAGGTGATAAAGCATAAAAAAGGAGCCGAGTTTTGTGAACATTAATCAATTGCGGTATTTCATCAAGACAGCAGATTGCGGATCTATGACGGAAGCAGCACAGGCGTTGTACATCAGCCAACCGAGTTTGTCAAAATCAATAGCCCAGCTGGAAAATGAATACAGCATCCAACTGTTTGAGCGCAAACCCTTGGGCGTAGTTTTAACGCCGGTTGGCGTCAAGTTCCTGAACTATGCGAAGGTTGTTGTTGAAGCTGCGACAAGACTCGACAACACGTTTACCGACAGAGGCGCGGAAGACAGGTCACAACTATTTATCGCCTCGCAGCAATGCGAATTTCTTTATGACATCCTGGTCAAGACCTTTAAAGAAAGCGGAACAATTGTCAGCAACATATTAGAAACTGATCGCAAGAGCGTAATCCGCAAGGTAATTGAAGGCGAGGTGGACATTGGCATACTGGTGCGTTCCACTTCTGACAGCAAAACATTTCTTTGGCAGTCTGATTTGAAAAAACTCGAGGTTAATCACCTTGATAAAGCCGGCGTATACGCCTGTATCGGACCAAAATCACCCTATTACAACCGCGAGCAGATAACCTTCGCAGAAGCTGAGCGCTGCCCGCAAATCGCTTTGGATATGGAACAAGAAACGAAGATGGCCAGCTTCATTGAAAGCACGAAACACCACTTCAATATGAATAACATTATTTTCTTTAATTCCATTAGTGCCTGTAAGCACTTTCTGCTTGAAACCGATTCATTGCTATTTGTTTCAAAGTGGGCTATTGGCTGCTTTGCCGGCACACCTATCCGCTCTGTAGCAGTGGTTTCTGATCATAAAGATGATCCTGCGCCGGTTACCGAATTACTGTGGATCAAGCGATATGGCGAACCACTGAATAGGCTGTCTAACCAATTCATCAACAACCTGAACGACTACTT
>CAYPHB010000175.1:0-2905 GCA_964410445.1 uncultured Oscillospiraceae bacterium
GGCCCCATACTGAACATAAAAGATTTGATGGAAGTGGTTTCCCACTTACGCGGTTGTTTGACGTAATCTTCATCCATACGGTCAAAGGGCATGCCAATCTGTGAGAAATCATTGAGCAGGTTCTGGGTCAGGATCTGAACCGGCAACATCGGCAGAAACGGGAGAAATATGCTGGCTGCCAGCACGGAGATCATGTTACCAAGATTACCGGAGGTCGCCATTTTAATATACTTTGAGATATTTCCGAAAGTCTTGCGGCCGGAAATTACGCCTTCTTCTAATACCATTAGATCTTTTTCAAGCAAGATGATGTCAGCGGTTTCTTTAGCGATGTCAACTGCGTTGTCTACCGAAATACCGACATCTGCCTGCCTTAAGGCCGGCGCGTCATTGATGCCGTCGCCCATATAACCAACTGTAAATCCCGTACCTTGGAATGAAGCGACAACCCGCTCTTTTTGAATGGGTGAGAGCTTAGCGAAAAGATCACATTTGTCAACTGCTGCAGCCAGTTCCCGATCACTCATCGCCTCTACCTGTCCGCCGGTCAGTACATAGGAGGTATCAACCCCAACCTTGTTACAGACCTTAATCGCTACCCCCTCGCTGTCTCCGGTCAGGACAACCGTACGCACACCGTGGTCTTTAAGTGTTTGGATCGCTTTGGCCGCACTGGCTTTCGGAGGATCCAGAAAGCCAACGAATCCGATCAGAACCATGTTGCTTTCATCGGCGACACTGAAAACATTGACATCCGGGACTTCGTTTTTCTGCGCTACCGCCAGAATCCGCAGCCCCTCACGATTATGCTTTTCATAGATTGCCATGGCATGTTTTCGGGTTTCTTCATCAAGAGCATTTACCTGACCGTTCAGTTCCACGAAAGAACAAATCGCCATCATTTCCTCAACTGCTCCCTTGGTGATCAGCTGCCGTTTACTTGTTATATCCTCAACAACAACACTCATCCGACGGCGGGAAAAATCAAAGGGGATTTCATCAACCCGGGTATAATTTTCATTGGTTGCATCGAGTTGGTATGATTTTGCCCGGTTAATAATCGCCAGATCAATCAAGTTCTTAAGGCCTGTTTGAAAATGACTGTTTAAATAAGCATGGCGAAGCACGCGCACGTCATCCTCGCCATGTACATCCATATATTTCTCCAGAATGATTTTGTCTTCAGTTAGTGTTCCGGTTTTATCCGTGCAAAGAACATTCATCTCACCAAAGGTTTGAATAGCGCCCAGCTGACGCACAATAACCTTGTGCCTGGACATTTCAAGCGCGCCTATTGCCAGGGTTGAGGTCATGATCACCGGCAGCAGCTGGGGTGTCAGGCCAACAGCTACAGAAATCGCGAACAGTAAAGCATTTGCCCAGTTGCCTTTAGTCAGGCCATTCGCCAGGAAAATAGTTGGCACCATAACAAACATCATGCGAATTAAAAGTCTGCTTATAGAAGAAACACCGCGCTCAAAGCTGGTTTTGGCGCGATCGCCGGAAAGTGTTTTGGCCATTGAACCGAAGTAAGTGTTATTCCCTGTTGCCAAAACAATTGCTGTGGCACTGCCGCTGATAACGTTAGTTCCCATCAGGCCGATTGTGCTCAGCTCTGTTATTCCAAGAGATTCTGCAGTTTTAAGTTCAGCATATTTTTCGACAGGCTGAGATTCACCCGTCAAGGTAGATTGAGCGACGAAAGTGTCCTTTGCCTGCAAAAAGCGGACGTCAGCTGGAATCATATCGCCTGCCGAAAGCCAAATCAGGTCGCCAGTAACCACCTCGTCGAGAGGAATTTCAGTTAAATTCCCATCACGCCAGACATGAGCCGTATTGGATACCATTTTAGTAAGGCTTTCAGCCGCGGAATTAGACCGCTCGCCCTGTATAAAAGCAACCAGGCTAGAGAGAAAAACCAGAGCGATAATAATAATTACCGTGACATAATCCGGACGGATTGCCATGACAACATCTGTAAAATACGTTATCGCGGCAATAATTAAGAGAATAATATTAAACGGATTAATAAGCGCGTTTAGAAAACGGTACAAAGTAGTGTTTTTGCGACCTGTAGTAATTACATTTTTCCCGCTACCCTCAAGCCTCTCTTGAGCAGTATTGGAAGAGAGGCCTTTGTCTGTTGTCTCGAGTTCTTGATAAAGCGCCTGAGCAGGCATTAAGGCAAATTCATGCAAACGGGTTTCAAGCAAATCTTGTTTTTGCTGTTTTTCGACCGGACTGTCTTTTCTGAAGGTATTCATAGCAGTTATTCCTTTCCTGTTTCGGTTATCCGCAGGAAACACTACTAACTTTACTTTCAGGCTAAAAGCTTCAGGTCGCCCGTATATTGGCGCAGAAAAATCCAAGAAAGCAAAGTGAGTTTGGTTTCATTGAGGATTACAAAAAATTGGTTACTTCGTGGCAATGGGTCGGTATCCACCGTGTCACTTCCTTTCTGGATGATTCTATTGTTTGCATTTGAGTATAGCCCAGTTCAGAGATTAAGCAACTTGTATCAGGTTAATTGAACTAAAGACATGTATAAATCGTACGCTTCCTGGCTGTAGCTGCATAAAATTACATCTATGAAGTAGTCCGAGTTAGCAGAAAGCCATTTGTTAGTTGCCGCCAAGGCAATTGGCGCAGCTTTTTCTTGCGGATAACCATAAACACCAGTCGAGATGCCGGGGAAGGCAATGCTGTGAATATTATGCTTTTTGGCCAGGTCCAGTGAGTTCCAATAACAGTTTGACAGCAGCATTTCATCCTCAGGTCTGCCCGAGTAAACCGGTCCGACAGTATGAATTACATGATCAGCCTTTAACTTGTAGCCACCGGTGATTTTGGCTTCGCCAGTTTCGCAGCCGTTCAAGGTGCGGCACTCAGCCAGCAGTTCCGGCCC
>CAYPHB010000176.1:0-2892 GCA_964410445.1 uncultured Oscillospiraceae bacterium
CTTCGCCAGTTTCGCAGCCGTTCAAGGTGCGGCACTCAGCCAGCAGTTCCGGCCCCGCTGCCCTGTGAATTGCACCATCGACACCACCGCCGCCCAATAGCGTCTTGTTAGCAGCATTCACAATCGCATCGCAATCTAATAAAGTGATATCTCCTTTTTCCAGCAGAATCCTGCTTCGCGTTTTGGAGCTATAACGGGTATCATAAGACATATGTCGAATCTCCTTTCATTATCTATGATAGCTTTTTGCGGAGAGTGATTCTATGGCGATTGATTTTAAGAAAACCGAGAAAGAGTACTATCTTCCAACCACAAAACCGGAGATTGTGGAAGTACCGGAAATGGTGTTTTTCATGATTGATGGCAAAGGGGATCCGAACACCAGTGAAGATTATGCGGTTGCCGTTCAAACACTCTACGGATTATCATATGCTATAAGGATGAACAAAAAATTGCCGGGCTATTATGAATATGTGGTGCCACCGCTGGAAGGCCTCTGGGCACTCGACGACGGCGGCGAATTTACAGGCAGCGGTGAAGCTGTCCAGGATAAGAGCAAGTTTATCTGGACAATGATGATCCGTCAGCCAGAATTTGTTACAACGGAATTATTTGAGGAAGCCAGGCAGGCTCTGGCTAAGAAAAAACCGGAGCTTTACACCGCGCCAGCAAGATTGGAAAAATTCACTGAAGGGCTCTGTGTCCAGGTTCTTCATATCGGCCCCTATGATGATGAACCGGCAACCGTAGCTGCCATGGCAGAATTTGTCGCCAAGAACGGTTATGTTGAAGACATGGCTGGCTCGCGCCGCCACCACGAAATCTACCTCAGCGATCCGCGAAAGGTGGCACCTGAGAAACTGAAAACTGTAATCAGGCATCCGATAGTAAAGTTAGGTTGATAGGAAAACCTCAATTGATGGTGCATCAATCCAAGCTGAATTAAGGAGTAATTGTCCTGCACAATAATTTTGATAAGCTTAATAAAACGTAGAGAAATATTGGAGGTACAAAACATGCCGTACATCGCGATCAAAACCTACCCTAAAGACAAGGCTACGAAGGAACTGATGGCCGAAAAAATTAAAGATGCTGTCATCGAAGCTATTGGCTGCCCGCAGGAAGCAATCACAATTTCGATTGAAGAAGTAACACCGGAAGACTGGCAGGAAAAAGTTTTCAAACCTGAAATTGAACCCAAGAAAGACAGCATGATCTACATTTCAGGCAAGAAGTGCTGAGCAAATCTGGCTAATATAATTAGTATGAATTCCAGTATCGCATACCCGCTTTGTTAAGCGCTGACAGGAGTACCTTATGAAGTATTTAGTCAACCCCCAGAACCTGCCGCCGGACGAGGATGTGCGCTCATTGCGCTTCCGGGTCAGTGAGCGTGATTCAAAAATACTGCGCGATACCTATAAACTGATTGAGGCAGGGAAATCGCCCTCACAGCGGTTGACCATGGGCATTACCACGATTTACCCGACTGGCTCAACCACTGGCCACAGTCACGACGACATGGAAGAGGTTTATTACGTTGTTGCCGGTGCAGGAGAGATGGTCGTCGGCGACGACAGGTTTGACATTCGAACGGGCGACTCTTTCTATGTACCGCCCGGTGAATACCATACAACCTTTCAGAGCGGTAATATGCCGCTGACAATCCTTTGGGTTACAGGTCAGGTAGAACTGCAAGAGCCTGTGGGTACTGAGGCCGAAAGCGCAATGGAGGTCTGATATGGGTACAGCTTATTTGCTGGGTATCGATGTTGGAACTTCCGGCTGCAAAACTGTTCTGATCGATCCTGAGGGCAAAATCCTGGCAGCTCATACTGTTGAGTATCCGCTTTATATGCCTAAACCGGGCTGGACCGAACAGGACCCGGAGGACTGGTGGCAGGCGGCAGTCGCAGGAATTCGCAAAGTCCTGGCTGATTCTGGCGTGGCAGCTGAAAGAATTGCCGGCATTGGCCTTTCGGGGCAAATGCACGGCATGGTGCCGCTCGACAGTGAAGGGCAGGTTGTACGGCGGGCGATTCTCTGGAACGACCAGCGTTCAGCCGCTCAGTGTCGTGAAATGACTGAACTGGCCGGAGGCTTGGACAGCCTGCTTGAATTAACAAACAATCAAATGCTGCCCGGCTATACCGGCAGCAAGATATTCTGGTTACGAGAGCAAGAACCGCAAAATATGGCGCAAATCCGGATGATCCTCAAT
Organism: uncultured Oscillospiraceae bacterium; assembly: GCA_964410445.1. Lineage (GTDB taxonomy): Bacteria > Bacillota > Clostridia > Saccharofermentanales > UBA5734 > JAXGXQ01. Next base: position 2,222 of record CAYPHB010000176.1, read on the forward strand.
CCCAAGGATTATTTGCGCTACCGTTTAACTGGCGATTACGTCACTGAAGTTTCCGATGCTTCCGGCACAGGCTTGTTTGATGTACGCGAACGCCGCTGGAGCCAGACTCTGCTCGACCGTTTGGGCTTTGCCGCCAGCTTGCTGCCGCGCTGTGTTGAATCAACTGATGTAACCGGTTCAGTCAGTGAGTCAGCAGCGGCGTTAACCGGTCTGAAGGCAGGCACGCCTGTTGTAGGCGGTGGCGGCGACGCGATTGTCCAGACAACAGGAATGGGTATTACCAGACCTGGCGTTCTGGGCATTACTATTGGCACCTCCGGGGTAGCCGCTATGGCTTTAGAGGATTTCAAACCTAATCACGGTGGCCGGCTGCAGGTGTTTTGCAACAATGCGCCCAGGCTGTGGCATGCAATGGGTGTAACACTGGCGGCGGGTGGTTCGCTGCAATGGTACAGAGACCAGTTATGCGAAGCTGAAATTGCCAAAGCTGAAGCTGCAGGCACAAGAGTCTACAATATTCTTGATGATCAGGCTGAGGCCGCGCTGCCGGGTAGCCGCAATTTATTGTTTTTACCTTATCTGATTGGGGAGCGCTGTCCCTATGCTGACCCGGATGCCAAGGGCGCTTTCATTGGGTTAACGCTACACCATGGTAAAAAAGAAATGACTCG
>CAYPHB010000177.1:0-2877 GCA_964410445.1 uncultured Oscillospiraceae bacterium
TGGCCCGGTAGAGCCTTTCTTCGGCAGTGAGCTCTGTTTCGCCCTTGGGGGTAACCTTACCAACTATGATGTCGCCGGCAAAAACTTCCGCACCAATCCTGATGATGCCTTTCTCGTCAAGATCACGCAAAACATCATCACTGACATTGGGGATCTCACGGGTGATTTCTTCCGGACCCAACTTGGTGTCACGGGCTTCACACTCATACTCTTCGATATGGATTGAAGTGTAGACATCATCACGGACCAGGCGTTCGTTGATCAGGACGGCGTCCTCATAGTTGTAGCCTTCCCAGGTCATGAAGCCAATCAGGACGTTACGGCCCAGAGCCATTTCACCATTTTCAACTGAGGGACCATCAGCGAGGATATCGCCGGCAATTACTTTGTCGCCTTTGCGCACTAGCGGGCGCTGATTAATGCAAGTGCCCTGGTTGGAGCGCTGGTATTTTGTCAGATTGTAGTTGTCGAAGCTGGCGCGGCCGGTGCGGACAGTAATTTTGCTTGCATCGACGTACTCAACTGTTCCGTCATTCTTGGCGACTTCGCAGACTCCGGAGTCCTTGGCAGCGCGGTATTCCATGCCGGTACCAATTATTGGAGCTTCAGTCTTGATCAACGGCACTGCCTGACGCTGCATGTTCGAACCCATCAGGGCTCGGTTGGCGTCGTCGTTGCCGAGGAAAGGAATTAATGCTGTAGCAACAGAAACCAGCTGCTTAGGGGAGACGTCCATCAGATCAACCTGCTTCGGCTCAATCTCGATGAATTTATCCAGATAACGGCTGAGAATCTTCTTTTCCAGAAAACGGCCGTCTTCAGCCAGCGGCTCATTAGCCTGTGCGATGAAGAAGTAGTCCTCTTCGTCTGCTGTCAGGTAACGAACCTCAGCAGTTACAACTTTCTTTTCCTTATCGTAGACACGATAAGGTGTTTCGATGAAGCCATAGCGATTAACACGGGCATAGGTAGCAAGCGAGTTAATCAGACCGATGTTCGGACCTTCAGGTGTTTCTATCGGACACATACGGCCGTAATGCGATGAGTGAACGTCGCGGACTTCAAAGTTGGCGCGTTCCCGTGATAAACCACCCGGTCCAAGGGCCGAGAGGCGGCGCTTATGCGTAAGTTCAGCCAACGGGTTAGGCTGATCCATGAACTGCGACAGCTGACTGGAACCAAAGAATTCTTTGACTGCAGCGCTGACAGGCCTTGTATTAACAATCATTTGCGGAGTTGCGGCGGCCATGTCGGTCAGTGTGCCCATGCGTTCACGCACAACCCGCTCCATACGCGAAAAGCCAACGCGAATCTGATTCTGCAACAGCTCGCCTACTGAACGGATACGACGGTTGCCCAAGTGGTCAATGTCGTCTTTTTCGCCAACGCCATATTCAATCCCGATCAGATAGCTGACCGAGGCAACGATGTCCTCAACTGTCAGATGTTTGGGCATGAGTTCAGAAACATTACTGGCCAGGCGGTCGCGCAGCACGGCAATCGGATTGTCGCTTGCCTTGGCTTCATTAATGAATTCGCGTAAAACGCCGGTGCGAACCTTTTCGGTTACACCAAGTGCGGCGACGTCAAGACCCTCAAGCTCTTCCTCGCTAAAGAAACGACCAATATACTCACGTGCGTTGACGCGGTTATTGCCGATTACTTTGAGCTGATTTTCCAGCTGAATCATAGTACTGCCGGAGACTTGCATCGGGTAGATAGTGACTTCGTTGATGCCGGCAGCCGCGATTTCCTTTGCGATGTCAGCAGTGATAATTTCACCTGCTGCCAACAGTAATTCGCCGTCTTCATCCACAATATTCTGGGCAGCTTTATGGCTAACCAGACGTGTTTCCAACGCCAGCTTTTTATTGACTTTATAAATTCCGACCCGGGCTAAATCGTAGCGTTTGGGGTCAAAGAACATGTTGTTCAACAGAGTTTCAGCGCCCTCAACTGAGACAGGCTCACCTGGACGCAGCTTTTTGTAAAGCTCCTGCAAACCTTCTTCGCGGTTACGGCAGACATCTTTCTGCAAGGTTTGCATCAGGCTGTTTTCTTCACCGAAGGTTTCGATGATTTGCTCATTGGTACCAAAACCAAGTGAACGCAAGAATACAGTCAGATGGAATTTGCGGGTGCGGTCGACGCGAACCCACAGGATATCATTCCCGTCAGTTTCATATTCCAGCCAGGCTCCGCGGTTGGGGATGATCTGAGAAGTATACAGATCTTTATCCGTTTTATCGCGGCCAATGTCAAAGTAAACGCCCGGTGAGCGTACAAGCTGGCTGATGATGACCCTCTCGGCGCCGTTGATGATAAAGGTGCCATTGTCGGTCATTATTGGGAATTCGCCAATATAGATATACTGGTCTTTAATAATATTGTCGCGCTTGTTGTTTAAACGGACTTTAACGCGCAAAGGGGCCGCGAAGTTAGCGTCGCGTTCCTTGCATTCTTCAATTGAATAAGTTGGACTACTGGTATCGAACTCTCGGTCGATAAAAGAAAGTTCTATGTCCCCAGAGTAATCCGTAATCGGAGAAACATCTCTCAGAACTTCCATCAGCCCTTCATTAAGGAACCACTGATAGGAGTTCTTTTGTATCTCGATCAGGTTCGGAATATCGATGACTTCATCGATTCTGGAATAGGACATTCGTTCGGCTCTTCCCAATTTGACGGGACGCACCATTAATGATCACCTCACGCATATGACGGCAATGCCGCCGGCTCTGCCACCGCATCTGATAATGACATTGTTGACGGCTTTGCGGCTCATGTTATAATTGATTGAAAAGAGATACTTTTCAGGTTTAAAGCAACGGGCAAATCACCCCCACCTTATTGACGCGTTATAAGATGATATCACCA
>CAYPHB010000178.1:0-2876 GCA_964410445.1 uncultured Oscillospiraceae bacterium
AGGTCACGGATCGCCCATGAATGCCCTCGAAAATAACCAGTTTACGCGCGAGTGGAAAAGGCTGGCAGCTGAAATCCCACAGCCAACCGCGATCTGTTCCGTATCGGCTCATTGGTATACGAAAGGAACGTTGATTGCGGACCAGGAAAAGCCTCAGACAATTTATGACATGTACGGATTCCCTCAGGAGCTGTACGAACTGAATTACGATGCACCCGGTTCACCGCAGTATGCGCATCTTGCCCAGGAGCTGATCACCAGCGAAACCAACTACGATTGCAGCTGGGGGATTGACCATGGTACCTGGTCGGTGTTGATTCATATGTACCCGGAAAAACAAATCCCTGTGTTTCAAATCAGTGTTGATGCCTATGCACCGCCAGCCGAACATTACCGGATTGGACAGGAATTAAGCTTATTGCGCGATCAAGGCGTGCTTATTTTCGGCACCGGCAATATTGTGCATAATTTGCGGCGCGTTGATTGGAATCGCGAAACAGAGGGTTTTGACTGGGCGCTAGAATTTGATGATTTTATCCACACAAATATTAAAGCCAGAACGCATGAAAACATCCTGAACTACGGCGAATATGGTGAAGCGGCCAATCTGGCTGTGCCTGCACCAGATCATTTTTACCCGCTGCTGTATGTTCTGGGTGCTTCTACAGCAGCGGATAAAATGACGGTTTTCAATCGACAGCCGGTATTGGGCTCGTTAACAATGACAGGTTATCTTTTTACGGATAATTAAATAAATGTTTATTCTTACTTAAGGTATGGGATTTCCAGCAGCTTTGTAGAGGATGTACCACTCTTCTTTGGTCAGTTTTATTTCTGAACCTAAGCAACTGTTATTCTGACGTTCTGGTTTGGTTGTACCAATAATGACCTGAATATTGGCAGGGTGTGACGTAATCCAGGCGACAACTATTGCTTCCGCTGGGACAGTGTATTTTTTCGCGAGTTGATCGATTTCCTTGTTCAGCTCTTCATAGTGCTCATAATCACCCAGGAAAACACCGGCAAACATGCCCCATTGGAAAGGTGACCAAGCTTGCAGGGTAATGTTGTTCAGGCGGGAATACTCCAACATGCCACCGGTTCTGTCAATTGCCTGAGGAATTCCCATATTGAAAGCAATTCCGGCATCAAAAAGCGGCGTGTGCGCAATGCTCAGCTGCACCTGGTTAAAATCCAGCTTCTGACGCAGTGAAGACTGCAGCAGTTCCATCTGCAGTGAGTATTGGTTCGAAACGCCAAAGCTGCGAACCTTGCCGCTGGCCTGCAGCCGATCGAAAGCTTCGCCTACTTCATCAGGTTCAACCAGCGCATCCGGCCGATGCAGCAAGAGAACATCCAGGTAATCCGTCTGTAAACGTTGCAAACTGGCGTCCACCGCTGCCAGAATGTGGTCTCTGGAGAAATCATAATAGTTGCGCAGCTTCGGGCTGTCTTTGCGAATGCCGCACTTGCTCTGAATGATAACCTTTTCGCGAAAATCGTCATTCATATCAATCGCTTCCGCGAATAATGACTCACAAAGTCCGTTCGCATAACCATCTGCGTGGTCAAAAAAATTAATTCCATTTTCAATGGCATTGTGAATCAGCGTGTTGGCTTCACTTTTATTCAGTTCATTCAGATGCATACAACCCATAATTATATTCGATGACTTCATCCTAAGACCCGGAATATTGAGATACTTCATCCTTAGCAATCCTCCTTACAAAATACCGACACAGTCCCAAGGTGGTAATGCGCTCCACACGAAACCTTTGAGACTAATTATACCCATTACCACAGTCGCCTGGCCTCACGTCACAAAATGGTTACCATTCAGATTCTTTCCGGTCAAAGATGGCAGGTTTTTTCCAGATTACGCATGGTTTGTGCTAAACTGAATGGAATTTGTTCTGAAGGAGAAAACTAATGATCGTAGGTCTGGTTAGAGAAATCAAAGATCAGGAATTCCGTGCCGGAATGGCGCCGCAAACGGTACATGCATATGTGGCTCATCAGCACCAGGTGCTGGTTGAAGCAGGTGCTGGCCTCGGCTCAGGTTTTTGCGATGAGGAATATGTCGCAGCAGGAGCCCAGATTGTTCAAGACGTTGCTGATGTCTGGCGTCAGGCGGATATGATCGTTAAAGTAAAAGAACCTCTGGAATCAGAATACAAATACCTGCGGGAAGGGCTGATTCTGTTTACTTATTTACATTTGGCGGCAAACCGGGAATTAACGGAAGAACTACTGGCTCGTAAGGTAAAGGCAGTTGCTTACGAAACGATAACCAGTAATTCCAATGGGTTGCCTTGCTTGCAGCCTATGAGTGAAATAGCAGGGCGGCTTTCTGTTCAAGAAGGCGCTAAATATCTGGAAAAACATTATGGCGGTCGCGGGATACTGTTAAGCGGGGTGCCGGGTGTTGAAAAGGCCCACATAGTGATTATTGGCGGCGGTACAGTCGGAATTAATGCCTGTAAAATTGCTATTGGGATTGGCGCCAACGTGACTGTGCTCGACATCAGCGCTGAAAGGCTAACATATTTTGATGATTTGTTTGGCGCCCGGGTGAATACTCTATTCAGCACAAAAGCAAACATACAGCAGGCCATACAAACCGCCGATCTGGTCATCGGCGCGGTTCTGTTGCCTGGCCGGGCGACACCCAAACTGGTTTCACATGCGGATATCAAAACTATGAAACAAGGTGCTGTGCTGGTGGATGTTGCAGTTGATCAGGGTGGCTGTTTTGAAACTTCCCAGGCAACAACCCACCTTGAGCCGGTTTTCATCAAAGAGGGAATCGTCCATTACTGCGTATCAAATATGCCCGGCGCTGTGCCCAGAACCGCCACAATTGCCCTCACAAATTC
>CAYPHB010000179.1:0-2863 GCA_964410445.1 uncultured Oscillospiraceae bacterium
ACCGAAAGGAGCCGCATAAATGAGTAAACCCATCCTGGCCGTTGTCGGCCGCCCGAATGTTGGTAAGTCCACCTTCTTTAATTACCTGGCCGGTGAACGGATTTCTATTGTCAACGACACGCCCGGTGTAACCCGCGACCGGATTTATGCGGAAGCTGAATGGCGCGGTCAGCGTTTTTCGATCATTGATACAGGTGGGATCGAGCCTGAAAGCGACGATGTAATTTTGAAAGCCATGCGGCAGCAAGCCGAGGTGGCTATCGCAACTGCAGATGTCATTTTGTTTCTGGTTGATCTCAAAACGGGTTTGACTGCCGATGACGAAGCCATTGCTCAAATGCTGCGCAAAAGCGCCAAGCCGGTTGTGGTTGCTGTGAACAAATCGGATCAGGTCGGCGACGCTCCTACTGAATTTTATGAGTTCTACAACCTTGGACTGGGCGAAATCTACCCAATCTCGGCCGCGCACCGTTTGGGACTGGGCGAACTGCTCGATGCCATTTTCGAGAATTTCTCCCATCCGGAAACTGAAGTTGACAAAAGCGCCGGAATTAAGGTCGCGATCATTGGCCGCCCCAACGCTGGTAAATCCTCGCTGGTAAACCATATGGCAGGCACTGAGCGCGCGATCGTTTCTGATATCCCGGGCACCACCCGTGACGCCATCGACACTGTGATCACAAATGAACACGGCACTTTCACGTTAATTGACACAGCGGGCATTAAGCGGAAAAGCAAGCTGGAAGACAAAATTGAAAAATACAGTCAGATCCGCTCGCTGGCCGCCATCGAACGTTCCGATGTCTGCATCATTATGATCGACGCTGAAATCGGCGTGACTGAACAAGACACCAAGGTAGCAGGCTATGCACATAATAGCGGCAAAGCTTCAATTCTGGCGATCAATAAATGGGATCTCGTGGAAAAGGAGACTGGCACACTGGAACGCTATGAACGCGAAGTACGTGAACAGTTTGCCTACATGAGCTACGCGCCGGTGATATTTATTTCTGCCAAAACCGGTCAGCGCACCAATAAGCTTTTTGAGCTGGTGAATGAAGTTTACGAAATGAGCGGCAAGCGCCTCACTACCGGTATGCTTAATGATCTGATTTCTGAAGCTGTTGCCATGGTTCCCACACCGCAGGACAAAGGACGACATCTGAAAATTTACTACGCCACGCAGGTGGCAGTATATCCGCCGCAGTTTGTGCTGTTTATCAACGATAAAAAGCTGATGCATTTTTCTTATGAACGATATCTGGAAAACCAGTTCCGCAAGAATTTCGGCTTTAAGGGCACTCCCATCTGGTTTTTACTGCGGCCTAAAGAAAAGAAAGAACTATAATATTTCGGTGCCGACAGCACCGCTTGAGAAGAGGTACGAATTAACCATGACGCAAATAAACAATCTGCGCAATATTGCTATCATTGCCCACGTCGACCACGGCAAAACCACGCTGGTCGATGCCATGCTGCGCCAAAGCGGCATCTTTCGCGAGAACGAGCAGGTTGTTGACCTGGTCATGGACTCAAATGATATCGAACGCGAACGCGGGATCACGATCCTCGCTAAAAACACTGCTATCACCTACAACGGCATCCGCATCAACATTGTTGACACTCCCGGACACGCTGACTTCGGTGGTGAAGTGGAGCGCGTGCTCAAAATGGTCGACGGCGTTCTGCTGGTTGTAGACGCGTATGACGGCCCGATGCCGCAAACCAGGTTTGTGCTGCGTAAAGCGCTTGAAATGAAGCTGAAACCGCTGGTTGTTATCAATAAAATTGACCGTCCTGACGCCAGGCCTGTTGAAGTTGTCGACATGGTGCTTGAGCTGTTTATGGAGCTGGGTGCTGACGATGACCAGCTGGATTTCCCGATAGTATATGCGTCAGGCCGCAACGGAATTTCCTGCCTAGACCTCAATGGACCGGGTGACTTGGACACAATGCCTCAGGCTACTGACTTCCGGCCGCTGCTCGACACCATTATTGAAGTGATTCCTTGTCCGGAGGGCGATTCAACTGCACCACTGCAGCTGCTTGTTTCCAACATCGATTCCGATAATTACGTCGGCCGCATCGCGATTGGCCGCATTGTCCGCGGTACGATCAACCAGAATCAGAATATTGCCGTGACAACTTACGGCGAGGATAGTGTACGTAACGCCAGAGTAGTCAAGCTGATGCGTTTCGAAGGCTTGCATCGGACAGAAATCTCCAGCGCCACAGTTGGCGAAATCGTCTGTGTGGCAGGTATCTCCGACATTAATATCGGTGATACGATCTGTGTGCCCAGTAATCCGGAGCCGCTGCCATTTATCAACATTGATGAACCGACCATTTCCATGACCTTTAGCGTAAATGATTCGCCTTTTGCCGGGCGTGAAGGTAAATTCGTCACCTCACGGCATATTCGCGACCGCCTGTTCAAGGAAATTGAAACCAACGTCAGCATGCGGGTCGAGGAAACCGATACCATGGATGCCTTCCTGATCAAAGGCCGCGGCGAACTGCATCTTTCGATTCTGATCGAAACAATGCGCCGTGAAGGCTACGAGTTTCAGGTCAGTAAACCCAAGGTCATCCTCAAGGAGATCGAAGGCGTGCTTTCTGAGCCTGTTGAGCTGGTGCTGATAGATGTTCCGGAAGAGTTCGTAGGTGTTGTTATTGAGAAGCTGGGCAGACGTCGTGCCGAACTGATTAATATGCAGCCGCCGGAGAAAGGATACTCCCGTCTGGAGTTCCGGATCCCCTCGCGCGGCCTGATCGGCTACCGCTCAGAATTTTTGACCGACACAAAGGGCAATGGTATAATGAACAGCGTTATCAGCGGGTTTGAGCCCTATAAAGGCGAGAT
>CAYPHB010000180.1:0-2837 GCA_964410445.1 uncultured Oscillospiraceae bacterium
AACATTACGAAAAACCCAGCGTCCGGCGCAAGAAAAAGTCGGAAGCCGCCAGGAAAAGAAAGCGCTAAACGCATGATCAAGGAACAGCTTTTGCAGGATCTGAAAACCGCTATGCGGGAAAAAGACACCCTGCGCAGGGATATGCTTCAGATCAGCCGGGCAGCAGTTCTGCAAACAGAAAAAGATTCACAGACTGAACTGGACGAAGCAGGCGTTATGGCCTTAATCGCCAAAGAAGTCAAAAAACGTGAAGAACTGTTGTCGGATCTGGAAAACAGCGACCGTCAGGATATTATTGATCGGACAAACGCTGAAATAGCTGTGTTTAAAGCGTATTTGCCGGAACAGATGGACGAAACGCAAGTTGAGGAAATCGTGCGCAAGGCAATTGCCGCCACAGGCGCGGTATCTGCTCGTGATATGGGAATGGTTATGAAAGCCGTAATACCCGAAATCGCCGGCAGAGCTGACAACAAGTTGGTCAACCAGGTCGTAAGACGGCTCCTGGCTTGAACCTGAACCACTAATTGCATTTAGGAACAAACAGGAGCCCGATGTCTCTATTGATGTCGGGCTCCTGTTAACTTTATATTCAGATGTATAGTCTAAATATTTGACAGGATAGAATTTATATCCGGAAGGAAGAACATGGCTGAAATAACTCAGAAAAAATGGACCGCCCTGGAGCAGACACCGCAACGCGGCAGTTTGCTGCAGCGTGTGCTCCAAGCCAGAGGTCTGCAAACAGAAGCTGAGCGGCTGGCATTTCTGGATTGTTCACTGGCGAGCCTGCAAGACCCTTTCCGGCTCCCGGGAATCAAGGCGGCAGCATACAGGCTGGCGCAAGCTGTGCGTCAGGGCGAGAGAATTCTGATCCACGGTGACTTCGACGCAGACGGCTTGACCGCTACAGCCTTAATGGCAAGACTTTTGCGCTCCTTTGGCGCTGAAGTGGAATGCATAATCCCTGATCGACTAAGCGATGGTTATGGAATTTCAGTGCCTGCGGTACGCCGAGCTGCATCCGAAAAGCCAGCGGCTTTGTTGCTCACCGTTGACTGTGGGATTTCCGCGGCCGCTGAAATCGCTGAAATAAATGAACTTGGCCTGGAAGTCATCGTCACAGATCACCACGAATGTCCGGCGGCCTTGCCACAGGCCTTAGCGGTGGTCAACCCGCGTCTGGAGGGCAATCCGGATTCCGAGCAGCAGCTTGCCGGAGTTGGTGTGGCTTATAAACTGGCTCAAGCTTTGTGTATAGAACTTGGCGCTCCGGGACGTGAACAGCAGGGCCTGGCTTTTGTGGCTGTGGGCACAGTAGCGGACGTTATGCCGCTTGCCGGCGAAAACCGCATCCTGACCGCCAACGGTTTGCAGGCTTTGAACCAGGGCAAGCTTGTCTGCTTCAAGGCATTATTGACAGCTTGCGTCAATGGCAACAGGCCGGTAACAGCTACAACCATAAGCTTTGCGCTTGCACCACGGCTTAATGCCGCCGGCCGCCTCGGCAAAGCGGAGCTGGCGCTGGAGCTGTTGCTGACAGACGATCCCGTAGAGGCCAATCGTATTGCTCTCGAGCTAAATAATCTGAACGAAGAACGAAAGACGATTGAAACGGAAATCTTCGCCCAGGCTGCTGAAGAAATTGAAAACAGCCCCGCGACAGCAGTTGCAGGGCCTCTGGTGGTTGCCGGTGAAGGCTGGCACCACGGCGTTATTGGCATTGTTGCCTCCAGACTTGTGGAGCGCTATTCCCGCCCGGTAATAGTGCTGGCGGGCGACGAAGGTACTTACCGCGGCTCAGGACGCAGTGTCGGCAACTTTAACCTGCTGGCAGCTGTTAAGGCCGCAGGTGAATTTACCGAACGCTTTGGCGGGCATCGTCAGGCAATCGGCCTGACTTTAAGTGAAACTCAATTGCCCGGTTTCCGGCTGCAGTTGCAAAGCTACAGCAAAGCTAACGCCGAATCTATTGCAGATGCAAGCTTAAAAACGCCAACAGCAGATCTGTTTGTGCAGTCTGCGGAACTCACGCTGGCAGCAGCCAGAGAGCTTGAGCAGCTGCAGCCTTATGGCGCAGCCAACCCCGAGCCTCTGTTTATTGCTGAAGGCCTGCGGATTCTGGAAAGCCGTCCTGTTGGCAGTAATGGCCGTACTTTGAAATTAAGGTTCGAGGCGCCAACCGATAACGGTAATATTGTGATTGAGGGCGTCGGTTTCGGCATGGGCGAGCAGGCTGCTGATTATCAGCGCAACGCCTGTTTTGACGCTGTGTTCAACCTTGATGTTAACCGCTTTAACGGCCGGGAATCCTGTCAGCTGAAGGTGCACGATTTGCAGCCTGGTAATATTGCAAAAACTCAGCCTATACCCAAAGGGGGAGAATAACTATGAGCGCGATGCTCGATACAATTGAAAAAAGCGACATCGCCCAAACGATCCAAACAATCTGCCGGCGATATGAAGCTTACTCCGGCGAAAGTTCGGAGCTCATAGAAAAGGCTTACAAGTGGGCTCTGGAAGCCCATGGTGGACAGCTGCGCGCCAATGGGGAACCTTATATTATTCACCCGGTGGCAACCGCAGAAATACTTACAGAACTGGAGGTTGACAGCGATACAATTATTGCTGCCCTGCTTCACGATACTGTTGAAGACACGGCCTGCACAATTGATGAAATACGTGAGATTTTCGGCGAAGATGTTGCGGCTCTGGTTGACGGCGTCACAAAACTTGAACGGATCTCTTTTACTTCCAAAGAAGAAGTCCAGGCCGAAAATTTCCGCAAAATGTTTCTGGCTATGGCCAAAGATATTCGGGTAGTCATCACAAAGCTG
>CAYPHB010000181.1:0-2789 GCA_964410445.1 uncultured Oscillospiraceae bacterium
ATTTCTGAAGTCGAGTCCGAAGATGCGTCGTCCACAACTATGACTTCATGCGGTTGGCTCATGCTTTTAACCCCATCAGATAACTCATATGTTAACTCCGTCAGATAGCTCAGTTGTTAAACCTATCAGATAACTCAGTACTTCACGAAAAGCTACAGGTTCTTCGCCCTCAATGCCGAGGATACAATTTGCTTCGAATCCAGTCAGCTCGTACTCTGCCACAGGCTGCTGCTGCCAACGCTTCAGTGCCCCAACGAAGTTTCCGACGGCAACCCGCCGCATAATGCCCCGCACATCCAGCTTGTCAACAGGGGCGCAGAACGGTTTCTCGCACATGCGGCAGCGTCTTGCCTGACGCATTATGGTCCGCTGTTCTGCAGAACAGGTGTCGTAAAGCTGCTCTAGTGTATATGGCTTATTTACAAGACGCACGTAGTTTGTCATACGTGGTTTCCAGACAAATGGTTCTTTTCCTAGTTTTTTCAGTAAGGCGTTCGCTGCCGCCAGTCCTTCAGTCGTAACAGTGGGTGTGCCGGTCCCCATCACTGTCGACTCCCCGCAACAGAAGAGATTATCCCATTCAGTTTTTGTTTTAAGCCGTTTGAACATATGCTGCCCCAGCATCTGCTTTGGTCCCGCAACAGCTCCGCCGTTCTTAAGCGTATAACGCTCAATTGTCCGGGGAGTGGCCAGCTCCTTATAACGCAAGCCTTTGCGATAACCGGGGAAACGCTTTTCGAGGACAGAGACCAACCGTTCTTCTTCCTGCTTTTTCAGCCTGTCGTACTCTTCTGTACTGTCTGATTCCCAGTTTTTAAAGGTCGGTCCGATGGCGACAACTGTATGTTCATCTTCAGCACAGAGAGTACGATCATCAATACTGAAGATATAGGCTGTAACTTCGCTCTCATCCAGTTCTGTCGGGTTGCCGATCAACATTTCGATCGGGAGGGTATCCGCAGGTATTGCTTTACGGTCAACGACTGAATAAAGAACTACGCTGGGATAAGTCGGTACTTGCTTTTTTGCCCACGAGCGTCGCTGTACACTGCTGTTTCGGGGATCAATCAGCTTGCCGTAAAGATTCCATACAGTGCCTGAATAGATTAAATGATCAGCCTGCAGTTCAGTGCCATTGTCGAGCAGGACGCCGTTGGGTTTCCCATCCCGAAACGTGATCTCAAGCGCTTCTCGCTCCAACAACATGTCGCCGCCGTGTTCTTCTATTACCTTCTCTAATTTGCCGGGTAGGAAAACGGTTGAACCGGCGGGGTAGTAACTGCCTCCGACGTGATTATCAATGAACATGACCGCGGCCAGGATTGCCGGTGCTTCTTTCACCGTGGCGTAACAATAAGTGGAAGTCAGCTTGTCGAAAAAATTGAAAATATCTGGATTGCTAAAGTATTTTTTGAGGAGCTGTTCCGCGTTCTGATTGAGATAGCTCAGGAATTTCAGATAAGAAAAGGGGTGCTTGAAGAAGCTCTTCATGCCTGCGACAGGATCTGTCTCGTCAGGTGTAGTGTAGTTTGGGGTCTCCACCATGACATGCTTATAAAGCTTACTCATATCCTGATAGAATCGTTTAATATTTTCGGCTTCATCGGGAAAGAAGCTGGCCAGTTCAGTCGAAAAACGTTCAACATCGAGCCAGAAAGGGACACGTTTATCTTGATAATTTACTCGGTACAGTAAATCATGCTGAATTATGTCGATTGGTTCTTCAAGGCAATTAAAAACGAAACGGTGCGCGTTGAAACCTTTCTCACCGAAACCGTAAAGCATAGCTGAGCCGATATCAAAGGTGACATGGCCGCGCCTGAATGTTCCACAGGAGCCGCCCGGATTATAATTACGATCAACAACTGCTGTCTTAAGGCCGCGTTTCGCTAGCAAACTTGCTGCTGTCAGCCCTGAAAGGCCTCCGCCAATTACAATGACATCGTAACCCATATTCCCCCCAAATGATTGCCAACAATAACAACAGGATGGATAGTGCCGATTAATGTATTTTTTCTGACAGAACAGGAGTTGATTGATTTTATCAGAAATCAAGCCGGCTGTGTTATTATCATTCTGAAACCTATGATATAAGAGCAGATAATAGCTGCGAAAGGAAGGTATGACGTATCAGAGCATTAATAACAGGCGCCAGTTCCGGTATCGGGCGCGATCTGGCTAAAGAACTAAGCGCCCGCGGTTATGAACTTATTCTGACTGGGCGTAATCAAAAGGCTCTTGAAGAATTGCAAAACGAGCTGCCAATGCTATCAGAAATTTATGTTCTCGATCTCACCGATCCGCAGGCCTGTCTGGAGCTGTATGACGCTGTAAAGGGAAATGGCCTGGATATTCTGGTTAACAATGCCGGCATGGGTGTATACGGCGAATATCACGAAACCAGCCTGGAAGCAGAGATTGCCCAGATCAATCTCAATGTGGGTGCTCTTGGTATTCTGACGAAGTTGTTCCTGGCCGATTTTATCGCTGCTGACCACGGCGCGATTCTCAATGTGGCTTCCCTGGCGGCCTTTGTCCCCGGTCCGCTGATGGCAGGTTACTACGCCTCAAAATCCTATGTGTTGCGTCTCAGCCAGGCTGTATACGAAGAATTGCGTCAGCGTGGCAGCAAAGTATCTATAAGTGTTCTCTGCCCCGGTCCGGTGCGAACCAGTTTTAATCAACGCGCCGGCGTAGACGAAGGCGTTCCAGGCATGGCAAGCGCCGATGTTGCCGCCTATGCAGTTAAAATGATGTTTAAGCGCAAGCTGGTAATAATTCCTGGTTTT
>CAYPHB010000182.1:0-2787 GCA_964410445.1 uncultured Oscillospiraceae bacterium
CGCCTATCAGTACCCTGGTTTTAACCGGGTGCAGCAGGCAGCCGGGCGTGTCATAAGAAGCGAGCAGGATCGCGGTTTTGTTCTGTTGATCGATGAGCGCTATGGACGGCCGGATTACGAAAGCCTCTTCCCCGCCGATTGGAGTCCGCATAATGTTAATGACGAACAGGACCTGCGGGAAGAATTGAAAGACTTTTTCGGCTGATTACTGCCTGGTATTTCAATGCCAGGCAGTAAATCCAATGAATGCGCTATTAATTCCACTCAAGAGTGCAATCAGCGGCGGCGCCTGCTCAGGTTAAAGGGTCATTAACCACGCCAATGAACAGCGGGAACTGGTCCTGCCCGAGAATGATGAAGATAAATGGACGGTCGAGGAACATCTCGCATTGCCCGCTAACTAAAGATGCTGCGAATAAGCGGATCCCGAGCATGGCATCCGCCGTGCAGCCGCGCTCGTCGATTTTTACCCGGATTGATTGTCCAATCCGACCAAGCCACAATGGTTTAGCATCCGACAAAGCAGCAAAATCAGCTTTAGTCGGATCAAAAGCGTCCTTAATACCTATTTCCTGTAATGGTTCTGAAAGCTTCCAGATTTCACTCTCAATATCGAATTTGGGGATCGCAAAAACAACCTCTCCTTTTTGCTGATTCTTCCGCTCGATAATCTCTTTCATCCAGCCGGCATTCGCCAAGACGGACTGCGGAGTTTCTCCCTCATCCGGCAGGACAAAGATCATGGATGAGCCGTTCTTGAGCGAAATTCCGGCAGACATAAAGCCTTCCACTGCCAGGAATGAATGGTTCGCAAACTTTTTCCTCATGAATAAAGGAGTCGTGGTGCTGCCATTCGGCAGACTGAATCTGCCCTGCGTCGTCAGAGTTTCGTCAAAACGTTCCGCCCACTCGTCGACAAAGGAAACTGTGTTTACCAGTGCCAGTGCGGTTGCGACGCCAGTTGAATGACCAATTTCTAGATCATTCCCGGCAAGCGGCTGGAAAAAGCTCTGCAGACGATCCGTTAACTTGCTGCCAGTACGGCGTTCGACCCAATAGCTAATATTCCGATAAACGGAAGCATTATTAAAATTAACACGGTTGGATTCGACAAAATAGGTTTCAGCCGCTTTTTTCAGGTAATCCTGCTTAAATGGAATTCTGTTGTCCAGCCAGAGGGAATTCAGGATTTTTAATCGGCCAACATCGTTTTCAAAAAAAAGACGCTTGAAGAGCATGCTGCTTTGCTGTCCAACCCACTCGGATTGGAATTGGCCAAGAGAGAGTACTTCAAGGATTTCCTTACTGGTGTTGTCGGAAGTACTGTCAGCGCACAGCGTCAAAGCGAACCAGAGGCGCTCACGAGATCAAGTTTTAGAGTTTTTGGCTTCAGGCAACCGCATACTGACATCCAGCAAATCAAGCCTTGTATAAGCCTTCTCCATGCGGTCCTGCACAAAGCGGCGGGATAATTCCATATAAACCTTAGCTGTACTTTCCGGGACAGTAAACGAGTATAACCGTTCAATCGGCGCGCTCATGACATAACGCAGCAGCGGCAGCAGTCCATCGTTCAGCTTAACAGCACTTCCAGTACTCGCCCCAGTTAAGTGGCGACGGCAAACCACGCCGCACTCAGAGTAGCTGAACCAAAGTGGTTCTTCAGAGCTGCCGCAGACAGAACAACTTTCCAGTAATGGTTCGTAACCCATAATCTGCATCAGGCGGAAGCCGCAGACATGCGTTACTAAAAGCGGCTCAATCTGGCCGTTAATCAGAGCATTCACAGTATATGCCCAAAATGGATACAAGAGCGGCTGTTCAGGCTCATGGCGCAGACAGTCAAGGAACAGTTCCGAAAGATGGGCAGCGCAAACAAGTTTTGTCAGGTCGGATTGCAGTCCAATAAATGATTCCACCAGTTCAACTTCATTAACAATAAGTCTGCTGCGGTTGCTGAACAGGGTAAAATCGCTGAGCGCGAATTCCTGTGTGCCCGCCAGCATCCGACTGCGGGTGCGTCTGGCTCCGCGCGCTGAAGCTGTTATCAAGCCGCGTTCACGCGTCAGTATATCAAGAATGCGGTCCGAGTCGCCGACGGGAACCGCACGCAAAACAAAGCCGCGAACTACTTCAACAGCCATTTTCAGGAATCCTGCAGATAACCGATGTCGCGCAGAATGCCGCTGCGATTCTGCCAGTCTTCCCTTACCTTGACATGAAGTTCAAGGTAAACTTTACAGCCAACCATTTTTTCAATCTGCAGGCGCGCATCAGTGCCGATTGCCTTCAGCATCGAACCGCCTTTGCCGATCAGGATGCCTTTGTGGGTATCTTTTTCTGTCAGAATCGAAGCATCAATGTGAATAAAAGTACGGCTCGGTTCGACATATTCTTCTTCAGCTTCTGCCTCTACCTCAGCAGCAGCCGTAGCCTCGGCCGTAGTTTCAGCGGCTTCCGCCTCTTCCGCATTCTTATCCGCTTCGAATTCTTCTTCGAAGGAGTTGATAATCACAGCTGTGCCATGAGGAATCTCTTGGTGGGTATGACGCAAAATCTGCTCGCGAATTAATTCAGCGGCGAGTGAACGTTCCGTCTGATCAGTAATACTGTCTTCCGGATAATAACGCGGACCAACAGGCAAACGGGCGAGCAGCTCATTTTCCAGTAACTGAACCCCGTCACCATTACGAGCTGAAACAGGAATAATGGCCGCGAATGGATAACGCTCACTCCAGCGGGCAATCAGCGGCAACAGCAGTTCCTTGGCGATCAGGTCAACTTTAT
>CAYPHB010000183.1:0-2722 GCA_964410445.1 uncultured Oscillospiraceae bacterium
ATCAAATCGACCCCGGGCTCTGCGGTTATATCAATTGATTCATTCTCATCAATTACGCGGATAAACATCGGCGGCTCTCCTTTATGATAAGCCAAAATAAAATGTTTTGTTGAAAATCAGTTTATCACAGTCAAAAGCCAACGTCCGCAGCAAACGCTCAGGGAAACAATCTGTTCATTCGCTTTAGTAACCTGATCTGCTAAAATATGAAGAATACCCGTATTTGGATGCAGTAAGGGGAGGTAAAAGTATGCGCACTACCCAGGTTCAAATTGTAATGCCCCGTCACGCCAACGGTGTCCAGCGGCTTTTTGGCGGTCAGTTGATGGATTGGATAGATATAGTAGCGGCTGTTGAAGCGAGGCGGCATGCCGGCTCCGATGTGACTCTGGCAGCGGTAGACCCCTTGGAGTTTCTGGCCCCGGTACATGTCAACGATACTGTTGTCATTCAGGCGCAGGTTACCTGGACAGGGCGCACCTCACTTGAAGTAAGTGTTGAAACCTTCGTGGAGAGGCTCGATGGGGTCCGCGATTTGGTAAACCGGGCTTATCTTGTTTTTGTTGCTGTTGATGAACAGGGGAACCCTGTGCCCGTGCAACCTTATGAGCCGGAAGAAGGCGAACCTGATGAACGGCAGGCTGCCGCCCATCGTCACCAGCTTAGAATGGCACTACGCGAGGCTGCGAAACAAAATATCTCGCGCACAGAAAAGCAATCTCATATTCTCAGCGAGCATGCTGCTTTCTGCACGCCGCTGGGTGACCGTCAAGACGGTAACTAAGCAAACCGATTCAACAGCGCCGCACAGAGTATACTGTTCATATAACATTTGAATTAAGAGCGGCCAGTTCGTTTATTAATACAAACCAGCTTGCGGACTCACCTGGCTTGTTATCTTTTGTGGCAAAAACCACCAAGCGGCAACAGCTATCAACGGAGGCGCTTTATGAAAGAAACCGAAAAAAAACCAATTGAAAAACAGCGGCGGCGCCCGCTGCTGATTCTGATAAATATATTAATTCTCGCTTTAATCCTGGTTGGAGCTTATTTGCTTTTAGAACCGAAGCTGTTGCACTGGCAGCAGGACAGGAAATCAAATGAGCTGCTCCAGGCAATTGAAAGCGGCGACGCTGAGATCGTGATCGGCGCAAATGCTCTGCTGGTTCCAGGCGAAGAAAATGAGTTTGTCGAAGAAGTTGAAAACTGGACAATTGATGAGACGCCGGGAACAACTAACGGTGGCACAACCTTGCCTGGTAACCCCACTGGCCCTGATACAACCGGCACAACCGGTACAAGCAATGAGCCCGGTACAAACCCCGGGACTGAACCTGGATTTGGCACAGGAAGTACAACGGCCGGCACTCAGAAACCGGCAAATGTGGTTATCAAAGGCATAGGCACCTTAATTATCAATAAGATCAACCTGAAAATGCCGATTGCCGACCGCGCCGAATCAGCTCAACTGCGGGTTGCTGTCGGCCTGCTTGGTGGCAGCTCGCAGCCTGGCACCCCCGGATACTCCGTAATCTTGGGGCACCGCATGTATACCCGTGGTCGTCACTTCAATCGTCTCGACGAAGTGACGAAAGGAACCGAGGTTGTAATTCTGACCAAAGCTGGTCGCAAACTCACCTATGTCGCGGAACGTCAGGTAACAATCCTGCCATCGGAACTGCGCCGCGCTTTATCTCAGTCAACCAATGACAAAGAGCTTATTTTGGTAACTTGTACCCCGGTGCGCATTGCCTCCCATCGTCTGCTGGTCTATGCCCGCCAGGTTTCTGATGAAGCAGCCTAAAACAAAAGCCGCCATAATTGGTGGCTTTTGTCTTATTGTTATTCGACACAATCAGTTATTCGACATCAATTTTGAGTGAATTTTTAGCTTTTTCATCTTTAGGGATTGTGATTCTCAACACACCTTCTTCGAGCTTCGCTTTAGCTTCATCCAGCTTTGCATCAGCCAATCGAATCCTGCGGCTCATGGAGCCGAAGCGACGTTCCCTGTGAATGTAATTATTTTCGTCTTTGTTAACTTCCTCCGACCGTTGTACGGATATGCAGAGGTTGTCGTTCTCGATGCCCAGATCAATTTCTTCTTTTTTGACTCCAGGCAATTCAGCTTCGATAGCATATTCGCTGTCTGTCTCTGCAATGTCGATTTTGAATGTGTCCCTGAACAAGTTGCGACTCGTCATCAAACTGTCGCTAAAAAAGTCGTCAAGCATGTTATAAAAGCCATCAAAACCAGTTTCTGCACGCTCGAGACTCTTGTTCCTTCGGTTAAATGGGATAAGTCCTGCCATGATTAACAACTCCTTTGCTTGTCGTTTTAGCACTCTCGACCTTAGAGTGCTAATTTAATGATACCTCATATCTCAAAATTATCAATATAATTTACAAAACATTTACAAATTAGCAACTTTTTGATAAAACCCTGGCCATTGCCACTTCATTAACTAGCTCACCCTGACAAAAACGGCCTGATTCTTGATAGAATCAGGCCGTCATTTAAAGATCTTTTGTCTAGCCGCACGCCAGCAGAAGTTTACCCCCTGCCTAACGATTCGCTGTTCTCCGCCCTGTGCTTTTTCGCAATCACCGTCGAGTCACAAAGCGAGTTCCACAGAAAATGCCTGTGGCTTTTTCGAGGACTTGTCCGAGCGACTGACCGACGGTTGATTGCGATTGCGAAGCAGGGATTATTATGCTTTTC
>CAYPHB010000184.1:0-2708 GCA_964410445.1 uncultured Oscillospiraceae bacterium
GATAACTCCATGCCATTTAACTCTGCATACTTTCTGATCAGCGTATTATCCCGATCATTCAATCTCAATGATATAATGCCCATGATTTCACCTCCTAACGTCAGGAACAATTTTTTTTGCTTTAGTCATCGCGACATAATAATCAAGAAGGAATATTACAATAATTAGTCCTCTGCCACTTTTTAATGAGCATATAGTAATATGTATGCTAAGTATATTACAGGTTAGTGTTCTCTATAAACACAAGCCAAAAATTTTCAGTTCACCTAAAAGGAGCACCACATGAAAATCACCTATCGGATGAAAAAACAGGATTACCTGGATAGTGCTAAATTAAGAAGAGTGTTGAACAGTCAAGGAGCCACGCTAATCAGGCTTACCGGTCTGCTTGCTGTAGCCAGCGGCGTTTACCTGAGCGCAGCCGCACTTACCAGAACTACGGGAACCGAACATCCTGTTCCCTATGTGATCGCCTTTCTGGCTGTCGCATTTTTTATAATTGTGACCGACAGCCGGATTTTACCAGCTTTAGTGTTCAATCAAAAATTGAAAGGCAAGGAAATTCCGGAGGGACTGATTGGGACTCACGAACTTGAACTCTTGCCAAATTATTTGCAAATAAGCTATGGCGGCCATAATTTTCGCTTCCGTTACCTCGCCGTCGCCGGCATAAGCAATTTTAAAAAGAGTATCCTTTTATTCACTATTACCGGCCTGCTGGAAGTAATCCCGGACGAGGCATTCCTTTGGGGTGTCTCCAGGCAGGACTTTTTGGAATATTTGGAAGAACGGGCTCAGACTTTTAAGGATCAGAACCTGGATACACCTGTCAAAGGTTTCAGCGAATTCGAGGGAATGGAAACGGCTGATCAGGTAAACATTGATTTCTCCGAAGAAGATGTCCTCCACTCCAGCCTGCTGCATAATCGCCAAACACGGCGTAAGAATCTCAAGGATCCTGTAATGCTGGGCTGGTTGGCTATCGCGATTTTCGTGGCGGCAGGCTCAGTATTTGGGCTTGTCGACTTCGCAACTAAGCGAGTCGCACTGCCTTCAATAATTATTGCTTTCACTTACATTATCAGCCTCATCATAGGCCCGATCATTTTTCTCCGTATTTTACCGCCTGATGCTCTGGCTGAGCGGCTTGCAAAAAAAGCGCTGAAAGCTGAACAGTATCCGGATGGGTTCATCGGCAAACGCACTATACGCTGGAATGAGGCTGGCATTCAATATGCGTATGGTTTTATCGCCGCTTGTCTAAACTGGTCGACGTTATCCGCAATAGTTGAAGATGGCCAAGGTTTCTACTTGTATCAGGGTTCGAATATGGTTCTTGCGATTCCGAAAAAGCCGTTTAGCGAACCGCAGCTTTCATCATTTAGGAAAGCTGCAGATAAAGCAGGGTTACTTAAGGCAGAAATGAAGTAAGGGAACATAAAGAAATTGTCGTCTGGAAGCAATTTTGATTTTGCTGGAATTTGTCTACTTCTTGCGCCGAAATCGCTTCATCTTGCGGTTGTCGGCCGGCCAAGGGATTGGCTGTATCAAGATTGTTATTTCACAGGTAATGTCAAATTCGGCCAGCTCTGCCGTTAAACGCTGACGCAGCCGGCTGACGATGCTGGCGTTGTTGCTGACAGTGTTGCCAGCTATGATGTTGGCTGTGTCATTTTTAGTGTCACTGTATATGTTACCCGCCTCCGAAATTTGCTCGCCCTCGCGCAGTAAGTCTAGAGTGATTGTCAGGGCGTTAACTGCAGTTTGTTCCACTGAGAATTCACGGATTCTGTCGTCGGTGGTGATGATCCAGCGGCTGACCAGGTCGGGGAAAACCGCCCGCAAATTCCCTGCCTGATTCTTCAGGTACAAAACATCGTCGTCGCGGCCGACAATCCGGCTGATCACTCGAAAATTGCTGCCGCAGGCGCAACGGTCACCAAGTTCGATTATGTCGTTCATCTCGTAGCGGATGAGCGGCTGGACGGTGTTGACCAGGTTGGTTACAAGCATGCGGGTTGCACGTTGTCCTGGCTGAGTCACAGGCTGGCCGCCTGGATCCAGCAATTCGACATAGACTAAATCTTCATTAATATGCAGGTTGCCGCAGCGGCAGGGGCTGCCGATCTGGCCTTCACTTGCCTGGTAAATTTCAACGACCGGGGCTTGGAAAGCCGCCGCGAACCGGATTTTCTCTTCAGCCTCCAGCACTTCAGCATAGGTGATTATCCGACGCGGTGGCTTCTGGATCTTTTGGACCAGTGGCAGCAGTTGACGCAGCAAAGAAGGCGGTGCCATCAGGATATTGGCACTCATCTCATTTAGCGTCTCAATTATTTTTTCGGGTTCGGTCATCGAAGGCAGGTAGTTGAGGCGGATCAGGGGCGCATTGATGTCAGCAAAACCTTGACTGAACACGCGCAGGATGAACAGGATGCGCAGCGGCAAGTCGGACAGGCGTATACCGCCGCGGGCCAGAAAGACGCCGGGCAGCCGTTTGGTTAATGCTCGGTCTGTCAAATAGATGCCTTTGTTGCCGCTGGTGCCACTGGACAGCCCGACAACGTAGCGATCGCGGTAATAACCCAGATAATCGCGCCGCATTTCTTTATCAAGAGCAAACTGCATGACATCGTCCAAATGCAGGCCGACTGTATTCAGATCATCAAAATTAGCCATCATCATCGTCTTATTGATGGTTGGCAAAC
>CAYPHB010000185.1:0-2701 GCA_964410445.1 uncultured Oscillospiraceae bacterium
AGCCTTACTCTTCTGCCAAATCGTCTCGGCATTCTCCGGGGTCAGCAGTTCATCGATATCGAAAAAGCGCAGCAGCTCCAGGTGCGACCAATGGTAAATCGGATTACCAATGCTGGTTGGCATAATTTTGACAAACTTGCGGAATTTTTCTTCGTCACTGGCGTTGCCAGTAATATATTTTTCGGCCACACCATGCGCTCGCAGCAGCCGCCATTTGTAATGGTCGCCCTCCAGCCAGGCCTGAGCCAGGTTGTCGAACTGGCGGTTATCCAGGATTTCCTGTGGGTCTAAATGACAGTGAAAATCGTATATCGGCATATCACAGGCGTACTCGTGGTACAAAATACGGGCAGGCTCGCTGTTGAGCAGAAAATCGGGGGTAATAAATGTTTTCATAATCTCATTCCTTTATGCTTTTCGCATGGGCTGATAATCCAAACCTTCAGCGGCGTGATAGAGCAAGTCCTTACTCACAACCAGCGGGGTGTAAAGCCAACGGTATCCAAATAATGTTCTAAAAACCAGGTTTGCATCAGGGAATCCTTGGTGCGCTCATAGTAGTTGTGCGCGTTTTCAATCCACTTCTCCCGGTCATACTCGGGTTGAGGCCAGTGCACTACCAGCAGGTTGCGGGGCTTAATGAACTCACGCACAATCCTCTGGCCGCGGCTTGTCGAAATGTATGGGAACATCAGCACTGCTACATCCACCGGCGGCAGCGGGCGTGTTAGTATCGCGAAGTTTTCCGGCGAAATCCGGGCGTCACCCGGGTAAAGAATGTTCACGCCACCGACACTGATCAGCAGACCAACATTGGCTACATCCTGAAAATTCCTGCCTTCGTGCAAAAACGGCAGTGGTTGAATGCTAAAAGGCCCTTTATGAATTGCTGGTGGCAGTGAGCGGATAAAACTGCCATCGGCATAACTGTCCTGAGTCGGCAATTGCCAGGGCATAGCAGTCATGCGACTGTGGTCGAAAGGATCGTCCGTTTCCTCCCCTGCCTCTTGCATGGCCGCGACGGAAACTTCATCCGCAATAAAATCTAATTCGGGGTACCTTTGCAGGACAGAACGCGTCAGTCGCGTCGAAAAGTGGTCGAGATGATTATGTGTGAAAACCAGCGCTTTAATTTCCTTGAAAGGCGGCGCGCCGTCCAGCAGTGCCTGCATAGCTGCGGGCGGCGTACCAGGATAAAGCCGGTGCCCCTCGTGCAAAGCATCTACCAGCAGCTGTTGCTCCCGGTATTCGATCATGATGCCGGCGTTGGCGATCAGCATGATTTTTACCGAGTTCATGTGGCACGCTCCAAACGGCGCAGTACACTGTGTGCAACGTGAACACCACTGGCGCCGGCTTGGGACAGGCCGCGCGTGATGCCGGCTCCGTCGCCTGCCGCGAACATATTCGGCAGCTCAGTTTCCAGTTCCGGTGTAAGTGTCAGACGGGAACTGTAGAACTTTACTTCTACTCCATACAACAAAGTATCGTGGTTGGCTGTGCCGGGCGCGAGTTTGTCCAACACCTGAATCATTTCAATTATATTATCGAGATGCCGCTTGGGCAGAACCAGTGACAAATCACCCGGAGTTGCTGCTAATGTAGGTTTGACAAAGCTTTGTGCCAGCCTGTGGGCGTTGCTGCGCCTGCCGTCCAATAAGTCGCCGAACCGTTGCATAATCACGCCGCCGCCCAGCATGTTGGAAAGCGCCGCGATGTGTTTACCGTACCGATATGGCTCGCGGAAAGGCTCGGTAAAACTGTTGCTGACAAGTAGAGCAAAGTTTGTGTTCTCGCTATGCAGCTTGGGGTCAGTATAGCTGTGGCCGTTAACAGTAATAATGCCGTCTGTGTTTTCCGTAACCACCTGGCCGTAGGGGTTCATGCAGAATGTGCGCACCGCGTCCTTGTACTGTTTGGTGCGATAAAGCAGCTTGGCCTCGTAAACAGCATCCGTTATGCTCTTAAAGACCAGCGCCGGCAGTTCCACGCGCACGCCAATATCCACCTGGTTGTTGAGCAGCGAAAGGTTCAGGCGTTGGCATTGGTCACTGAACCATTCAGCGCCTGAGCGTCCGGGCGCGACAACCAAATAGCTGCAGGAATAGTCACCTTTGCTGGTTTCCAGTTGGTAGCCGTCAGCTGCTACCGGATTGATATTTTCAACTTTTATACCGCAAATCAGGTCGAGCCGTTCGCTCAGCCATTTAGCCTGGGCCGTCAAAATTTCCAAATTTCGCTCTGTGCCCAGGTGTTTGCAGCGAGCATCCAGTAAATGCAAATCATGGCCAAGCGCAGCGCGCCGGATTTCATCTGCAGCCGGCGTGAATGTAGAATGAAATTCGGCCGTAGCGCCAAAATTCTGGTTGACCGAGTCAACATATTCAATCAGATTCATTACTTTGTCAGCAGGCAGGTAATCGGTGAGCCAGCCGCCGAATTGGGTGGTGAAATTGAATTTACCATCAGAAAAAGCGCCTGCGCCACCGAAGCCGCGCATAATGTCGCAGCTTGGGCAGTTGATGCAGATATCTGTCTTCTTGCTAACTATTGGGCAATTGCGTTGCTTAATATCCGCTCCCTGCTCCATAAGCGCGATTTTGAGCTCAGGGCGGCTGCTGATAAGTTCATAAGCAGCGAAGATACCGGCCAGACCGGCACCAATAATTATTACATCATATTTAGTGGTCATTACCGATTT
>CAYPHB010000186.1:0-2696 GCA_964410445.1 uncultured Oscillospiraceae bacterium
AGATTTCAAGTTTTATCTGTTCCGTGATCGGGAACTGCTGGAAATGCAGCCTGTCGCGCAGATCACAACTCCCAAAGACGAACTCAGGCAGCACTATCGGCTGGAGATTCAGCAAGACGATCAGATTCTGATTTTGCCCTCCGGCCTGATACCGGCTGCGCTGTATAACGAGGCTGAAGCTGTGCTTAACGGGATGCAGCAACTGCCGGACCGCTTGTCAAACCTTATAATGCAAATGCGTTCCCGCGGTGTTACTGCACCTGCCAATGGCTGGCTTGCTTTACAGGCTTTATATGTTACGCCAAAATTCATACTTACTGACCGCTCAGGCTTTTCAGTGGGGTCTGGTCGGAAAAAGCAAAGCGATACCGCTAATGACCCCGGTTACTCCTTACCTCTCATTGATGCTGAGAAGTTTGCGGTAAATTCCCGCGCTGAAGCATCGGCAAAAAACAGCAGTCGGCTAATCAAAATCGTTGCTGCTGCTGCCTTAGCGGTAATTATTCTTGCTGTGGCTTTTTTACTCATGCGGCCTGGAGGCGATTCAGCGGCAACAACCGGCTCGAGCGTACCTTCGGCGTCCGCCACAAGCACAACAATTCCTACAACACGGCGGACAACAGCCACTACAACAATAGCCACAACGAAACCACGCCTGCCATCCTATGTGATTGCCCGTCGGCTTAACCTGCGCAGTGAAGCCAGCACAACCGGCAAATTAATCCGAACCCTGACAGTAGGTGACGTACTTTACGTTCTTGAAAAGACAAATGAGGATTGGGTGAAGGTGGAAACTGAAGCGGGCGAAGAAGGTTTCGTCTATGCCGCTTATATCAGTGATGACAAGCCAGGCAGTTAAGCAATTCATCGCTTTTTTTACCGCGAAGCAGCAGAGCGTTTTCACTCTGCTGAATTCAGCTTTGTGAGGATTTATTTAATAATTCATGCCAAGGAGATCTTAATGTCTATTGCTTTTGATTTACACACCCATACTTTAAATAGCGGGCATGCTTACAGTACACTCGAAGAACTTGCCGCCTATGTTTCGACCACGGAAATCGGCGGCTTCGCTGTTACCGACCATGGTCCCGCAATGCCCGGCGCACCCGTTGACCTGTATTTTCTTAATCAACGCTCCTTGCCTCGCAAAATCAATGACGTGATTGTTTTGCGCGGCGCCGAAGTCAACATTTTGGATTTTAACGGTAAGGTTGATTTAAACAAGGGTGTATTGAAAAAACTGGATATTTGCATTGCCAGCTTTCATGTAAATACCCGGGCGCCCGGTACCTGCAGCGAACACACAGCTGCCTGGGAAGCGGTTGTGCAAAACCCGCTGATCGATATTCTTGGCCACCCGGGGCGGGGCGATTTTCAGTTTGATTATGAACATATTGTCAGGATGTGCAAACAGTATAACAAGATGATAGAGATTAATAACCATACTCTGGACCGGCCTCAGTACCATGATGATTGCATCAAAATAGCAAAAGCCTGCAAACAATATGGTGCATCAGTAATCCTCAGCAGTGACGCGCATTTTTCCCGTCATGTAGGCCGTATCCCATTTGCCGAAGCTTTACTTGCTGAAATCGACTTCCCCGAAGAACTGATTCTAAATCGCAGCAAGGGTAAGGTAATTGACTGGCTGAAGCTGCGCAAGCCGCATTTCGCGGCCGAATACGCAGAATTATAATAATTCGGTTCAATAAGCTTGCCGGTCAGCTTGTGAAAGTCTCTTTGTTGGATTTATCGCCTTAACTTTATAAAAGCCCGGCAGCAGCTAACTGCAAGCTGAGTGAAACAGCGATGTCCGCCCTGTTAAAAGGACTAATCAGGTAGAAGCCATCCACATAATCAGCGACAGCCCGGGCTGCGACGAGTGTGGCCTCAATTCCGGCCGCGACTGCGGCTTCTTTAGCCATGTCGGGCTCAAAGCGGGCCAACACCTCCGCCGGAATCCGAATGCCCGGCACCTCATTTGCCAGATAATGAACATTACGGTAGCTGACCGGCGGCATTAAACCGCATAAAACCCGCGCTCCCAGTTTACGCAACGCGTCTAAGACGGGTGCTGCTTCCGGTGCGTAAACAGGCTGGGTTAAAAAGAAACTGGCGCCTGCTTCAATTTTGCGTGCGGCACGTTCCAGCGCCCGTTCGGGAACCGGGACATTTGGGTCAAAAGCCGCACCCAGTAACAACTCGTCACCGCTGAATAATTCGCGATTGAGTGTTGTTGCCAGTTCCAGCAGGGAAATACTGTTTAAGTTAAAAACCGGTTTAATATAGCCGCGGTCCTGTTCCGGCACAGGGTCGCCGGTGATCAGCAATACCTGGCGGATATTTTCGCTGTGTAAGGCAAGCAGGGAAGAGCGCAGGCTGTTGACGTTGCGGTCCCGGCAGCACAAGTGCGGCAAAACAGGCAAGCCGGTTTCACGCTGAATCCGAGCGCCGGCGACAACCGGGTCCAGACGCACACGTGACAGCGGCGTGTCGGCCAGTGTCATCAAGTCAATGCCGTTAGCGCGCAGGACACGCGCAGCTTTTGTTAAGGGTTCGAGCTGGCTGTCGCGCGGGGGATCCATTTCGCAGACAATAACCTTGCGCTCGCGTTTGAAAGCAGTTGCCAGCGGTCGATTGCCTGGCCTATGCCTGGTAGCTGTCTGGCTGCGTACAACCAACGGGGCAAAGCTGGG
>CAYPHB010000187.1:0-2681 GCA_964410445.1 uncultured Oscillospiraceae bacterium
GGTCAGAAAAATAGCTGACAAATTGTTCCACACTGGCCAGCACACAATGTGACTTGGCCTGCCCGGCAACCAGGATGCGGTCGTAAGCAGCAAGCTGATTCAGCAGTTGGGCATTGATATTTGATTCCGGACCGACTTCCGGCTGGAAAATGCCGTACATTTCAGATAAGGGATCAGAGCCCTTTTGAGTTCTTACAGGTGGCGACTGGCGCGCTACAGCATGGTAATAAACAATATTGGCCAGCTGATTTTCCATCGCGGCGCCGGTGGTGCCTTGCAGACAATGATAAGGCCAGATAACCAGTTCTTTGCGGGCCTTGCTTTCCAGCTCTTCCACATATTGCAGACTGCGCTCCGGCTCAAAAACCGGAACCCAGCGACCAACAGCGACATCTTCTGCCCGAATGACGGTGTATGGCATTACCGGCTTGCCTTCCGCATCAGTCCACCAACAGGGATGGAAGATCTGATATGGATCATGATGATCAAACGAAATAAATATCCGGCTGATCCGGTGTAGATTCCGATAGATAAACCGGATCGTGCGTGCCATATCCGCGTGTGAACCCGGGACGCCCAGCGAACCCTGCTCCATGAAATCTTGTTGAGGATCCACCAGTAGCAGAGCTGTTTTTTCTTCATCTTCAATCGCAGAAGGCAAATTCATTTCCGCGGCTTTCAGCAATATTTCGTGCCGGGGCAGCGGATTGTCGACGCGGCCAATGGCGGCAAACTCAACAATGCTTTCAAGCGGCGTATAATTCTTATTCATAGTAACACCTGCTTTCCACTCATTTACTTGACAAGCTGAATCTATTATCCATTATGCTAAGCAGAGATACAATTTACTGTCAAAGCAAGTGTATCTGAGTATACCCGAACTCTTAAATTCGATTTTATTCTACAACATTTGAAACATATTGTTTCGTTTGTTTCAAATGCCGTGTAATTAAATGAGAAAGAAGGCCAGGAGGCTGTGCAGCGGATTAAGGCCGGCGGCTGCCATGACGCCATAGTTGCCGGCGGTACTGTTACCCGCTTTGCCATTAGTGCCGGTCTGGCAGGGTATGTCATTGAAAGCGGCGATGAAGCGATTAAGAACGCCATTAACGAGGCGCTGGCCGCTATTTACGCCAGCCGGGCGGAAAAACGGCGCAATGAACTGATTAATACGATGATTGAATCAATCGGCGAAGGAATTATCGCGGTCGATCAAAATCAGCAACTGTTGTTCATGAATGAAATCAGCCGCCGGATGCTGGACATTGGCAGTATTAACATCCAGGGACGAAACCTGGAGGATTTTCTCGGTAAAGGCATACTTCCAGCTCAAGGTTCTGCTCGCCCCGGCGAAGCAGCCGGTTCTGCCAGCCGTTTCGGCGGAGACACTGTAATCCGCAAGCTTGGCAACCGCATGGTTGTAGTACGGGCGCTCCCGATCAGCGTGGAAGGGGTTAAGGAAGGCGCGGTACTTATCCTGCAGTCTGTCGACCACTTGCAGAAGGCTGAAATAGCTGTTCGCCAGAAACTTAGCCAGAAAGGGCTGGTGGCAAAGTATAATTTTGAGCACATCGTAGGCGAGAGCAAGCCGATGCGTAAAGCTGTTGAAGCGGCAAAGCGCTACGCCCGCACTGAATACGATGTCTTGATCACGGGAGAAACGGGCACGGGCAAGGAGCTATTTGCCCAAAGCATTCACAACTACAGCAGCAGGCGCGAACAGCCATTCGTGGCTTTGAACTGCGCAACAATTTCGGAAAACCTGATCGAAAGCGAGCTGTTCGGTTATGTTGAAGGCAGCTTTACCGGCGCCTTGAAAGGCGGCAAGATAGGTTTATTTGAACTTGCGCACCGGGGCACCTTGTTTCTCGACGAAATTTCAGAGCTGCCTTTAGCGCAGCAGGCCAAGCTGTTACGGGTACTGGAAGAAAAGGAGATACGCAAACTGGGCGATGAGAGAATTATCCCGATTGATGTGCGCATAATCGCGGCAACTAATGTCAGCCTGTCTCAGCTTGCCGCGGCCGGGCTTTTCCGCGAGGATCTGCTCTACCGCCTTGATATTCTTAGTCTCACTCTGCCGCCGCTGCGCCAACGGCAGGAGGACATCGCCGACCTGGTTCTGTTGTTTTCAGAAATTAACAACCGGGAAAGCGGCCGTTTAGAAGCTATTACCTTCGAACCCGCTGCTATTGAGGAGTTAGCGCAACATTCCTGGAAAGGGAATGTGCGCGAGCTGCGCAATATCTGTGACCGTTTGTTTGTGCTTAGCAGCAGTAATGTGATCAACCGACAGGATGTTCTTGATACTTTAAATGTTAATTTGGAAACGCAGCAGGAACTGCAGAATCAGTCAGAAACGCAGTCGAAGCTGCACTCATTGCTTAAGGATCGTGATCTCACCCGCGAGGAACTGGCCAGTGAACTGGGGATCAGCAGAACCACTTTATGGCGCCGCCTGAAAAACAGACAATAGCTTTATTCATTTTTGTAACGGAATGTTCACCAACTAAGCAGAATGTTTGTGGCAGAATGAAACTAAACAAAGCAAAACACAGACGTGTTGTGAGAGGTATTATGAAGAACTACCACAACAACCGCTTTAATAAATCCCTCAAGGCTGAGCGACGACAGGCGAACACTACAGACACAAATTTTGATACTAATGGTTTGCAGGAAAA
>CAYPHB010000188.1:0-2679 GCA_964410445.1 uncultured Oscillospiraceae bacterium
GACATCTATTGCTTTGTCGTTCCTTGCGTTGTTTGCACGGGTGATTCGCCTGTGGTCAATTCGCTTTCTGACACAGTTGTTGCAACAGGAGAATTCAGGCCAATACTTTTTTCGAGCGTACCGTTTGTCAGCACGTAATCCTTGAAATCTGTGACAGCATCTTCGCCGATGTAGAAGGACTGTAACGACCAGAGAATATTGGTGGTCAAGTAACCATTGTCAAACAGGACGATGCCTATATTGCTTTGGCCGGCAGGCGGATAATCAATGCTGATGCTCATAACTTCCCAGCCAAGCTTGGCGCGGGTTGCTTCACCTTCATTGACGATATCTGTTTGAGCCATTAGCTGCTTCCAGACGACAGCAGGGTCTGGCAGTTTATAATATTCATAGCGGAGCAATTCTTTGTTGACGTCGCCGTGCCAGACGGAGTGTTGGAATATATTATTGATTTGCAGGTGCTTCGGCAAATTCAAGCTACTGATCAGATCCCCCAGTGTTGCGAATAAATTGGTCGTATTGAAGAACCCATAGTAACCGTCAAATCCTTCATAGCGCACAGCCACAACAGCGTCCGGATCAATGTCTTTTAGCCGGAAAAAGGCCGCGTTGATCTCATATGTTTTATCTGTATAGGTATCTTGACCACTCAGTTTAAAATCACCTAATTTTGTTTCAATCAGATTTTCGTCCAGTTCGTGAATGCTGCTCTGGTATTCAATTCCATTGATCACAGCTCCGCCGGTGTACTTTTCAAACACTTCCAGTTCTTCCCACTTTGGCGCCACTACGGTCATTCCGGTTGTTGTCTCCACCGGTCTGGTTATCGTTGTTTCAGTCGGGATAAGAGCCGGGCTAAGCTTGGTCCAGATAAATGTGACAGTTATCACCAGAATCACCGAAGCAGCAACCGCAACTGTTCTATGCCAGATGGGGCGGACCGTCGGATGCCTTGTCTTTTGTAAGCTTACGTAATCAGGGCTGTCGGCAGCTCCAGGATTGGTAGCTGCTTCCGCCAGCTTATCATCGTCGATCAGGCTGATCATTTTTTTGAGTTCTTCACGATTCATTTTTAGAGCCCTTCTTCCTCAATCCAGGCACGTAATTTGTTCCTTGTGCGGAACAGTATTGATTCCACCTTGCTTTTGCTCAGCCGGTAACGCAGCATGATGTCTTTGATTGAATCAAAGTACCAGTAACGGCGAACAAACACCTGTCTGGCTTCTCTGTCCAGTGAATCAAGGAAACGGTTTATACAGTCCGCCAACCGGTCATCAGAATATTCCTGGCCAACAGAATCGCGGTCAGCAAGGCAAGCCTCCAACTCATCATAGGATACAGCGACAGCGGGGTTGCGTTTGGCGGCATGGATCTGCTGATATTTCTTGAGAGCAAGATTACGGGAGATGCGGCACAAGTAAGCTGCCAGAACACGCGGTCTCGCCGGTGGAATGGCATTCCAGGCGCCCAGATAAGTGTCGTTCACGCACTCCTCGGCATCTGCCGCATTATGCAGAATATTGTTGGCGATCTGGTGAAACAATTTGCCGTACTTCAGCTCCGTTTCCCTGATTGCCTGTTCTGACCGCTCCCAGTACAGCTCGATAATCGCATTATCTTCCACGAGTCTGTCTCCTTTGAACTATAAGCCCTTCATCTATTATGTACGGAAATGAAGTGTTTTGCTTGCAAAGAAAAAATATCAGATTTGATTTTTGCTGACACAGTTCTCACAATTTCATCAAATATCAGGAGTAGAATCTGGCTATCAGAGAAACTTTCCGCTAACCAGGTTGGTTGGCATTCGCTCACAAAAAATGGAGGATACCAGATGAACGCGCCAGAAACACCAAGCAAGACCGAACCGGTTATTCATCAAAAAGACCGAAAAAGCTTATCCAGCAGAAAATTTCCAGTTCGCCTGATAGTCCAGATTTTCTTCTTTGGTCTGATTGGCTTGATCGCTGTCAATCACAGT
Source organism: uncultured Oscillospiraceae bacterium (assembly GCA_964410445.1). Taxonomy (GTDB): domain Bacteria; phylum Bacillota; class Clostridia; order Saccharofermentanales; family UBA5734; genus JAXGXQ01. The sequence goes on from CAYPHB010000188.1 coordinate 1,979, forward strand.
CTTTCAGAAAGTGGCGTTGGCATCCCGTTTCTCTCCAATGCCTCGCTTCATGCTATCTGCCCATTTGGCGGTGTCGAAACAACTTATCAGCTGCTCAGCCTGGGTACGTATGTCCAGAAGGTTCATGCCGGCTCGGTCGTCCTGATGGCCATCGTGTTTTTTCTGGCGATTCTGTTCGGGCCTGTTTTCTGCGGCTGGGTATGTCCGCTTGGCTCATTCCAGGAATGGGTCGGCAAACTCGGTCGTAAGCTGCTCGGGCGTCGTTTTGGCCGAATCATACCGGCTCGGCTTGACCGCGTATTACGCTGGTTCCGACTTCCCTTTCTGGTATGGGTGGTGTACGTGACTGCCCGCTCGGGTACTTTGCTGTTCGCGAATCTCGACCCCTATCATGCCCTGTTCAATTTCTGGACATCTGAAGTCGCTCCAGTTTCGCTGATCGTGCTTGGAGTAACCGCTGCCCTCTCATTGGTTGTCGCTCGGCCCTGGTGCCGCTATGCCTGCCCCTATGGCGCTTTGCTCGGCTTATTCAATAAAGTGCGTATCTTCAAGATCCGCCGCCAGGCATCCACTTGCATCAACTGCAGCCGCTGTGACAGAGCCTGCCCCATGGATCTCGATATCTCCCACCAAAGCACAGTCACATCAATGCATTGCATCAGCTGTTATGAATGCACATCGGAACGCGCCTGTCCGGTTCC
>CAYPHB010000189.1:0-2678 GCA_964410445.1 uncultured Oscillospiraceae bacterium
CGTACACACTGGGCTGCGGCATTGCCATAGGCGCGGGTCAAGCCGCCGGTTCCCAACAAAATGCCGCCAAAATAACGCACAACAACCAGAATCGATTGTGATAACCCATTGCGCTGCAGAATATTCAGCACCGGCGCGCCAGCGGTGCCGGAGGGCTCACCATCATCCGTAAATCGCTGCAAAAACTGATCCCGGCTCAAAGTGTAGGCATAAACATGGTGGCGGGCGTCCGGAAATTCACTCTTCACAGCCTCAAGATAAGCCAGCGCTTCGCTTTCGTCCTCAACCGCCCGGCCCAGGCCGATAAAGCGCGAACGCTGCTCAGTAAATTCTATACGGGCTTCTGAGGCCAGTCGATTGTAGGGCTGATCCATCACTAAGATTCAGACTAGTTCCTTATATTTCTGGTAGGACAACATCAAAAGTGATTTGTCCTGACTGTAGGTAACTTTTTCCAACGCTTCTTCGAGTGTGAAAAACTGACCTTCGGAAAAATTATTCGCTTCGCTGGGTGTAACGGTTTCCTCGTCAGCTTCCATAATGTACCAGACAATTTTATTACATACCGGACGCTGGCGGGTTATAGAATAAAACTCGTAATTAGTTCGGCCGGCTGCGGAAATGATTCTGGCCTCAACTCCGGCTTCCAGCTTGACCCGCTGTACAGCAACTTCATCAGGGTAATTCCCGGTGCGAATCACACCTTTAGGAAACACCCATTCGTTTTTTTCATTGCGTAGCAATAATACTTTGTCTTTGTAGAAAACGACGCCTCCGGAACAGTTTCTTACAAGCATGAAATCCCCTCCGTTATCAGGTTGCACGTTAATGCAGCAAAGCGGTGGTGCACAGTCAGCGGTTTTTCACGGGTATGCCGATGATTTCACGGCCACCCAGCCATTTTCGCAAAACTTCAGGAATCCGAACAGTGCCGTCTGCCAGCTGATTCTGTTCAAGTATTGCCGGTAGAATGCGGCTCGTGGCCAAACCGGAAGCGTTGAGCGTATGCAGAAATTCCGGACGATTGGTGCTCTGGCGGCGGAAGCGCATATTACCGCGGCGTGCCTGATAATCACCGGCATTACTGGCGGAACTCACTTCCTTATAATCGTCCATACTGGGGATCCAGATTTCAATATCGTAAGTTTTCCGCATTGAAGCGCTACAATCGGCTGCAGCCAGCTTGCTCAAACGATAATGCAGTCCCAGGCCCTCAACCAGAGCGCAGGCCTTGTCGACAAGTTCTTCCAGCGCGTCATCAGATTTCTCCGGCAGCGTGTATTGGAACATTTCAACTTTATTGAATTGATGACCGCGGATCATGCCGCGTTCTTCTGCTCGATAACTGCCGGCCTCCTTACGGTAGCAGGGTGTATAGGCAAAGAGTTTTTTGGGCAGGTCTGCTTCATCCAGTATTTCGTCACGGAACAGATTCACCAGAGCCGTTTCCGCTGTTGGGAGTATAAAGTGGGTAAAGTCTTCGCTGTCATCATTACGCAGCTGAAAAACATCGTCCCGGAATTTCGGGAACTGACCAGCTGTATAGCCGCATTCATAATTAAGAATGTGCGGCGGCAGCAGCATTTCGTAGCCGTCTTTTAAATGTTCTTCAATGAAGTAATTAAGCAAAGCCCATTCAATTAAGGCACCATCACCGCGGTATATCCAGAAGCCGTTGCCGCCGAGCTTAACGCCACGGGTGTAATCGATCAGCTGCAGACGTTCCGCAATATCGACATGGTGACTTGGTTTGAAGCCGAAATCAGGTGGTGTACCGAAAACTCTTACAACCTGGTTATTTTCTTTACCGCCGGCAACGACATCGTCCGCCGGAATGTTCGGCAGCGCGTCCATGAAATCCTGCTGAGTCTTTTCCAATTCGCCTAATTCATTATCCAGTCGCTTTATCTCATCGCCGACATCTTTCATTCGAGCAAGTGTCGCTGTAACATCTTCGCCGGCTTTTTTCATTTGGGGAATCGCGGCTGAGGTTTTGTTTCGCTCGGCCTTAAGATTTTCAACTTCAAAAATCAACTCCCGCCGCCGGGCGTCGCGTTTCAGAAACTCCGTGAAATCAACTTCATATTCCTTAGCCAGCAGGCGTTCCTGCACCCAGTCGGGCTTTTCTCGAATCAGATTAATATCCAGCATTGCAGCATCCTCCAGTTAATAGACATCATATTTAATTTAACGGTCAGGCGCAAGATTTTCAGGATTCAGCCCCAACAGGTTCTCAGTCAGGAAAATTCCGTCTTTACGCACCAGTTCACCATCCAGCCAGACTTCCCCGCCGCCATATTCCGGGCGCTGAATTTGGATCAGATCCCAATGTATTGCGGAACGGTTGCCGTTATCAGCTTTGGCGTAGGCATTACCGGGGGTGAAATGAATGGACCCGCAGATCTTTTCATCAAACAGTGTGTTGCCAATCGGTTCGCGAATCATCGGATTGACGCCAAAAGAGAATTCGCCAATTGCCGAAGCGCCTTCGTCAGTCTGCAGAATTTTGTTCAACAGCTCGTTATTACCGTCACAGCTGGCCTGGATAACCTTGCCGTTCTTAAATTCCAGGCGGACCTGACGGAATGTCTGGCCGAAGTACTCTGAAGCGACATTATAAGTTATGACACCCTCAACCGTGCCTTGAACCGGAGCGGTGTATACTTCACCGTCAGGAA
>CAYPHB010000190.1:0-2614 GCA_964410445.1 uncultured Oscillospiraceae bacterium
AATCGAACGGATCATTGCTCGAATGTCATCGGCCAGCCAGTCTGTTTTCGGTCTTGAATTTAATGCGGGTTTTTAAAATGGATTGTTCCTGGCAGGCACTTTTTCGAGGGCTGCCACTGCTTGTGGCAGGTAGGATTTGTGAATCCGCTCAATGTGCCCTTCATCGCTCAGACGAGCCAGGTCTGGATCAACCGGCATACTGCCAAGGAAAGGAATGCCCCATTCCAACGCAATCTCTTCCGTTGCGCTTTCTCCGAACATCTTGATCGTTTCCTTGCAGTGCGGGCAAACGATTTGACTCATATTTTCGATTAAACCCAAAATAGGGATGTTCATCATCTTCGCCATGTTGACTGCCTTATTCACGATCATTGTTACCAGGTCCTGTGGTGACGTCACGATGATAATTCCATCAAGCGGTATCGACTGGAAGACGGTCAGTGGAATATCTCCGGTTCCCGGCGGCATGTCGAGAAACATGAAATCGATGTCGCCCCAGATTACATCAGTCCAGAACTGTTTGACGGTGTTCGCGAGAATTGGTCCGCGCCAGATGACCGGTGCGCCTGGATCTTCAAGTAGCAGGTTAATCGACATCAGCTGGATATCACTGTGGGAGCGAACCGGAAACAGACCGGCTTCCATTGCTTTTGGTTGGAAGTCTTCTGCACCAAAGAGTTTTGGTATGCTGGGTCCAGTCACATCCGCATCCAGAATACCGACTCGATATTTACCCGTTCTTTGAAGATAAGTTGCAAGCAGTGCGGTAATCAGTGATTTACCAACACCACCTTTACCACTGAGTACTGCTATTGTCCGGCGGATCTCGTTCATTGGATTATTTTTAATACTGAAGTCTGTCTGGTCATGACTGGCTGAATGGTGCTTCGGCTTTTCTCCGACTCCTGAATTTTGATTGACTGCTTTTTGTGTTTCTTTCATGTGCTAAGCCCTCTCTATGAGCAATTGTATTGTATAGTTTTTAAACAGGTTTTGAAGGAACTTCTACCGTCTCCCCTGTGCAGCGAATCAGAACCCGATTACCTAACGCTTTTTTCAGCGACCAGATTACCGACTGGCCTGTACAATGCAGAGGAATGATTTGCTTGATATCCATTGCGCGGAATGCCTCAATCGTTTTCTGTAACCGCTCGGCGCTAACCTGTTCCAAATGCATGCCACCGATCAGCGTATGAACGGGTTTGTCAGGGTAGAAAAGCCGTACATATTTCAGGATGTTAACGATTCCTGGGTGGCTGCAGCCGACAATGACAGTCAGCCCTTCCGGCTGGTCGATAACCAGAAACTGTTCATCGTGCATCCCGTCCTGCACCATTGTTCCGTTCTTTTCTATCAGGAGATCATCCGCAACTTTTTCAAAATCGACCTTCTGGGGCGTATCAGAAAATAAGACGGCATTTTCTCCCACCTGCATGGTCGCTGTATTCCGCATCAAATGGTGCTCCAGATCTGGCAAATCCGTCAGCTGCCATGGAAAACCAATTGCCCTGTGTTGCTGGTCAAACTGGGTTGCCTTCAGGTATTTGGGCAGTAAGGCATCCGGATGGACGAAGACCCGTGGGCTGCTAAACAGCTGATCATAGAACACCAGCCCGCCGCCATGGTCATAATGGCCGTGACTTATGACGATTGCTTGAGTCTTTGCCAAATCTATTCCCATTTCCCTGGCATTATGCGCGAAGACAGAGGTCTGGCCGGTGTCGAAAAGTAAATATTCACCGTCATGCTCAATCCATAAAGACAGTCCATGCTCAGCCAGTAATCCACGCTTACGGACCAGATTGTCAGTCAGGACGGTTATTTTCAGCATGTCGCCCACGCTCGCTTTCTTATAATTTAGTTGCGATGTAAATTGTTTGATATTAGCATATGCTCATTACCATGCTAATCTGGTTAAAAGCATATGTCAATAACGCAGCCAAAATTTTGTGAAGCGCATTGATATCATTCTGCGGTCAAGTTGACTTCAATCAATTCTGTTACTAGAATTGTTATGAACATAAGCCAATAATTTTACTTTTATTGAAAGGGCTATCAATGGCAAGACCCATCAAATGGCGCCGAATCAGCTATAAACCAACTGCTCTGAGATTCAGTCCATCGGACATCGACGATATTAAGGGCTTCAATACCCTCAAGTTTGAAGAAATCGAAGCAATTCGCCTGAAGGACCTCGAGGGGTTGGAGCAAATAGAGTGTGCCAGCGAAATGGGTGTCTCACGCCCGACTTTCCAACGAATTCTGCTTTCCGCACGGGAGAAGATTGCTGATAGTCTAATTAATGGAAAAGAAATCCGCATAGAAGGCGGACACTATACACGTGGCATTTGTCCATTGCGCTGTCTTGAATGCGGTCGGGAGTGGGATCAAAGCTTAGAAAGCCTGGAAACCCTGGAAAGTCTGGATGACAATTATGCTTCAGCTCTGAAATGCCCGAAGTGCCATTCCGAACAATATAAATGTAGTTCTAACAGGCAAGAACGGCAATGCTGGCGCCGTTGCCGACATCGCGGCCAAACGCGAAATTCCGTAAAGTAAGGAGTACGATCATGAATCAGCAGGTTCTTAAGGCTGAAGCCTTGTTTCAAGAAGG
>CAYPHB010000191.1:0-2583 GCA_964410445.1 uncultured Oscillospiraceae bacterium
AGCTGAAGAACGCCTCTATCGTGCCATCTTCGGTGAGAAGATCCGCGAAGTCCGTGATACCTCTGTGCGTGTACCGCATGGTGAATCCGGTATTGTTGTTGACGTCAAAGTATTTGACCGTGACAACGATGACGACCTGAAACACGGCGTCAACAAACTGGTTCGCGTTTACATCGCCCAGAAACGTAAAATCTCGGTTGGTGACAAAATGGCCGGCCGCCACGGTAATAAAGGCGTCATTTCCCGAATCCTGCCGGAAGAGGACATGCCCTTCCTGCCGGACGGTACGCCTCTTGACATCGTACTCAACCCGCTGGGCGTGCCTTCACGTATGAATATCGGCCAGCTGCTTGAGGTCCACCTCGGCCGCGCCGCCAGCATGCTTGGCTGGAAAATCGCCACACCTGTTTTTGACGGCGCCACTGAAGAAGATGTTATTGAAGCCTTTAAGATGGCGGGCATGGACGCTGATGGCAAGACCATTCTTTACGACGGCCGCACCGGCGACGCTTTCGAAAACAGAATCACAGTTGGCATCATGTACTATATGAAGCTGCTGCACCTTGTTGATGACAAAATTCATGCCCGTTCTATCGGTCCGTACTCACTGGTAACACAGCAGCCATTGGGCGGTAAAGCTCAATTCGGCGGCCAGCGTTTCGGTGAAATGGAAGTCTGGGCGCTTGAAGCTTACGGTGCCAGCTATACACTGCAGGAAATCCTGACGGTAAAGTCGGACGATATTACTGGTCGTACCAAAACGTACGAGGCGATTGTCAAGGGCGAGAGCGTACCGGAAGCCGGCGTACCTGAATCATTTAAGGTTCTGGTTAAAGAACTGCAGAGCCTGGCGCTTGATGTTCGCATCTACTCTAGTGAGAGTGAACTGCTCGACATCAAGGAGTCAGTTGAGGACGAGGTTGATGCAGTGGATATTGATCCAGCCCGCCTGCTGGAATTAGGTTCTGACCAGATCGCTGAAGATTTTGCTGCCCGCGGCTTTACTGCGGGTACGCTCGACGAAGAGGGCGGCGTAACTCTTGATCTTGAGATTGACGCTGACATCGCGACAGAATCGGACGCAGCCGAAGATTTAGCTGTTGATGATAATTCGTGATAGGTTCAGCCCGTTTGAATTCGTCACTTCACTACTGCATATGCCCCCAATGGAAGGAGACGGCACTCCATGTTTGAAATGAATCATTTTGAGGCGATCGGCATCGCTTTAGCTTCACCTGAGAAAATCCTGGAATGGTCTCGCGGTGAGGTCAAAAAGCCGGAAACCATAAACTATCGTACACTTAAGCCGGAACGGGACGGCCTGTTCTGTGAAAAAATATTTGGACCGACCAAGGACTGGGAATGCCATTGCGGTAAATACAAAAAAATCCGCTATAAGGGCATTGTTTGTGACCGTTGCGGCGTTGAAGTTACCAAATCCAAAGTCCGCCGTGAGCGTCTCGGCCACATTAAGCTGGCCGCGCCTGTTTCCCATATCTGGTATTTCCGTGGTATACCCAGCCGTATGGGTCTGATTCTTGACATGAGCCCGCGCAATCTGGAGAAAGTCCTCTATTTTGCCGCCTATATCGTGATCGACCCCGGAAACACCCGCTTCACCCAGCGTGAAGTCATCACCGATCGCCAGTACCGTGAAGCAGTTGAAGAATTCGGCAAGAATTCTTTCAAAGCTAAAATGGGCGCTGAAGCGATCAAGGAAATACTGGCGGCTATAGACATTGACAAAATGGCTGCTGACCTGCGTGAGGATTTCCAAACAGCAACCGGCCAGAAAAAGGTTCGGATCATCAAACGCCTGGAGGTTGTTGAAGCCTTCAAAAAATCAGGCAATCGTCCTGATTGGATGATCCTCGACGTACTGCCGGTTCTCCCGCCGGAGCTGCGTCCGATGGTTCAGCTGGACGGCGGCCGCTTTGCGACCTCCGATCTCAACGACTTATACCGCCGTGTAATCAACCGCAATAACCGCCTTAACAAGCTGTTACAACTGGGTGCACCGGAAATTATAGTCCGCAATGAAAAGCGTATGCTGCAGGAAGCAGTTGACGCTCTGATTGATAACGGCCGTCGCGGTCGCCCTGTTACAGGTGCCGGCAACCGTGCTCTGAAGTCACTTTCTGACATGCTGAAAGGCAAGCAGGGCCGTTTCCGCCAGAACCTGTTGGGCAAGCGTGTTGACTACTCCGGCCGCTCGGTTATTGTTGTCGGCCCGGAACTCAAGCTGCACCAGTGCGGTCTACCGAAAGAAATGGCTCTAGAGCTGTTCAAGCCTTTTGTAATGAAAGAAATTGTCCAGGCCGGGCATGCGCAAAACATTAAAACAGCGCGCCGTCTGGTTGACCGTGCCAATGACACTGTCTGGGATACACTGGAAGAAGTTATTAAGGACCATCCGGTGCTGCTGAACCGCGCGCCGACCCTGCACCGCCTCGGTATCCAGGCCTTTGAGCCCGTATTGGTTGAAGGCCGCGCCATCAAACTGCATCCCCTGGTCTGTACTGCCTATAACGCCGACTTTGACGGTGACCAGATGGCCGTACACGTACCATTGTCAGCTGAAGC
>CAYPHB010000192.1:0-2563 GCA_964410445.1 uncultured Oscillospiraceae bacterium
TGCGAAACACGGCGAAACAGAGCCAGTCGCGCGGAGGCATAGAGCCATTAGCGCGCTGAAATAGAGCCATTGGCGCGAACTCGGGAGCCATCTGTTAATTCCTCTTGTAAGATTGAATCACTGTCTCAGACAGAATTAATCTTAGGAGGACAAGAAATGACAGACTATCTAACCGTAATCCGAGCCGTGTACAGCGGGCTCAGTCAACGCCAAGTTGCAGCAACTCATAAGGTTTCCAGAAACACCATAGCGTTGCTCGTACGGCAGGCTAAAGCGCACGGCTGCCTCACTCTGGAGGATTTGAACTCACCAGATAACACTGGCTTTACAGAGGTTTTGGCTAAGTCAGTAATACCTTCGCGTGACGTAACTTTCAAGCTGCCGGATTACAATTATGTTCACACGGAACTGGCCAAACCACATGTTACTTTAAAGTTACTGTGGGAAGAGTATGTCGAGGCCTGCCGGCAAAGCGGCGACCGCTTTTACATGGAGACTCAATTCCGACAGCATTATCACAAATTTGCCAGAGTCCACAAAGCAACTATCCGGTTGGAGCATAAACCTGCTTTATCGATGGAAGTAGATTGGGCTGGCACTAAAGTCGCCTACTACGACACAGAAATCGGCGAAATGGCTGCGGCATCGTTGTTTGTTTCAGTCCTGCCTTGCAGTCAAATCATTTATGCAGAACCTTTCCGAGATGAAAAGTTGCCGGCCTGGATCACCGGACATAGCCGTGCTTTTCAGTATTTTGGCGGCGTTCCTAAAACCTTAGTACCGGACAACCTTAAAACAGGCATCAAACGCTCCAGTTTCTACGAGCCGGAACTGAACCAGACCTATCAGGAAATGGCGGCCTATTATGGAACAGTTATTCTGCCGGCTCGCGTCAGGAAGCCTAAAGATAAGGCGTCTGTTGAAAACAGCGTGCTGATTGCCTCGCGGAAAATCCTGGCCAAATTGCGTAATGTTCAAATTCTGTCCTTTTCAGATTTGCAAAAAGGGATTCGTATCGCCCTGGATCAACTTAATGAAGCAACCTTAACAGGAAAAAGCGAGAGCCGCTGGTCATCCTATCTTACCGAAGAAAAGGAATACATGCTCCCGCTTCCCACATCTCCGTATGAGCTGGCTCAATGGGGAAATGCCAAGGTCCAGCCTAATTGCCATATTGCCTACCAACGCAAATTCTATTCTGTCCCATTTGAATATTTAGGGGAAGAAGTAGATGTTCGGGCAACTCAGCTGACTGTAGAGATATTTTATCATCATCAGCGGGTTGCATCACATAGAAGGCTATGGGGTAAAACTGAGTACTCAACAATTGCAGAACATATGCCGCCTGACAAACTGTTCTTTGCCGATTGGAACCGCGATCGTTTTCTAAGCTGGGCTGAGAACATCGGAACTGCTACAAAGCAAGTGATCGCCGCTATTATCGAGCGGGCAGTGATCGAGCAGCAAGCTTACAGAGCTTGTTTCGGCGTCCTGAGTCTGCAGGATAAATACAGTGCACAGCGCTTAGAAAAAGCAAGTCAAATTGCTCTTTCGCAGACAACGGCACCTACCTATCGTCAGCTGAAAAGTATTCTAGAAAAAGACCTGGATCTTCAAAGTCGATCAAAACCTCAAAGACCAGAGCCTAAAACGGCAAACCGCGGTTTCCAGCGTGGTGCAGATTATTTCGGAGGTGGCGGTCATGCTTAATCAGGAAACGGTAAACAAGCTTAGACATATGAAATTGACAGGTATGGTCGAGGCGCTGCAGCAACAGGATAACGATGCCGCTTATCAGGAAATGGGCTTTCAGGAACGGCTCGGTTTACTGGTAGACCGAGAATTCAGTAAACGTCAGCAAAACCGCTTGCAAAGGTTGATAAATTCAGCAAAATTCCATAACTCATCAGCTTGTGTTGAAGGCATAAGCTATGAGGGTGACAGACACTTAGACCGCAATTTTATTCTGGAGTTGGCAACCTGCAATTATGTTCCGCATGCTCAGAATATTATAATCGTCGGACCTACAGGTGCCGGTAAATCGTACCTGGCTCAGGCACTTGGACAAGCTGCTTGCAGACGGCTGCTGTCAACTCGCTACATTCATTTGTCTGACTTACTCGATGAGCTCCGTATGGCCAAGGCAAAAGGCCCCGAAACTCTACAGCGCCTTCGTAAGCAGCTCATTAAGTACGAACTTTTAGTCATTGATGAGTGGTTACTTTTTCCAATTGATGAGGAAGATGCGCAACAATTACTCTGGGTAATTGATCGACGACACAACCATAAAGCAACCATTATTGCCTCACAGTACGAACCAGCCGAATGGCTCGACCAGATTCCAATACCCGTTGCCGCTGAAGCTATTACAGATCGTCTGGCTGCAAAGGCATACCGAATTGTGATCAAAGGCAATAAATCTATGCGTTTAATGTTCTGATTCTATCGGGCCATCCCTCAGTAGAGGGGTGGCTCTCAGTCAGCGCGCCAACGGATCTCAAACTCCGCGCGACTGGCTCAATATACTCCAATCTAATGGCTCTGTAGAAACGTGTTTCGCACT
>CAYPHB010000193.1:0-2514 GCA_964410445.1 uncultured Oscillospiraceae bacterium
AACCACCTGCCGAACTGTTGGTTTTTCCGGTTTTGGAGAGCGTTGGCAGATGTCTGCGGCTGTATCCTTGAGGGCATGCGCTGCCATTGTTTCCAGCGAATGGGCATCCGAATTTATCAGATACTGGTACTTGCTCAGTTCAGGGTGATTGCGGAAGAACGCAACTGGCTCTGCCCTCTGCGACAGCTCAATAACCTCGGTCGGATAATCCGGGGGCACAGCACCCAAGCTGACCAGCATGCTGTTGGCTTCCCGATCCAGATGGGCGGGAATGCAGACGCCGCCGAGTGAAATTACCATCGCGGCAATCTGATCACAGGTAAATGAGCTGGGCAGCAGCAGCATCCTGCTTTCTTCGCCAACCTTTTCATCATTTTCATCCATCAGCCATTGCTCACCGAAAATATCTACCCGGTTCGGCAGCAGCGGCATTGAAGCGCGGATTTCAGCTTCACAGGCGCAAACAGACTCCAGATCCGGGAAAAGGCAAAGCAGATGAATTTCTTCGGCGCTCTCCACTTCCATACCTGGAATCACCAGCGGGCCGGACATAGCTTCAGAAATCGCCATCACAGCGGCACAATTGCCGCAGCTTTGGTGATCGGTCACAGCGATCAGATCTAGCTCCAGCAGTATGGCCATTGAAACAATATTACCGGGCGTCATTTCCCGTTCAGCACAGGGGGACAAGACTGAATGAATGTGCAGATCAGCGCGCAGGCCGCGAAACAGCCGGCGCGGCGAGGTGTATTCCGTCCCCATGTCCGCTGCAGCAGGCATTACACCGAACCGGAGTTCTGCAGGAGCTCGTTTAGCCTCACACAAGCCTGATATGTAGTTAACTGAGTTGAGAGCACTATTACACCCTGAGCAGCCGCCCGGTCGATAACCGGCTGATCCATCGAGACACTTTCGGTAAGGATAACCAGCGGGCAATCTGCTAATACCGCGACAGCTATCACATTCAGGCTGTTGAGGATGGTGAACCAAGCCTGCCCCGGCTTCACGCCTGTCATAACGAGGCTCAGCATGTCACAGGCATAGCCGCCCCTTACTGCCACAGCCTCATAAAGCTCAGGGTCAGGCGGGGTCAGGCCTACAGCCGGCAGCCCGGCTATAATCTCGTTGACATTCATAGCACATCCTCAGCTTTTCCAGTGTCTGCCTGCCCAGTCGCTTCATTATTCGCAGATGGCAATTCTACATTGTCTTTTTCCTGGTACGCCAGCTTGACTACAGATTCACTGCCGTTATCACCCGGTAGCGGAGCATGCCTGCTCATCTCGTTTTCAAGTTCAATCATCTCTGCTGCTACAGCGCGGATTCTGTCTTTTAATTTGAATATACAATCGGTTTCCGTAGCCAGGCCACGAACGATATCTTCCGCCAGAGAAGCGCAGGTGGGAGCGCCGCATGCCCCGCAATCCAGACCGGGCAGCCTTTTCGCAACCTGTTCCATCTGGTCGTATTTTACCAGCGCGTCACTGATATTCTCAGCCAGATTAAGCGCTTTATTGGGTTCAAGCGGTATATCCCACTCCTCAAGCTGCAGCTTATTGAGATTATGAAATGACCCGGGCTCTTCGAATGCCAGTTTATTGGCTTCACGCACATAAACGCGTTGTCGTGACTTGGCAGAGAAGCGGTTGGAAACGGTCAAGGGCCCACCTATACAGCCGCCAATGCAAGAGTTGGGTTCAATAAAGTCGATATCGCGCAAGCGTTCGTTTTCAATTTCTTCGAGAATCGAAATTACGTTATGGATACCGTCGACTGCCAGATATTTATCCAGATTCAGTGACATTGATTCACCGCCAGTGTAAGCCCAGCGGATACCATCTGCCTTAGCCAGCTCACGCTTGCGGGTTTCTTCAACCATAGCTGGTGAAAGCTTGTCGAGCTTAGTCAAAATCAAAGGATACACATCTGCAAACGATAGTACTTCATCGACTTGCGAACGATTGCGTCCGATCGGGAAATAAGTGGCAGTTCGCTTGGCCGGGCAAGGACTGATGAAAAATACGCCTATCCGCTCTGATTTCAAACCGGTTTTCAAAATTGCATCGGCCCTGGCTAATTCGGCGGTAACTTCCATGGGTGAGTCGAAAGGAACCAGGTTGTCGATCAGCCCGGGGAATCGCATTTGGATCAGGCGAACCACTACAGGGCAAGCTGAGGAGATCAGCGGACGCGGTACTTTTTTACCGGTTTGGCGCAACAGGCGAATTGTATTTTCTGTTACTATATCGGCGCCGATGGCAACCTCATAAACATCATCAAAACCCAGATTCTGCAAGGCTGACAATACCATAAAGCGACTTGCCGGCGGACCAAACTGAGCATACAGTGAGGGCGCTGCCAAAGCTATTGTGTAATCGTAGTTGGAAATATTATCCAAAGAATCCATCGAGGCGCTTTTGGCATGGTGAGGGCAGGCTTTAAGACATTCGCCGCAATCGATACAGCGGTTATCAGCTATCTGAGCTTTTCCGTCACGCACCCGTATTGCTTCTG
>CAYPHB010000194.1:0-2472 GCA_964410445.1 uncultured Oscillospiraceae bacterium
TGCAGGCACCACCAGGTTTGAAAAACGCGGTACTGCGGTAAATGTGCCTGTATGGCAGCAGGCAACCTGTATTCAATGCAATCAGTGTGCACTGGTTTGCCCTCATGCGGCTATCCGCCCGGTTCTGCTGGATGAAACAGAGATGAACTCTGCTCCTGCAGATTTTGCAACCAAAAAGGCTATCGGTAAGAATCTCGAAAATTATCATTACCGGATTCAAGTTTCGCCTCTCGACTGTACAGGCTGTGGCAGCTGCGTCAATGCCTGTCTTGCCAAAGAGAAAGCACTGGTTATGGATAACCTGGAAAGCCAGCTGGGAGAAACCTCTAACTGGAATTATGCTGTTGATGAAGTTAAGGTTAAGCAGGATGCTGTGAACGCCAAAACAATTAAGAACTCACAGTTTGCTAAACCTTATTTCGAGTTTTCCGGCGCTTGTGCCGGCTGTGGAGAAACACCCTACATCAAACTGGTGACCCAGCTGTTTGGCGACCGGCTTTATATTGCCAATGCTTCCGGCTGCTCTTCAGCTTATGGCGGGTCCACACCTTCTTCACCCTACTGTAACGACAAGCAAGGCTTTGGCCCTGCCTGGGCGATGTCGCTTTTTGAGGACAGTGCCGAATATGCCTATGGTTTTCTGCTTGGACATGACGCCATCAGGAGCCAGCTGGCACAAAAAGTACAGTTGCTGAGTAAACAGGGCACAGCCAGGGAAGCCTGCCTCGCATATTTGGCAAGCGGAGAAGATGCGGAAAAATCGCGTGTTGCCAGCGAAGCTCTGTTGGCAGCGCTGACCGGCGAAAATAGTGAAGAGGCTGAATACATTCGCCAGAACAAAGAGTTTTTAACTAAAAAAAGCGTTTGGGCTTTCGGTGGCGATGGCTGGGCCTATGACATTGGCTTCGGCGGAGTCGATCATGTGCTTGCTTCCGGTCGGGACATTAATGTTTTGGTTCTGGATACCGAGGTGTACTCTAATACGGGCGGGCAATCGTCCAAAGCAACTGCAGCGGGCGCTATCGCCAAATTTGCAGCCGGCGGCAAGGAAACAAAAAAGAAAGATCTTGGCCTGATGGCCATAAGCTACGGCTATGTTTATGTTGCTCAGGTTGCTATGGGCGCCGACCCGGCGCAGACTCTGAAAGCTATCAGAGAGGCAGAGGCTTACGACGGTCCTTCGCTCATAATCTGCTATTGCCCATGTATTGAACATGGCTTGAAAGCCGGCATGGGCAGAAGTCAGGACGAGCAGAAAAAAGCGGTTGAGGCTGGGTATTGGCATTTGTACCGCTACAATCCGGCATTAAAAGAAGAAGGCAGGAATCCATTTACGCTCGATTCCAAAACTCCTACCGCGGATTTCCAAAAATTCCTTCAGGGTGAGAACCGCTATGCTGCCCTGCAAATCGGCTTCCCCGAGAAGGCTCAAGCCCTCTATGCCAAGGCTGAGAAGGATGCCAGGGAACGCCTGGAACTCTACCAGAATCTCAGTAAGTAACGTTCCAGTAAAGTTCCAGGGCATTTGACAATCAACATGCCCTGTGATAGAATTCGTTTGCTTGTCCGCAGAAGCTCTTTTTTTTATGGGAAGAATTCCGGACAGTGAATCTGTTTTACCCACACATGCGGAGGTGTAGATACCATGGCAAAACCAGGTGCCCGTGACAAAATAACGCTTGCCTGCTCTGATTGCAAACAGCGTAATTATGACACGATGAAAAACAAAAAGAACGATCCGGACAGACTCGAAATGTCAAAGTATTGCCGTTTCTGCCGCAAGCATACCACCCACAAGGAAACCAAGTAATATAAGCTTGCGTGAAATGAGGAAGTGCTAAGCATGGCTGACAACGTAAAATCCGATAAAAAAGTCAAAGTATCTGAAAAAGACAAAAAGGGCAAGCCGAGCATCGGCAAGCGCCTGTCTTTGTTCTTTTCCAATTTAAAAGCAGAACTGAAGCGGGTTGTCTGGCCTGACCGCAAGAAGCTTATCCACAGCACAATGACGGTAATCGCAATTGCGCTCACCGCTGGTATTCTCCTGTTTGTGCTTGACTCCCTGTTGGGAGCGATTCTGGAAGGAGTCGGCTTCTATGATGTCACCACGCCAACCACTGTTTCAACAACTGTTGCCACAACAGAGGGGACAACAATCCCGACTACCACTGCCGAAACAACAGCTTCGGCCGCGACCACTGCGGCAACATCCGGCTGATAGCAGGTTTGCCGCGACCGTCCGAACTGAAGGAGTTAATTTTTAATGGTTGAAGAAAGTGCCAATGAAGCCAAGTGGTATGTAGTACATACCTACTCGGGGTACGAAAACAAGGTCAAGGCGACCCTGGAGCGGATTGTCGAAAACCGAGGCATTCAGGATTTCATTCAGGAAGTCTCAGTGCCGATGGAGGAGCAGATCGAAATTAAGGATGGTAAGAAAAAGACCATTCAGCGTAAGATCTACCCCGGCTA
>CAYPHB010000195.1:0-1251 GCA_964410445.1 uncultured Oscillospiraceae bacterium
CTCATAAACAGGCTTGCTCGCATTCGCCAGACTTTGATTAAGCAGTATTATTGCCGATTCCGCGTCGATCTCAGGCGGTAATTCAGCCAAAGCCGCTGCCAGAACTCTACTGGCGTGCCACCCGGCTTTGCGGCCCTCCCAAAGCAGCTTGCCCTTGCTGGTTGCGCCGTCAATTACCGCGATAAAATGTTCATTAATAAACAGAGTGTCTTCACAGAGAGTGTCATCAGACATCTTGCCTATGACACTTTTTTCAATAATCCACATTTAGGTTTCCCTTCATTAGCTGTCGAGATGTTCACGGTCCATACACATATTAGCATTATACCTGAACAAATTCTGACGTTGTATGTTGTCTGATTGCCCGGTTCAAATAATCGTGCTAAATTTAAGTCTACGCCGGCAGCCAAAGCCGGTAAGGAGGACAGTGTAAATGAGTGAATTTAAACCACTTACTGGAATAAATAAAAACATGCTGACCAGCAACCCGCCGCGTGAAGAATTTGAGGCCCGACTGGCTGCTCTGTTCAGCGCCTTGCGCCGGACAGGACACAGGTTCGATACAGCCCTGATCATAGACCGTATTAACCAGTATTATTTTACAGGCACCATGCAGGACGGCATCCTGGTGCTGCGCCGCGACGGCGAGGCCTTCTTCTTTGTCCGCAAAAGTTATGACCGTGCTTTGTTTGAATCACCACTCGATATTATCAGACCTATGAACAGCTACCGTGATCTGCTTCAATTTCTACCGGCAGACCTGGGCAGCACTTTTATTGAAACTGAAGTTATGCCTTTGGCTGTACTGGAACGCCTGCGCAAATATTTTACGATAAGCGTAATTCAACCTCTCGAAGGCATTACCATGAGGCTGCGTTCAGTTAAGAGTAAATATGAACTTGATATCATGCGTGAATCCGGCCGCCAGCATAACTATTTACTCCAGCAGATAATCCCCGGGTTGCTGCGGGCAGGCATCAGTGAAGCCGAGCTGCAGGGTGAAGTATATAATAGTATGATCCAGCTTGGCTATCACGGTGTTTCCAGGTTTGCCATGTTTCAGGCGGAACTGATCGCCGGCCAGGTGTCATTTGCGGAATCGGGGATTTTCCCCACCTCCTTCAACGGTCCCGGCGGCGGCCGCGGCGCCTCTGCTGCTATACCGACCCTAGGCAGCCGTGACCGGCTGTTACAGCGCGGCGATATCATCTTGCTGGACATCGGTTATGGGATCAATGGCTATCACACCGA
>CAYPHB010000195.1:1351-2455 GCA_964410445.1 uncultured Oscillospiraceae bacterium
TTCGCCCTCGAACCGAAAAGCGGTATTGCCGGAATCGGCATGGTGGGAGCTGAAGAAACTTACCTGGTGACGCCAGAAGGGCCGGAATGCATAACCGGCGGCGCCAAAGAAATCATGGTTGTTGATTACCGATAATTTTTCTTAACCGCCAACAAATATAGCCATTAATATTGCGATACTCAAGAACCGTCTGTTTGCTGTAGACGGTTCTTTTTGCTCACAACTAGAACAGAGGCGCAAACAGGCGCAAAAACGTTTGCAGCAACTTGTCCCACAAGGGTGTCTGGTTAACCATTTCCAATGTGTGTTGTTCGGATACAGCGAAGGTTTCAACGATGTCGTTCTTGATGGCGGCGACTACAGGGGAATCGCATATCCAGGCGCCGTTTTCAAAGTGCAGGTAAAAACTGCGGTAATCCATATTTATGCTGCCGATAACCGCCTGGTTGTCGTCGCTGATGATCATCTTGGCATGCATAAAGCCGGGGGTGTATTCATAAATTATCACCCCGGCTTCAATCAGCCGCTTGTAGTTGGAACGGGTCACCTTGTGCACAAACCAGTGATCCCAAACCCGAGGCACCACAATCCGGACATCAACGCCGCCTTCAGCAGCCACACAAAGCGCTTTCATCATAACCTCGTCAACCACCAGATAAGGCGTGGTTATGTAACAATAATGGCGTGCCTGTGCGATCATCTGATGGTAAACGGTTTCCGCCGGGTTCTCCGGATTGTTAACCGGACCATCGCTAAAGGGCTGATAGAAACCGTCGCCAACACTTAAGCGACGCGGTCGGAAGACATTGTAGTCCTCACGTTCCCCGCACTCACCTTCCCACATCTCAAGGAAAGTGACAGTCAGGCTCCAGACAGCATCACCCTCCAAACGGATGGCGGTATCTTTCCAATGTCCGTGCTTGGGATAAATGTTAGCGTACTCATCTGCCAGATTTGTACCGCCGAGATAGCCAATGTCGCCATCAATTGAAGTGATTTTCTGATGATTACGATGGTTGACATACATTCGGAAAATATTCTTTTCAGCTTTACCGTAAGCCTGTACCTTGATACCGTTTTCATTCAGCAGTTCCTTGAGATGTC
>CAYPHB010000196.1:0-2426 GCA_964410445.1 uncultured Oscillospiraceae bacterium
CGGCAACGTCCACGCCGCAGTCGTGCACCGGTTTTTATCCTGATATTGGTAATTCTGGTGGCTGCAGTTCTTTTGCTTCAGCCATTGCTAAGCGGTATTTTCGGCGGTCCGGCTGAGACCACAAACAGCAACTTAACTTCGTCGGCCGCTACCCCTGGCAACTCAACCTCATCAGGTTCCGGCACTTCTAAACCAACCACAGCCGTCACTTCAACAGGGACAACAGCTCCCTCTACAGCTACATCTACCAGCGCTGCAACCTCAGCGACAATCAGCGCCGCCGCCCGGGCTGAGGCCTTCAGTACTGCCAAGTCAGAATTTGAAGCATTGGTTAAAACTTACAAAGGACGCTATGCCCTTTATTATCATAATCTTAAAACCGGTGAAACCTACGCCTACAATGCTGACCAGCCGTTTGTGGCCGCCAGCTCCATAAAATTGGGCATCAATACTTATTTATACACCCAAATTGAAGCAGGCATTATAGACCCAACTGAAATGCTGACTTACGACAGCCGCCCTTATCCAACAGGTGACTATGAGGCGGGGACTGGTACGATTCAGCGTGATGCAAACGGGACAAAGTACAGCGTACGCGATACTTCAGGCCTTTCTATCCGGATCAGTGATAACTGCGGCACCAATATGGTAATCCGCCGGCTTGGCGGCATCGATAAAATCAACCCATATCTGAACAGCATCAGCTCGGTCGTCGACTACCGCAAGAGTGTCAGTTACAAAAACTGGTCGGGCACATCGGTTAGCGGCCGGCATCGCACCAGTGCAACTGATCTCGGCCTGCACGCCGTCCGCCTGTATGAGCTATATAAAGCCAACCCTCAAATTTATGGCACCTTGATTGATGACTTAATTAAAACCGAATTCGACTTCGGCATTCAAAAGGGTATCCCTAAAGATGTTAAAGTTGCGCATAAAATCGGCACGAATGGTACTTATAATACTGAAAACGATGTTGGTATTGTTTTCGCCGCTGAGCCATTTGTACTTGCGGTCATGACCGAAAGCGGCAGCGCGACTAACGCCCGCCAGTTTCAGGCCAAGGCAGCAGAAATCTTCTATAACTACATTGAAAAAAT
Organism: uncultured Oscillospiraceae bacterium; assembly: GCA_964410445.1. Classification (GTDB taxonomy): domain Bacteria; phylum Bacillota; class Clostridia; order Saccharofermentanales; family UBA5734; genus JAXGXQ01. The sequence goes on from CAYPHB010000196.1 coordinate 1,098, forward strand.
CAGCTGACAGCTCATATTTAGGCTGCTGGAAATATCGGTAATGGGGAACATTCAGCTTGGGATCCTGTTTTCAAATAATTCTACAATTCGATGCTGTTGTAAAAGCCTTCACCCAGAACTTCACGGGCTTCGGTGACAATTACGAAGGCGTTTTTATCAATACTTGAAACAATCCGCTTGATATCCGGCACCTGCTTTTTCGAGATGACCGACATCAGAACCACTTTTTTGGTTCCGGTATACATGCCGTGACCATCCAGAGCGGTTACGCCGCGGCCTAGTTCACTAAGAATGTGCTCCGCAATTTCCGTGCTGTGATCTGAGATAATATAAGTAGTCCGACAATATTCAAAGCCTTCCAGAATCACATCAATTGTCTTTGAAGTGAAATACATGGCAATAAAGGAATACATCGCCATCAGTAGAGAAGCATTCTCAACCTTTTGGTAAGCAACTGCCGAGGAAATCACAATTAAAGCATCAAGGATGAGAATAAACTGACCGATACTGAACTGGTGGAAACGGCGGCTGAAGATCAAAGCCAGAATATCAGTGCCACCGGTAGTATACCCGGCCCGAAAAATCAACCCCAGGCCCAGGCCGTAGATGATGCCGCCGAAAACACAAAACAACAGCGGATCCGGACTGCCATTGGCAAGAGTCTGATCAAGATAAGAATCATAGAACTCAGCAAATGGAGCGCTGGTCAAGTCGATCACAACAGAATATATAACAGAGCCAATAATGCTCCGGATCATGAATCTGCCGCTGATCAGTCGACTGCCGAGTATAAGCAGCGGAATATTAAGCAAAAGAAAAATTGTGCCGAAAGTTAAGACGCCACCCTGGCTGGTTAACTGGAAAATTATTGAGGCTACACCGGAAACACCGCCCATGGTCAGGCGCAGGGGAACGTAAAAAACATTTAGCGCGAAGGCTGAAATAAACGCACCTGCCAACAACAGGACAATATCACGCACATTGGATGAAGTAGGACGCTGGCGAATCTGATTTGACCCTGACTTCAAGATGCCTGTCAGCTTACTCATATCCTGAACTCCCCTGAAAACCAGTATTTTTTACAACGATTTAGGTTGAAACCAAGACAATGTGACTGCGGACAATGCACCTGATCCCGACGATGGCAGCAGCCGGTTTCGACTGACAGCTCGTCGCGTTGCAGCTTGTTTATTCTATCATACGATTAGTTTTTATGTTATAATTTACCAGCATCAACACACCGTGTCTGATCTGCAGCCGATCGCTGGTCCTGTGCGATGCGGCCCGTGAACTCCGTCAGGTCCGGAAGGAAGCAGCGGTAAGCGGTCA
>CAYPHB010000197.1:0-2416 GCA_964410445.1 uncultured Oscillospiraceae bacterium
TATCAATAGATGGTAGATGTTATGGTGGAGGCGAGGGGAGTCGAACCCCTGTCCGAAACCTTATCCTCTGGAGCATCTCCGGGTGCAGTCAATGAATGGAGTATTCCCCTTCTGCAGCGCTCATTGACAGGCTATGCAGTCCGGTAGCTTCATATATACAATTCAGCTGCAAAGCTTAGGCTGAACCGTTTTTACGCCTAACCTGCCTGCGTACGAGGTCTGCTATCTGACGCCAGTGATCCGCTCAGCAGATCGAGCGGGCTGACGGTAGCTAATTAAGCAGCTACGAGTGCCGGTTTATTGGCAATTATAAAAGTTCCTCGTTTTTTTAAGAGGCCGACGAGGATCCTCTACCCGCTTCCCCAGTCTCAACGACCCCGTCGAAACCAGTACGCCCCCGTGTTACCGGGCTTGATCTAAAGAGATCACGCTTTGATATTTTACCACAATTCAGCAACAAAAACAATTGTTCCCTCTTGCCGTCAAATGTTGGCGAGCACGTTATTACCGCCACAAAGAACAGGTGTATCCTTTATTATCATCAGAAGAAACTAAGCGGCGGATATCAAAATTCCGGTTTATTTTCCGGTTTGCAATCAGCCTCGATGCATGTAAACTATAATAGAATACCAACCGCCAGATCCAAAACGAGGTTTGTTATGTCTTATTCAGCTGATCACCTTTCTCGCCGACCTGCGCTGCGGTTAATAATTATTATCCTGATTATCAGTATTTCCAGCTCTTTGCTGCTTGCTTGCGATGACAGTAATTCAACTGGCACTCAAAACAGCACTGGATCGAATCCGACCCAATCAGGAACTACAAAGGCCACAACGAGTGGCACTACGGCTTTGCCGACGCCGACGCCAATACCGACTCCCACCCCGATACCTACTCCAACACCGCCAATTACCGACCCGGCCAAATTGTCGGTAGATTCATCTACCCTGCCGGGCTACGTCAAAGGCGAACGGCAAAATGACCGTTCGTACATAAAAAAGCTGAAGGACTTTGGTACCTTCCGCTGGTGGAACTTCACAGGCAACAGCACCATACCGCTGGAAAAATATACTGCTACTGAGCAGATCGCTTTCGGTGAACCTTCCACTTACACGGAAGTTCCCGGCGTGCTTACCTTCCGCGGTAATCACTATCGCAACGCACCTTCCTACGGTACCGCTGATGTCAAGGAAAAGAAGCTGGAAGTTGTCTGGACCCAGCCGATCGGCGCGATCAGCGGCACTAACAGCTGGTGGCCGGGTGCCGGTTGGACAGGTCAGCCTTTATTGGTGAAATGGCCGGCTGAAACTCGCGCTGTCATGGGCATTAAAGATGAATTCAAAAATGATGAGAATTTTATCGAAGCTATTTACCCGGTTTTTGAAGGCAAAATTTATTTCCTCGATCTGGCCAGCGGAAAGCAAAGCCGTGATCCGATTAAGGTCGGGTATGGATTTAAAGGAACTGCAACTGTAGACCCGCGCGGTTATCCACTGCTCTACGCCGGTCAGGGTCTGAATGACACCAATGGCAAAATCGGCCCTTTCCGTTATCGGATATTTGACCTGATTCAAAATAAAGAAGTATCCGGCTGGCCTGGGAAAGATCCCGTCGCTTTCCGTTCCTGGGGCGCCTTTGACTCCTCTTCACTGGTCAACTGGCAGACTGACACTTTGCTTGAACCGGGCGAAAACGGCCTGTTCTATAAAGTTAAACTCAACTCCAAATTTGATCCTGCGGCCAAAACTGTTTCTGTAAATCCGGAATTTACCAAGTGGCGATATCGCACACCACTCACCAAAACGAACGGTATTGAAAGTTCGCAAGTTATCTACCGCAATCTCAGCTATTTTTCCGACAATGACGGTAATCTGGTCTGTTTGGATATCAACAAGCTGGAGCCAGTCTGGGCTTACAATGTCGGCGATGATTCTGATTCCACGATGACGCTGGAAGAGACAGCGGACGGAGTATTTATTTATCACGGCAACACCCTTGATAAACGGGGCTCAAGTGGCAAGAAGCTCTGTAACCTGCGTAAATTCAATGCTTTGACTGGTGAACTGGTCTGGCAGCATGACGTGCCGGTTGTCTATGAGTCTTATCTGAACGCAGGTTTGCTCGCATCACCGCTGTTAGGAACAGACGAGCTTGAAGGCATGGTTATCTTCAACGTCTGTAAAACTACAAGCCACGCCGCCGGCACTATGCTGGCACTCGATACCAAAACAGGAAAACCGATCTGGACACGCGCGATGACCGCTTATAGCTGGAGCTCGCCTCTCTTCATCCACAGTGATGACGGCAATACATATGGTATTGTCTGCGATTCAGCAGGTGTGATGCATTTGTTTGATCCTAAGACTGGTGAAGATATCAGCACAGTTTCCATCGGCGCGAACTGCGAAGCCTCACC
>CAYPHB010000198.1:0-2396 GCA_964410445.1 uncultured Oscillospiraceae bacterium
CTGCGGACAAGTTGCAGACAGGTTACATTTACCGGCGCCGGCTGGTTCGATTCGTGCTCCAGAATCAGGATGCCATCGGTTGCTAGAGGCAACATAGCAGCCAGTTTTGCCAGGCTGGCATGCGCATTGGCATAAGGAGGGTCGAGGAAAATTATGTCGAAAGGCAATTTGGTGCCTTTTGCCACTTCTGCAGACAGTAGTTTCAGGGCGGCAGCCGCTGACATGGCCATTACCCGGGCGGCCTCGGTCAAGTGGGTTTTTGCCAGATTCCCACGGATAATTTGCACTGCCCGTCGCTCGTTTTCAACAAATACTGCTTCAGCGACACCGCGGCTGAGAGCTTCAAGCCCTATCTGGCCGGAACCGGCAAACAAGTCCAAAAACCTGGCGTCTGCCAGCCTGGGGGCCAAAATGGAAAACAAAGCTTCCTTGGTGCGATCCGCGGTTGGCCTGGTTTCGTGCCCGTGCGGCGCATTAAGCTGAGTGCCACGGGCTTTGCCGGCTATAATTCTGGGCATTCCTGACTCCTTTTTTATAACCCGATGTTCGGGAAAACTTCCTGGTAACGGCTTTGCAGAGCCTGCACGACCCGGCGGTTAGGCGGTGTGGTCAGGTCAGGGTCGGCTGCGAGGATGTTATCTACTGCTGTCTGGACTTCTTTAAGCAAGCGCGTATCCTGATAGAGGTTAGCAGCATGGAAGTCCGGTATGCCGTGCTGACGAGTGCCGAAGAAGTCGCCCGGTCCGCGCAGTTCCAGGTCCTTTTCTGCCAAAAGAAACCCGTCGTCGGAATGGCAAAGTGTGCGCAGACGTTCGCGGGCAACACCTTCACCAACATCGCTTACCAGTACACAGAGCGAGGGCTGATTGCCGCGGCCAATCCGGCCACGCAGCTGGTGCAGCTGCGATAGGCCGAAGCGCTCGGCGTTTTCAATTATCATCAGGTTCGCCTTGGGTTGGTCAACACCAACCTCAATCACGGTTGTCGCCACCAGGATATCCACGTCGCTGCCCATGAAGCTGTCCATAACATTTTGCTTGTCTTTGGCTTTCAACGAGCCGTGCAGCAAGCCAAGCTTGAGATCAGGCAACGTTTGGCGTAAGCGCGCGTAGGCGGCTTCGGCAGACAACACGCCATTGCCCGCGCCTGCTGTTTCTTCAGATTCTTCAATTTGCGGGCAGACAACATAGCATTTGCCGCCGGCTTCAACCTCCCGCCGCAAAAGCTTGTCCAGCCGTCCTCTGTCACGTGAGGTGGCGGTGTAGGTTTTGATCGGCTGGCGGCCGGCCGGTTTTTCATGAATGATCGAAAGGTCAAGGTCGCCATAGAGGATCAGCGCCAGCGTGCGCGGTATCGGCGTGGCCGACATAACGAGCACATGGGCTGAGGGTGGCTGCAGCGAGCTGGCAGTAGCAGATGCAGCAACTGGTCGCGGCTGAGACGTGACGGCACTGGCAGCTGCGGTAGCCGCAGTGGCAACTGTAGTGGCAGCCGCAGTGGCAGTCTCGCTCTTTTCAGCAGCGAGCGGCGCGGCGCCTGTGGACAGCAGGGTTCGCTGACGCACGCCAAAACGATGCTGCTCGTCAGTGACAGCCAGTGCCAGATTGCAGAAACGCACTTTGTCTTCAATTACAGCGTGGGTGCCGATCAGGATGGCAATAGAGCCGTCGCTTAATCCGTCCAGGATTCTGCGCCGCTCGGCGGCACGGACGGAGCCTGTCAACAAGGCAATCCCCAGCCCGACCTGTTGCAGCGCAGGTCCCAGCAGCTGTGTCAAGGTCGCGAAGTGCTGGGCAGCTAGTATTGCAGTCGGGGCCATCATTACTCCCTGATAGCCAGCCAGGGCCGTGGTTAGGAGCGCCAGAGCGGCAACTACTGTTTTGCCGGAGCCGACATCGCCCTGCACCAGCCGGTTCATCGGCTGAGTGCGATTCAGGTCGGCCACTACTTCGTTCACCGCCTTTTTTTGTGCGGTTGTCAATTTAAAGGGTAAGCCGTGTACAGCGTCGCGAAAAATCTGGCGCTGGGCGACTGGCAAATTTATCGGCGGGGCAGTTGCTGTCAAAGCGCTGCGCCGGCGAAGCAGACGCAAACCGGCCTGGATTAAAAACAATTCCTCAAAAGCCAGGCGGCGCCGGCAAAGCTCAGCTTCAGCCAGTGAAGCCGGATTATGAATGCGGCTGTAGGCAAAATCGATCGCGCTAAGCTGGTGCTCGCGCCGGATTTCGTCCGGCAGCGGTTCAGGCAAATGGCCAACCAGTAATTTCAAAGCCTGCTCAATAAAGCCGCGGATTACACCCTGCGACAAGCCGGCAGTCAAGCGGTAGCGGGCGCGGATTCGCGGCACGGTTGTACTGTCGGGCGATTTTTTCTCAAAGGAAGGATTTTGCACAGTT
>CAYPHB010000199.1:0-2375 GCA_964410445.1 uncultured Oscillospiraceae bacterium
CTTGTACTTCTTGGCGATTTCTGCGCCCAGCGTAATGTGGGAGCCTTCCATCTCAAAGTCAGCGGCTTTGCCCAGGTCGTGCAGCAATCCGGCGCGCTTGGCCAGAGTAACATCCAGATCCAGTTCTGCAGCCATCATGCCGGTCAGCCAGCATACTTCTATTGCGTGCTGCAGGACATTCTGACCGTAGCTGGTACGATAGCGCAGTTTGCCGAGCAGTTTGATGATTTCCGGATGCAGGCCCATGATACCAGTCTCGAAAACAGCTCGATCGCCTTCCTGCTTAATTGTTGCTTCAACTTCCTTACGCGCCTTCTCCACCATTTCCTCAATGCGAGCCGGGTGGATACGACCGTCAATTATAAGTTTCTCAATCGTGATGCGGGCGATTTCCCGGCGGATCGGGTCGAAGCTTGAAAGGATTACGGCTTCCGGTGTGTCATCAATAATCAAATCAACACCGGTCAAAGTTTCGATGGTGCGGATATTGCGGCCTTCACGACCGATAATCCTGCCCTTCATTTCGTCATTGGGCAAGGTCACGACCGAGACTGTGGTTTCGCTGACATAGTCCGCAGCATAACGCTGAATCGAACTTACAACTATTTCCTTGGCTTTGCGGTCGGCTTCCTCACGAGTTTCCTCTTCCATCTGACGATACATTACCGCCATGTCGTGGCGGTATTCATTTCTGGCTTCCTCGAGCACCTGGGTGCGTGCTGTTTCTACCGATAAACCGGAAATACGCTCCAGTTCGAGGACTTTCTGGTGTTCAATTTCCCTGGCTCTCTCTTCCATTGCCAATACATCACTGACTCTGGCATCAAGAGCCTCTTCTTTTTGCTCCAGCGTTTCTAACTTTTTGTCCAGAGATTCGTCTTTCTGGTCAAGTCGATTGCGTTCACGCTGAAGTTCGGATTTCTTTTCACGGACATCTTTTTCATATTCTAAGCGAGCTTTATGGACTTCTTCTTTGGCTTGCAGAAGCAGCTCACGCTTTCTGCTTTCGCCTGTCTTCTGGGCTTCACCGATCATTTTACCCGCTTCTGCTTCTGCTTCTTCCAAAGATACTTTTAATTCCTTGGCCTTACGGCTGAATCCTAGCAGGAAATACGCCACGGTTGCCGCGACGCTGATTAGAGCACCTATAAACAGGCCCATTAAAAAAAATGGCCAGTTAATGGTAATCACCTCCGTATTAACTTCTCAAGTTGCAATATTTCTCCCGTTTTATAACAGGATAAACTTTCACTCCATTGTATAGAATTTTAGGGCAGACTGTCAATAAACATTGACTTTCAAAACATGTATTCGCCACATTGGCTTCATAATTCCGTCATTTTCAAAATTCGTGAAAAAAAGCCACGAAAATAAATAGTAATTCAACCAAGCAGAACCAAGCAGAGCAATTAATGATAAAATAAGAGGCTCTTTCGCTGAAAGAGCCTCTGTTAGTGTTGTTATTATGTGCTGACAACAGCATTATTCTTCCAGAATCGAGTCGGGATAAATTTCTCTCTGGTGGTAATGTGTATGCAGCAGTTCATGGGCAAGATGGCTGTTGGGCTCGCCGAGGAACTCTTTATACAGCTTTTCTACATCCGCGTTCTTATGAGACTTACGCTCCGGCATTATCAGATCTTCCTCATACAAAGCCTTGGCGCGCTCTGTTCTGATATCGATATCCATCAGATCCTGCGCATGTACCTGAGGCTGACCGCCGCCGCAGACGCAGCCGCCTGAGCAGCCCATTATTTCGATAAAATGATAATCCGGTGCTGTGCCGGCACTGATGCTGTCGAGCAGCTTCCGTGCTGCTGCAGTACTGTGGGCAACCGCGACTCTGACCTTCATGCCGCCAAGCTCCAGCTCAGCATCTTTAATACCGCCTTCCGCGCCGCGAACTGCCTGGTATTCAATTTCCGGCAGGTCTTTTTCTTCCAGAATGTCGGCAACTGTTCTTAACGCAGCTTCCATAACTCCGCCGGTAGCACCAAAGATAACGCCGGCACCGGTATATTCGCCCATCATATCCATGTCCGGGCCTTCGTCCGGCAGACTTCTGAAGTTGATACCTGAGCGCTTGATCATCCGGGCCAGTTCACGAGTGGTAAGCACCGCATCGACGTCACGCAGACCCGTTTTCGGGTTTACCATTTCATCGCGGCTGGATTCTGTCTTCTTCGAAGTACAAGGCATAATCGATACAACATAAATGTCTTCGGGGTTTATCCCCTTCTGCTCTGCATAATAGGTTTTGATAATCGCACCTTCCATCTGATGCGGTGATTTGCAGGTGGAAAGGTTTTCCAGGAATTCAGGATAGTAGAATTCAGCAAAACGGATCCAACCCGGTGAGCAGGAAGTGATCATCG
>CAYPHB010000200.1:0-2301 GCA_964410445.1 uncultured Oscillospiraceae bacterium
GGTGCCCTTGCTCTTTTCTGTTCCGATACTGTTGAACCATTCAATGCCCTTTTGGAAGATAATCGGCACGTTGGCATAGGTTTCAACGTTATTTAGGATTGTTGGTTTTTCAAACAGACCTTTAACAGCCGGGAACGGCGGCCGCGGGGTGGGGTTGCCGCGTTTGCCTTCAATGGAACGCATCAGTGCGGTTTCTTCACCGCAGACAAAAGCGCCGGCGCCGAGTCTGATTTCGATATCAAATGAAAAGCCACTGTCAAAAATATTCTTACCCAGCAGACCATATTCACGAGCCTGGTCGATTGCCTTCTGCAAACGTTGGACAGCAATCGGATATTCTGCCCGTACATAGGCAAATCCTTTGTTGGAACCAATAGCGTAACCGGCAATAGTCATGCCTTCAACGATACTGTGCGGGTCGCCTTCCAGAATCGAGCGATCCATAAAAGCACCGGGATCGCCTTCGTCAGCGTTACAGCAGACATATTTCTGGTCGCTGACTGACTTGGCAGCAAACTCCCACTTCTTACCTGTGGGGAAGCCGGCACCGCCGCGGCCGCGCAGGCCGGATTTCTGCATTGTTTCGATAACTTCAGACGGCGGCACTTTCTCGCTGAGGATTTTGCCAAGCGCGGAATAGCCGTCATAAGCAATATATTCTTCAATCAGTTCCGGGTTGATTGCGCCGCAGTTGCGAAGGGCGATTCTTTTCTGATGTTTGAAAAATTCCGATTCTTCAACGTTCCTGGCCTTATCGGTTGTAACCGCCTCGGAAAGCGTCATCAGGCGATTGACGTAACGGCCCTTCAGCAGATGTTCGGAAACGATTTCGTGGACATCTTCAGGGCTGACGCGGAAGTACATAACGCCTTCGGGATAAACCACCATGATGGGGCCTTCAGCGCAAAGTCCGAAGCAACCGGTCTTGACGACCTTCACTTCCTTGTTCAGACCCTGCTCTGTGAGTTCCTTCTCTAGATTATCAATGATTTGCAATGACTTGGCCGAAGTGCAGCCAGTACCGGAGCAAACCAGGACATGTGCTCTGTAAAGGTCCATGTGGGATCAGTCCTCCTTGTATTTTGCCAGAATTGACGGGACTTCGTCGGGCGTCAACCGGCCGTAGACATCATCATTAATCATAACAACCGGTGCCAGGCCACAGGCGCCGACACAGCGGCAGGCTGACAGCGAAAATTTCATGTCTTCAGTGCATTCTCCGGACTTAATGCCAAGGTTATCCTCAACTTTGTCCAGAATTTTCTGAGCGCCCCTGACATAACAGGCTGTACCCAAACAAATATTGATTACGTTTTCGCCCTTAGGCACCAGGGAAAAGAAAGAGTAGAAGGATACCACGCCGTATATTTCGGCCACTGAAACGCCGAGTCCCTTAGAAACCTCCCGTTGAACAACGAGTGGTAAATAGCCGTAGATGGCCTGAGCTTCCTGCAGGACCTGCATCAGTGCGCTGCGGCCCTCCTTGCTGTGTTTCTGGATGACTCCGTCAAGTTTAACCTGCATTTCATCCTGAGTCATTGTGTTTACTGCCATTATTAGACTCACCTCCCAAGTAGATAAGATACCATTTATCGTAAACGCATACAATCGTTTTTAGTGAAAAAATTAATCAAATTTTACCTATTCAGAAATAATAACTTTACATATAATGACATGATACCGTATCATGTAGCACAAATACAGGGGTTTTATGAGAATCGAACGAAAAATAAAAGCTTCAGAAGACGGTTGCCGTGCTGTTGACGTACTTAGGCGCCAAGACGGAATATCGGGCCAATTAAGCAAACGTATCCGGTTAACCGGAAAGCTCACCCGAAACGGTCAGCCGCACAGGATGATCGATCCTGTTCATACTGGTGATATCCTGGTTGCCACACTGCCTGACGAGGCGGCGTCACCCTTGCTTAACGACCCGTCAGTCGAAATTATCTGGGCCGATGAATGGCTGCTTGTCCTTAACAAGCCAGCCGGTCTGTTAACTCACCCTAAAAACAAACATGAGCCCGATTCATTGCTGACAAGAGTCAGTAACGGCAGGCTGCACCCTGTCAGCAGACTCGATCGCGGCACCAGCGGGCTGGTTCTGGTCGGACGCAACAGCCATGCTCACTACCGGCTCAGCCAGACAGATATTCACAAGGAGTATCTGGCACTGGTGCGGGGGCAGCCGCTTCCTGCCACAGGTACGATAAATGCTCCCATCGCCCGCGTGCCCGGCAGCATAATTGAGCGGCAGATAAATCAAGCCGGTGACACGGCGGTTACGCATTATACTACGCT
>CAYPHB010000201.1:0-2268 GCA_964410445.1 uncultured Oscillospiraceae bacterium
GATGTGGAGATAAAACCACGGAGACGCGCCCCCAGAGAGCAGGCGATGGTGAGAATCCTGCGGAGAAGCGACCTGGTAAATGGACCACGGAGGGCCTGGTGAAAGGCATTAAGCCGAGTATCCCGGATGCAGGCCGGCATTAACGGCAGAAAATGTGTTGGCATTTTCGGTAAAGTGGGTTCGCTTCGCGGCGAGCCAATTAAGGTGGTACCGCAGGTTATGGCCTGTCCTTATTTTAGGACAGGCTTTTTTTGTGGCCAAATCCTTTGCACTTGCCGACGTTTCCAATTGGAACACGCGCTGCCTCGTGCAGTAAAGCAAGAAAAGCAGAAAGGGATTAAAAATGGAAAAAGCAAAAATGAACATAACGACAAAAATGAACACAACAACAGACGCTCAGCCTGAGGAACTGATTTCAGGTCAGAAAAGAACTGTTGCCAAGCGTGTAGTTGCTGCTAAAGAACACAAAGGCCTGACAGCCCGCGACATGCTGTTGATTGGCGTATTGCTGGCAGCCGGCGCTGTCCTCAAATTCTTTGTTGGCTCAGTTATCAACTTCGGCATGAAGCCAAACTTCATCATTGCCATGTATTGTCTGATCATTCTCCTGGTAAAACCACGTTTGCCTGAAGCAGCGATCATCGGCCTTTTAGCCGGCGCGATCAGCCAGTTTTTCCCCGGTCAGCCCTACATTAACTTCGCCAGCGAGCTTGTCGGCGCAGTCGTGATGTCACTACTCTGCCTGCTGCCGCTGCGTTTGGGCCGTATTTCGCTTAAACCTGTTTTCGCCACCTTCATCAGCACATTGGCCAGTGGCTTCACCTTCGTTGGCATTATGTACCTGATGTATTACAGCGGCGCTGATATCAAACCCACACCGCTGGCAGCGTTCCTGGTGATTATCCTGGGTACTGCGCTGATTAACTCTGTAATTGTCCAGCTTTTGCATATTCCTTTGCGCTTAGCCTTAAAACTGGAACCTGAGGCAGCTGTATGATCGCGATCAAGGATTTAAGTTTTCAATATAAAGGCAGCAAACGTTTGGCTTTAAGCGACATTAATCTCAATATCGCTGCCGGCTCATTCGTCGGCATAATCGGCAGCAGCGGCGCCGGCAAAAGTACGCTGACCCGTGCCCTGAACGGAATAATTCCACATTATTTCACCGGCGATTTTTACGGCAGCGTGGAAATTGAAGGCATGGATACAATAACCAGCACGCCGGCGCAGCTTTCCCGGCTGGTTGGCAGTGTATTTCAGGACATCGATGGTCAAATGGTTGCCTCTGTAGTTGAGGATGAATTGTTGTTTGGGTTGGAGAATTTCGCGGTGCCAAGAGCCGAGATTGCCAGCCGGGTTCAGGAAGCATTGGCAATGGTGGGAATTTCAGATCTGCGCCACCGCAGTTTAGCGACATTATCCGGCGGTCAGCGACAAAAAGTCGCGATCGCTGCGATCATCGCCTTAAAACCGGGCATCCTGGTGCTTGACGAGCCAACCGCTGAGCTTGACCCGCACAGCAGCCGTCTGATCTTCGAAATGTTGAAGCGGCTGAACCGCGAGCTGGGAATGACAATTGTTGTCGTCGAACAGAAAATCATGCTTTTGTCTGAATATGTCGACCGTTTAATGGTAATGCACAATGGCTCAGTTGCTTTTGCTGGCGAAGTGCGCTCGGTTCTTGCCCATGCTGCTGAGTTGCGTGCTCTCGGCGTCAATATTCCCCGTATTGCGACACTGGCAGAAAACCTGCGTGACCTGGATCTCTATGAAGGCCTGGTGCCGGTTTCACTATCTGAGGCAGAATTGATGGTGCGGGAGGTTTTAGCTCGTGCTTAAGTTCAATCAGGTTTCCTTCAAATATGACACCGGCACCGATGCCGACAGACAAAAAGCGGCAGAATACAACGCCACTATTGATAATGTTTCCGTGCAGGTAAATCACGGCGAGTTTGCGGCTTTGATAGGTGAGAACGGTGCTGGTAAATCAACCTTTGCCAAGCTGTGCAATGGTTTGCTGAAACCCAGCAGGGGAAGCATACAGGTTAAAGGCTTTGACACCCGGACTACGAAAACAAGTCAGCTGGCTCGTCACATTGGATTTTTGTTTCAGAATCCTGACCGTCAGATTTGCCAGAATACTGTCTACGCTGAAATCATGTTTGGCCTGGAACTGGTAATTCCGGAAAAGGCAGGCAGGGAAGAACGCTGTGCGGCAATTTTAGCTGAGCTCGAGCTTGATGGCAGCAGTAATCCTTTTAATTTGAG
>CAYPHB010000202.1:0-1948 GCA_964410445.1 uncultured Oscillospiraceae bacterium
CGAATATCTGTTCGCGACGTTCTTAACGTTACAAGGTTTATCGGCTGCTGTCAAGCCTGCGTTGCCATTGATGTTATTGCCATTGATGAGTTGTTACGGGCAATATATTGAAAGCGGGCATCGGGCTAAGGACGTACTCCCTTGCCAACCGCTGGTGATCCGGCCTTCAGGCTCAGCTGGCGCTTTGCAGTATCCTTAAACAGAGGATCCGAGAATATTGAATCGAGATCCTGGCCACTGTTCTGTTGCCAATCAGCAAGATTGTAAGCGTACATGTTGTTAAACTTGAATTTGCCCTGTCCTGTACCTGCGAAGTAAGTGTTCTCGGAGAGGCGGATGTTCGTTGCTTTATTGGCTGTATTGTGGGTGATCAGGTAATTATCGCCCAGAGAATAGACTATGTTCTTACTGATTTCAATATTGTCAGAATAGCCCATTTCGATTTCGTTACGGTTGTTGAACAAGGTGTTGTTATAAATCTTCGTGTTAATTACCTGGCCGGTTCTCTCCCCGTCATAGCCGCCAACTCCGATGCCTAGTTTTGAATTATCATAGATAAAATTATCCCTCACTGTGATATTGCGTACAATTGCCCGGATTGTTGGATTTGTTTCATCAAAAGGATTCTCACAACCGACTTCAATTCCGAACATCGAGTGGTGGACTGTATTGCGTTCAATCACTATGTCGCGGCCGCCATCGACGTAAATGCCTGCACAGGAGGCGTTAGGACTGTATATCTGGTAAATGAGATTGTGAGCGATACGACCGTTGCGGGCTTGATTCATTCCGGCGGCTGTCACGTCATTATCGTAGAACCCCGCAGCATCAATAGCAATATTGGTTAAATCATGAATTTTGTTATATTCGATTTTGAAACCATCGACGTTGCTTTCCATGGTTACGGATTCCGACCAGCCTGTATCACAATCATAAATTTCATTGCCGGAAATATTGACATTTCTGATAGGCACGTTTTCATTGCCACGGGCAAGAATAATATGGGCATTACCATTCGATGCAGTTGTGCCGATATTATGGAATATGTTGTTGCTTATAGTAACATTGCTGCTTGATTTTTTGATTATGACGCACTCCAGGTCAGCACCTTTAAAATCGCGCACTTCGAAACCGCTGAAACTGATATCGCGGCTGGCTGTTACTTCCACCAGATAGCCGCTGTTAAAATCCTGACCGCTCAAAACCGGCCGTTCTCCGGCTTGACTCTTTATCTCCAGATCACTGCAGTCGCGAATAACCAGACGTTCACGGTAAATACCGGCCTTAACAACTATTGTGCTACCTGTCGGAGCAGATTCGATCGCTTTTTGTATGCTTTTAAATGCGGTTGTGCCCGGGTTAGCATCGTTACCACCGGGAGAAACATACAAAGATGTTCCGGTTTTGTCCGTTGGGGCGGAAGTAACACCGCTGGTCTGAGTGGAAGCAGAGGCGGATGTTGCTATGCTTACTGAAGAAGTGCCGGCGCTCGTTGATGGCGAGCTGCCGGTTGATGATGGATCTGGTGTTGCGGCAGGCCCAGTAACAGCCGCCGATGACATAGTTGTGACTGAGCCAGAGTTCGTCGTTGATGTTTGCTCAGTAGAAGAAGCAGCCGGAGACATGACTGCTCCTGACCCGTTGATGTTAGAGCTTTGTGTGTTTGCTGAGCCTGAATTTGTGGTTACTATCCCCGACTGTGTGCTGGTGGCGGTTGTTGTCTGTGAAGCGCGCGCGTTCATAAAATTCGCCAAAATCAGCACAGTGCTGACTAAAACAACAAACGCTGCGCTGGTTATTATAATGATTGATTTTTTCGATAGTTGTTTTATCAGCTTCATTTTCGCACCTCACAGTTTTCGTGAATATCACTTACATTGTGTACCGCAGAACTTTATGGACCCAGCGCATCTCATGTTTTACTGCCGATTGCCGCAGCCGCCTGTGC
>CAYPHB010000202.1:1958-2263 GCA_964410445.1 uncultured Oscillospiraceae bacterium
TTTGAAGGAATCCGCCTGTGCCGGCGGCTGCGGTTCAGTTCGGTCGATATCGTTTAACGCAGCGCCTTTATACCAAGCAATGACTTCAGCAATAAAACGACATTTTGGGCAAACAAAGTGGTAGCGAAAGTCAGGCTGGTTCTTTGTTCAAAACTGCTGAGTTGCATAGAATTTTGAAAAGACTGCGCTAATTTACCGAAAGCACTTAGCCTACGGACGGGTGTTGTTAGTTTCAGTTCATTGGAATATTCACTATACTCCTTTACTTTATTTACCAGTTTGTAAGCCCTCACCCTGTAGTAGTA
>CAYPHB010000203.1:0-2245 GCA_964410445.1 uncultured Oscillospiraceae bacterium
TGGTTACATCAAACCTTTTAGGCGGCTTACTTCATATCCTGCTGGTTATTGCGGTAATTGTCGTGATCGTGCGCCTGATTCAGGGCAGAAGAGTACTCTAGCACATAAGTAATGAACAATTGCCTGCCTGAAGAAATTTTCCTTATAGCTATTTATGTACAGTGAGGTGCTCAAAATGGATGATGATAGAAACAGAACACCAATCGCGGAAGAAGATCGCCCGATCCCGAAGCGGGTCGACGACGAAATTGATAACCGGATTGATGAGAAAATTGATGAACGCATGATGGAAGAACGGGCAGACCAATTTGCCCGTGAGCAAGCTGGTCGTACTGATGTGGAACGTACAGTTCTGGCTGAGCGCGAAAGGGCTGAACTGGCTGAGAAAGAACGTCTTGCCAGAGCGGCCGCTGAAAACCGTCATCTTGACGATCGGACAGACCGTATGGCTTCCGACAGACTGGCTAGTGATCGTGCTGAAAAGGTGGCGGATGCCACACGTCCTGAACGCACAAACGCACCCCGGGCAAGCCGGTTTATCTACTGGGTGCTCGGAGTTGTCGAAGTGTTGCTGGGTTTACGCCTGGTTTTACGACTGGTCGACGCCAACGACGGCAATGCGATTGTCTCCCTTATTTATGGGATTAGTGATGTACTGATTGTCCCGTTCCGTGGCATAATCGCACAGTCGCAGACGCCGGGGTTCGACGTTCAAACCTTGGTGGCTATGGTGGGGTACGCTATCGTTGGGATTGCTTTGGCAAAGCTGATTGATGTCCTGACACCAAACCGATATTAAAACTGAATATTTTGAAACTAACGGCGGGTACTGGTAAAGAAGCTGGTGCCCGCCGTTTTTTAAGGCTGGTACAACGGTTGTCCTTGACTTATCTTGAACTTCAGGCAAAATATGTATTATCGCTGGTTGAAGCCGCGAAAAAAGCAGTATCGATTTACCGGCTGAAGCCGTGGTACCATAATTTTATTTGCCGGTAAACTTTGAAAATAGATTACCGTTATAAGCAGAAAATTGTTAAACAAAAATCATCTTGAAATGAATTGCTATGCCATGAAGGCGTTTGCCACCTGTGAACAGGGCGGACGTTTTTTTATTATGGAGGAGCAAATGCAACGTATTTCAACCCGCACCATGGTTCTTTCGGCCTTTTTCATTGCACTAGGTATCCTATTGCCGTTTTTGACCGGTCAAATACCTGCTATTGGCAGTCGTTTATTGCCAATGCATATTCCTGTCCTATTAGCCGGATTTATTTGTGGTGGCCCTGCTGGCGCTTTAGTTGGCTTCGTAACGCCTCTTTTGCGCAGTTTGCTTTCCGGTTTACCACCACTGTTTCCCACGGCGCTGGCGATGGCTTTTGAACTGGCGGTATATGGCTTTGTCAGTGGATTTGTTTACCGATTGTTGCCGAAAAAAACAATCAATATTTATTTAAGTCTTTTTGCTGCTTTGATCGCTGGGCGGATTGTCTGGGGCGTAGTAAGCTGGGTTCTCTTTTCAATGACAGGCTCGGTTTTTACTTGGCAGATCTTCGCTGCCGGGGCCCTAATCAACGCTTTACCAGGGCTTGCGATTCAGATAATCCTGATTCCTTTGATAATCATCGCTTTACAACGAGCGAGGGTATTTGAATTTGAACGAATCTGAAGCTTTAAAGGAAATTATCAGGCAACAGATAGAACGTTATCCTGTGCTTCAAAGCCAGGATTTATTGAAGCTATTACACCAAAATGCTTTTGGTGGAGGCCATCTGGTTACAGATGAGCCTGCAAGCTTACAACGTCTGAACCAGGAAATAAAAGCAACCGCAGAAATTGAAATAAATGCCGATTCTGTGCCGGTTTCAAATTCTTATTCCATGGCTGATCCAGTTGACGTAACTTCAGGCATCAGAGGGTTTCCTGAACGCTTTGAGCCTATTGGCAATGGACTGTGCCGGCTAAATCTGGCGGGCATCGAACAGGATGGAATCGATGCGCGTACCATCAATCGTTTTTTTGTTTTGTCAGCAGCAGCCACAACTGACGGGAAAGAACGGTTTAAACAGAGCTTATCTGTTTTACGCCAAATGATTACCAGTAGCAAGGTCGATTCTGCGGAACAGCAACTAGAAGCATTGTTAGCAGATTACGATATGGATACTTGCCCGCCGTTTAGCCATAGTCAGCGGTATCGGGAAGAGTATGAGCCCGCTTACAGGATCGTTCAGGATATTTACCGCCAGTT
>CAYPHB010000204.1:0-2207 GCA_964410445.1 uncultured Oscillospiraceae bacterium
GCGCTCGCCGCCAGCCTGGTTCAAGTATTAAACCCCTGGCTATCTACGGCCCCGGCATTGATACAGGTCTTTTCTCGGCTGCTTCCACCTTTGTAGACAAAGCTTATTATCTGGATGATAAAAACCCCACCAAAGTCTGGCCTCGTAACTCAGGCTCGAGCTACCGCGGCAAGCTGACAATCCGGGAAGCTGTTAAGTACTCTATCAATACAATTGCTGTGCTTCTTTATACCGATTTAATCGGTCCCGACATTATGCTTCCTTATCTGGAGCAGCTGGGCATGCCCCGCCCAACCGAGCGCTATCCTTCCACGGCACTGGGCAGTTTCAACCAGGGCATGACCACACTGGAAATGGCTGGAGCTTATACAGTATGGGCAAATCATGGCCTTTATACTAAACCATATGCATATACCCGGGTTTTGAGTGCGGATGGGGAAGTGCTGTTGGAAAACAAGCCGGAGTTCAAACAGGTATTCAAACCAGAGACAGCGTTTATTATGACCGATATTATGCAGGGCGTCATGACACCCGGGGGTACTGCCAATCGCAATGCCGTCCCGAATATGCCTACCGGCGGTAAAACCGGAACAACCGATGATAATGCCGACAAATGGCTGATCGGCTTTACCCCTTATTATTCAGCAGCTGTCTGGTACGGCTATGACAATAGGTTGGGAAAAACAGAGATCCCCTCGCCGGACCGCAATAATGCTCGCGGCATCTGGACCGAAGCCATGACCAGGATTCATGAAGGGTTACCGCATCGCGATTTTGAGAAGCCGGCAACTGTTGAAGAACACACAATATGTCCTACCAGTGGTTTACTGGCTACAAGCAGGTGCCCGAGTCCCCGCAAAGAATACTTTGTGCCTGGCGCAGCAGCGAATCCTGACAGAAACTGTAATGTCCATGCTGCCGGCTCATCAACCGGTCAGACCACCCCCAGAGCAACGACCGGAAGTACTACTACGCCAAAAGGCAATACCCCAACAACACGGAATACTACATCTGCTGCCACAAAAGCGCCGGCTCCAACAACTGAGACTACACCAACTAAAGATACCACTAAAGACACAAAGACTGAATCGACCAAAAAGTCTACCACCGCTACTGTTGGCGGCACTACAAGCTCGGGTTAGAAATCAGCGGCTAGACTCCGGAATATTAGCATTAAACATAATCTTTCTATTTGACAGACCTTAAAGCTGTAGTATACTAAAGAGTGACGTCAGACGTCTTATGTCATTTTGTCAATTAGCAGATTTTGTGCTGGATCGTTGCTCGAGAGGCGCAGATTTCTGTGAATATTCAAGCAGTAAGAGGCCTGCCAGAGTAGGGGTTATCGATGCTAAGCTCTCTGGAAAACTCCAGAAAAACATTATCAGAACGTGCTGCCAGCCAGATCGTCAACTATATTGTTGATAATGAGTTGGAATCCGGTAGCCGCCTTCCTAACGAACTACAGCTTTCGGAGGCGCTTCAGGTGGGGCGCAGCACAGTCCGTGAGGCAATTCGAATTCTGGTTTCCCGTAATATTGTCGAGATAATACGTGGCCGCGGCACGGTCGTGGCGAACAAACCCGGTGTGGCTGATGACCCGTTGGGTTTTCAGTTTGTTAAGGACAAAGAAAAACTGGTGTTCGATCTGCTTGAAACAAGGTTGATAATCGAACCCAAGATTGCAGCGTTGGCGGCAACTCGCGCTACTGAGGACGATATTGTCCGGATGAACTCCCTGGCTAACGAAATCGAGCGCCTGATGCGCCAAAACCGCTCGCATGAAGCCAAGGATGTTGAATTGCATGCCTACATAGCTGAATGCACGGAAAATGAAGTTATTACTTCTTTGATCCCGATTATCAACAAATCAATTTATATTTTTACTGAGTTTACCGATAAACGGATTCTCAAGGAATCCATCGATACTCACCGACAGATAGTTAGCTCGATTGCGGCGCGTGACAGTGCTGCAGCTGAGGATGCTATGACCCGCCATATTCAATTCAATAAGCAGCTGATAGAACACAAGCTGCTGGCAAAATCTGAAACTGAAGCAAAAACAAATAACACTAAATAAACGAATCACAAAAAACCGGAGGTAAAGATGAGCGAAAACAAGTTTTTAAAATGGATGACAAGTGAAACCCAAACAGTGTACTGGCACGACAGTGCTGTAGTGTCAGAGCTGGAAGAGGCAATGGCAA
>CAYPHB010000205.1:0-2185 GCA_964410445.1 uncultured Oscillospiraceae bacterium
ACCCACTATGTGCTGCACTTCACATTGTCCGTTAACAGTCCGACGGCTGAATAATCGCGGCAACAATTACAGAGGAGTATAAAAATGGACAGTGAAACCATCAACAATATTAATGGCAACAGATCAACAGACAACAGGCTGGGCTGGAAACTGCGTGATATCATCATGATCGCCATGCTCTGCATCGTCTTCGGTGTGATTTACCTTGGCGGCGTGTATATTGCCGCTTTTCTGACAACTGCCCTGACCCCGCTGGGCCTGGCCCCGTTCGGCAACGAGATCATCTTTGGTGTCTGGTTCATGGCTGCCACCTTAGCGGGCTACATTCTGCAAAAGCCCGGCGCTGCCATTCTCGCTGAGGTTCTGGCTGCCTTGATTGAAGTCCTGATGGGCAATATGTACGGCCCAATTGTTATTGTAGCCGGCATCATTCAGGGCGCAGGCGCGGAAGGTGTATTCGCGCTTTATCGTTATCAGAAATATAATCGCAAAACTATGGTCCTGGCTGCGGCGGGCTGCTGTGTAACCAGCTTTGTCTGGAGCTTCATCCGGTCCGGTTACGGCCTCCTGGCGCCCGGTCTGCTGGTGGTAATGTTCATTGCCCGGCTGATCAGCTCGGTTGTTTTTGCCGGCTTTATCTGCACAGGTATGGGCGATGGGCTTGCTCAAACCGGTCTGTTGAAGAGCTATGCTTTGGGTAAGCGCCGTGTCTGAAATCGCTTTGCGCTGTGAGAATCTGCGTTACCGCTATCAGCCGAACGAAGCACCGGTTTTCGAAAACATTTCCTTAACAGTGAAAAAAGGGGAGACGGTGCTGCTCATGGGTCCATCAGGGTGCGGCAAAAGCACTCTGGCCTACTGCCTGGCCGGTCTTTACCCGGAGTATGCCGGCAGCCTGGAAGGCAGCATCGAAGTCTTCGGTGAGAATCTGCAGGTAATGAATCCTGTCAAAAGAGCCCGTAAAATATCGATAATGTTTCAAAATCCCGATAACCAGTTTTGTATGAGCAATGCTGAGAATGAGGTACTCTTTGCACTGGAAAACATCAATTTTCAAGGGGATTTCCAGCAGCGTCTAAGAGATTTACTGAATCCTTCAGGCCTGCTTGAACTAAAGTCAGAACCGATTCATACGCTCTCCGGCGGAACTAAACAGAAAATCGCGCTCGCGACTGCCCAGGCTGTTGAGGCCAAGGTTCTAATTCTGGATGAACCTTTCGCCAATATCGATCCCGCCGCCTGTACCCAGCTGGCTGCCAGACTCGCTGAACTCAACCGGGCAGGGATAACGCTGATTATTGTCGACCATCGTCTGGATTACTGGCGCCCGTTTCTCAGCCGTGTTCTGCTGATGGACAACAACGGTCACTTGCTGAACGATGGCATTTTAGCGCGGGATCTGGACCAGAATAAAACCTTGTTCGAGAGCCTGGGTTTGTTTTACGGTGACGAGTGGCTGAAGCAAATTACGCCGCCGATAGCGCTTTCGCCGCGGGAAAGTATTGTTGAAGCAAGTAATCTGAGCGCTTATTATGGCAAAAAGCCTTTTTTGTCTGAACTCAATTTTGCAATCGAGAAAGGTTCAATTACCGCGCTGGTTGGCAGCAACGGCTCCGGCAAAAGCACTCTGCTGGGTGCAATAGCCGGTTTGGTTAAGCACAAAGGCAAATTGAAAGTCAGCGGCCAGGTGGGACTTGTTTTCCAAAACCCGCGCTTTCAGTTCTTAACCTTGAAAGTACGAACCGAAGTAGAAATGACCTTACAGGTATGTGAACCGCTGAAAAACGCTGCGGAGATAAAGGCTGCTGCTGATGCTATGCTGTCCCGGTTTGGCCTGGCAGATTACGCGGAAGTATCGCCATATGAACTGAGCCAGGGGCAGCAACGGCGATTGGCGATAATTTCCATGTTAGCCGGCCAAAAGGAGCTGCTGCTGCTGGATGAACCAACCTATGCTCAGGACGAGCAGGCAACCAGCTTCATAATGCGGTTACTGGCAGAGAAGGTGGAGCAGGGGCTGAGTGCGGTAATCGCTACCCATGACCTGGCTTTAGCCAGGCGCTGTGCCAACCGCTTTCTGCTGTTAGCAGACGGCAAATAGCAGCAGGACTTTTCATGTCCGGTTTGCTATTTCCGGCTGAGGGCGCGGGTGAGATCACCGTCAGTGTATTCGGGCAGACGACTC
>CAYPHB010000206.1:0-2174 GCA_964410445.1 uncultured Oscillospiraceae bacterium
AAACTGAACTGGCCACCTGCAAATACACCAACGCCCATCTTTGTAGCAACGGCATTTCCGTGATCGGGGAGAACATTAAAATCCGTGAGAACGTGGTGATTCCGGGCAACTGCATGGTAGAAGCTGAAAATGACGAACCTGACGAAATTATTGAACGCGTCACGGTGATTCGCTGAAGGAGGAACGGCAATGTTTATTGATGCAATGGGGCTGATTCTGGCCGACCACAAGCGGATCCAACTGGGGGAACTCTCGCGTCCGCGAGCACTGGCGGCAATGCCTTTTGGCGGTCGCTACCGCATAGTCGATTTTATGCTCTCAAACATGGTTAATTCCGAAATTACACGAGTTGGCCTGATCACCATGAACAAGTATAAATCGCTTATGGATCATCTGGGCACCGGCAGTTCCTGGGATCTTGACCGCAAGCAGCCGGGGCTGAATATTCTGCCGCCCTATATCACCTCGGAGAACATGGGTTATGGCGTTGAAGGTGACGACCTCACCGGTTTGATCGATTACTTCCGCGCCAGCAGTGAAAAATACGTTATTGTCAGCAACAGCAATGTTATCTTTAACACCACTTTTAATGAAATCGTGGCAAAACATGAAAATTCCGGTGCTGACATTACCGTTATGTACAATCGCGACGGACTGCTCGGCGGCTCTCCCTGTGTAATTATGGATATGGACAGGCGCGGCCGGGTGCGTGACGTAATGCTGAATCCGGAAAAAACCACTTTCAACAGGCGCTCGCTCGGTGTTGTGGTTATTGCCCGCGATTTACTGATCGATTTTATCAGCTCGCAGATATCGCACGGGGAGTTCGAGTTTTCTGTGGAACTGCTGCTGCGCCAGTATGACCGGATGCACGTTAAGGGCTTTGAGTATAAAGGCCTGATCCTCCGGGTCAACTCAATAAAATCCTACTTTGAATCCACCATGAGGCTGTTGGAAGAAGATGTGCGGCAAAAGCTGTTCTGGTCCGGATTGCCTGTCTACACCAAAGTAAAAGACGAAGCGCCTATTTTGTATCTCGATGAAAACCATGTCAGTAATTCAACAATTTCTGATGGCTGCCGGATAATGGGTACTGTAGAGAACAGCATGATTTTCCGCAGTGTCACTATTTCCCGTAATGCAAAAGTACGCAACTCGATTATTTTCCAGAATGTCCATATTTCTGAAGGCTGCGAACTGGAGAACGTCATTATCGATAAAGACTGTGTGCTGCGTCCGGGTGTCAAGCTGATCGGGCAAGCCGATTATCCGGTTGTGATTGGCAAGGGGGCCATCGTATGAATTCGCAAAAAGTATTGTTTGTATCTTCTGAAATGTCACCGCTTGCCAAGAGCGGCGGCCTGGGCGATGTGGTTGGCGCTCTGCCTTACAGCCTGCGGGAAATTGGTGTTGACGCGCGGGTGATTTTGCCTTTGTATAAACCAATCAAGGAAAAGTACCTGGGTAAACTCACTTTTGTTCGTTGGACAATGATTAAGCTTGGCTGGCGCAGTATGTACAGCGGTTTATACCGCATGGATTTTCAGGGTCTGCCGATTTATTTCATAGACAACGAATACTATTTTGCGCATGACCAGATTTACCTGGATTACTCCTTTGATATTGAACGATTTTCTTTCTTTCAGCGGGCTGTCCTGGAAGCTTTAGGCATGCCGATGGATTTCTTTCCTGACATCCTGCACTTGAACGACTGGCAAACAGGGATGATTCCGTGCCTGTTGGAGGCGCATTACCGTCCTTACGGCTTCCACAAGAATTTGAAAACGGTATTTACGATTCACAACCTCAGGTACCAGGGAATCCACGGAGTTGAGCGCATTGCCGACCTGATGGATCTGCCCAGCCGCTTCCTGACAGACGCAGGCATTCTGCACGATGGGGTGCCCAACTTCATGAAGGCCGGTATTGTATACGCTGACAAGGTTACCACAGTGTCGCCATCCTATGCCGAGGAGATGCTGACTGATTACTACGGCGAAGGCCTCAACGGTTTGCTGATGTACTACTCACACAAGCTTCAGGGAATCCTCAATGGCATTGACACCAATGAGTACGACCCGGAAACCGACCCGATGATTCCGGCAAATTACAATGTTAAGAACTGGAAAGCCGGCAAGGCAGTTTGTAAAGCTGAAGTCCAGAAGCAATATGAT
>CAYPHB010000207.1:0-2146 GCA_964410445.1 uncultured Oscillospiraceae bacterium
TGATCCTTCCACTCCTGCCAGTCTTTGGCGAAGTCTTTAGCTAAAGGTGATTCCAGCATTTTCTTAAAGAAATCGGCAGCGTCATCCTCAATTTCGATATCCGGGCGGACATTTTTGCCGATTTCAGCGATATCGATATCTACATGGATAAGTTTTTTGTCCAGCAACTGGTTATAGCGGGCTGGATCGCCGATAACACGATCGGAGAAGCGGGCGCCGACAGCCAGCAACAAGTCGCTGCGGCCCATTGCCAGATTAGCCTGCGGTGTGCCGTGCATGCCAACATTGCCAAGGTAACAGGGATTGTCTTCACTGACCGCGCCCTTACCCATCAGGGTATTGGCAACCGGAATTCCGGTGTGGTTTACAAAGGCGCGCAGTGTGTCTACTGCACCAGGTGAAATTATGCAGCCGCCGCCTACCAGCAGCAGCGGGCGCTCACTGGCTTGCAATGCTGCATACACTTTCTCAGCCATTGATTCAGTGCGGATTTTTGACGGACGGTGGCGGACGTAGGTGGAACGAATCCGGTTATTCGCCATCAATTCGTCGTAATCACCGATTTCCATTTGCTGGATATCCTTGGGGATATTAACCAGAACCGGGCCCGGACGGTCGGAAGTTGTGAGTGCCCAGGCTTCTTCCAGCATGGGCAACAGCTCCAGCGGGTTCATCACCAGGTAGTTATACTTGGTGATCGGCAGAGTAATACCCGTAATGTCAGCTTCCTGAAAGGCGTCGGTACCTGTGTCCTTGCGGGCAACCGCACCGGTTATCGCCAACATCGGCACGGAATCCAGATGAGCATTGGCAATACCGGTAACCAGATTAGTGGCACCGGGGCCGGAAGTGGCAATGACCACACCGGGTTTACCGGTAACGCGGGCATAGCCGTCGGCAGCATGTACCGCACCTTGCTCATGCCTGGCCAACGTGTGCGGAAAGCCCATGCGATAAATGGCATCGTAAAGAAACAGGACAAACCCACCGGGATAACCGTAGGCGTTTGTTACATTCTTGCGTTTTAAAAATTCAACGATCAGTTCTGCACCGGTCATAGTAGGCAGGCCTCCTTGCGTTATTCTTGATCGAACGGGTTCATGCGGGCACCTTTGCAGCTGGGGGCCACCTGACGCTCGTAACGGGCCAAAACACCTTTTAGCTGGCGGTCAGGGCATTCAGCGGGCTCGCGTTTTTGCAGTCTGGACGCTTCAACCAGTAAGTCAACACGGCGGCCGGGAATATCTACCCGGATCCTGTCGCCCTCTTGAACATAGGCCAACGGGCCGCCTACAGCTGCCTCAGGAGCCATGTGGCCAATTGAAGAACCACGGCTGGCGCCGGAAAAACGGCCGTCAGTAAGCAGGGCGACGGAAGTGTCGAGGCCCATGCCGGCCAGGGCGCTGGTCGGGGTCAGCATTTCGCGCATACCAGGGCCGCCGCGCGGTCCTTCGAAGCGGATAACAACAACATCGCCCGCTTTGATCTGGTCACTGAAAATGGCTTCGCTGGCTTCTTCTTCGCTGTTGAAAACACGGGCAGGACCTTCATGAACCATCATCTCAGGGTCAACTGCGCCCTTCTTGACAACGGATCCGTCTGGTGCCAGGTTGCCATACATCACAGCCAGGCCGCCATCAACAGCATAGGGATCTGTGATAGATTTCAAAATGGTACCGTCCGCCGGCGCGACATTGGCAAAGCGGTCGGAGAGGCGACCGTCAACTGTTGCGACATCGCTGCTGATGAAACCACCGCGGTCCAGCTCGGCCAGGACAGCGGAAATGCCGCCGATTTCGTTAAGATCGGTGAGGTAGATATTGCTGGCGGGGTTGAGTTTGCAAAGCTGCGGGGTTTTGTCGCTGATTTCACTGATTTCAGCAAGGTCCAGTTCGTAACCAGCTTCGCGGGCGATCGCCAGCAAATGCAGAATCGAGTTGGTTGAGCCGCCCAAAGCCATGTCCATCCGCAGAGCGTTGCGGATATTATCGGGTGTCATGATCTGAAGCGCGGTTTTGCCTTCTTCGTAAAGTTTAAGCACCTGGACGCCGGCCTTTTTGGCGAGACGTCTGCGGTCGGAATAAACGGCGGGAATGGTGCCGTTGCCAGGCAAACCGAGGCCCATGGCTTCAGTCAGGCAGTTCAT
>CAYPHB010000208.1:0-2126 GCA_964410445.1 uncultured Oscillospiraceae bacterium
CGCAGCTCGCTTATCCTGCCGCGAATCAGAATCAGCAAGTCGCGCAGGCGGGCAGCCTCTTCGAAGGCGAGGTCCTTGGCAGCTTGTTTCATTTCTTTCTCCAGGCGGGTGGAAAGCTTGACCAGTTCCGGTTCTTTGAGTTTCTCAACCTTGCCGGCCACAACTTCATCCTGTACCGCTTCGGACAAGCCTTCTTCGGCGACTGCCTCGGCAATGGTGTCGAGCACGTTGCGGATATCCTTCTGGATACTGGTTGGTGTGATGTTGTTTTCCTTGTTGTACTGCTCCTGAATGCCGCGGCGACGGTTGGTTTCGGCAACGGCTCGCTGCATCGATTCAGTGATATTGTCGGCGTACATCACAACCCGGCCGTTGACGTTGCGGGCGGCGCGGCCGATTATTTGAATCAGGGAGGTTGTCGAGCGCAGGAAGCCTTCTTTGTCGGCATCAAGGATCGCGATCAGTGAAACCTCCGGCAGGTCAAGCCCTTCACGCAGCAGGTTGATGCCAACCAACACATCGAAGGCGCCATGGCGCAGATCGCGCAGAATTTTCATCCGCTCAACCGTATAAATGTCGGAATGCAGGTATTTGACGCGGATGTTCTCTTCCTGGAAGAAAGCGGTCAGATCCTCGGCGAATTTCTTGGTCAGCGTCAGCACCAGGCTGCGCTCGCCGCGCTTGGTTGTTTCGCGGATTTCTGTCAGCAGATCTTCGATCTGGCCTTCAACCGGGCGGATATGGACAATCGGGTCGAGCAAGCCGGTGGGCCGGATTACCTGCTCGGCCACCTGGACAGCATGTGCCTCCTCATATTTGGAAGGGGTGGCGCTGACGAACATGGTCTGCCCCATGCGTTTTTCGAATTCGTCGAACCGCAGTGGCCGGTTGTCGAGGGCTGAAGGCAGGCGGAAGCCGTATTCAATCAGCGAGGCCTTGCGGGAGCGGTCGCCGTTGTACATGGCACCGATCTGCGGCACAGTGACGTGCGATTCGTCCAGAAACAGCAGGTAATCCTTGGGGAAGAAGTCAATCAGCGTATTGGGCGGAGTGCCGGCGGCGCGGCCGTCGAGATGGCGTGAATAGTTTTCGATACCTTTGCAGAAGCCGGTTTCGGCCATCATTTCCAGGTCATAGCGGGTGCGCTGTTCCAGTCGGTAGGCCTCCATCAGTTTGCCCTCACGCCGCAGAAAAGCCAAATGCTGCTCCAGCTCTTCCTCGATCGAAATGATCGCCCGCTTCATGTTGGCATCTGTTGTCGCGTAATGCGAGGCAGGATAGATTGAAGCGTAGGTGCGGACAGCCTTAACCCGGCCGCTGAGGCGGTCGATCTCTGAGACTCTTTCAATTTCATCGCCAAAGAAGGAGACGCGCGTAATCAGTTCTTCCGAGTTGGTGGGAAAGATATCGATGGTGTCGCCGCGGACGCGAATGCTGCCGCGTTTTGTCTCAAAATCGTTGCGCACAAACTGAATATCGATCAGTTCGCGAATTACTGAATCGCGGTCCTTGCGCATGCCCGGGCGCAGATGCACCATCAGGTCTTTGTAGTCTGCCGGGCTGCCGATGCCATAAATGCAGGAAACGCTGGCGACGACGATAACATCGCGGCGCTCTGTCAATGAGGCGGTGGCCGAATGGCGCATGCGGTCAATTTCGTCGTTGATAGCCGAATCTTTTTCGATATAAGTATCGGTAGCGGCTATGTAAGCCTCCGGCTGGTAGTAGTCGTAGTAGCTGACAAAATACTCCACGGCGTTTTCCGGGAAAAAAGCTTTGAATTCAGCCGCCAGCTGGGCAGCCAGTGTTTTGTTGTGGGCGATAACCAAAGCCGGGCGCTGCAGGCGCTCAATAATGTGAGCCATGGTAAAAGTCTTGCCGGAACCGGTGACTCCAAGCAGCGTCTGGGCCGGCATTCCCGCCTCTACTCCCCGTACTAGTGTATTTATAGCCTGCGGCTGGTCGCCTTGCGGCTGCATGGTTGAATCTATCCGGAACTGGTTCATTAAAGTCTCCTTGTGATATCACTACAATTTATTATATGCTATATTAGTGGCGAAAACGACCGTAGCTGCGGTTTATAACAGGCGGTGAATCATGATAAAAACCAGTAAAGTAAACAGCCC
>CAYPHB010000209.1:0-2082 GCA_964410445.1 uncultured Oscillospiraceae bacterium
GCCTGGCTGACTCGCGCCAGCTTTTTCTGGTCTGTCAGTGAGTTGATCAGGGATGATTTGCCAACATTTGAACGGCCGGACAGAATGATCTCAGGTCGGCCGTTTTGCGGCACCTGGTCGAGCCTGCCGGCTGCTACATCTAGATTTGCTCTGCGAAAATCAATTGCCATTTTTTCACCCCTTTACTGTTTGCATTCTACATGAGCCTGGACACAGCGTCAAAATTTAACAACAGCCGAAATATTCAAACTTGCCAGACATGCAGGGTAATTGCGGCTTCAATCTTAGTTAGTTTGTAAAGCCAAATTAGTTTCATTCAAGCTATGAATCAGCTATAATTAAATAATAATGTCTGTAAGACTAAACGATTACTGCACCAGAGCGACGCAGACACATCAGCCACCGAAAACAAAGTTAAGAAACTAAAAAGCGGCGCAAACACCAGCAACCGCCTGAGCAGGCGGATAAAATCGAGCCGTTGATTCTTAATTGTTTGACAACGGCTTTAGTAAACTGGCAGGAGAGAATTAATGTCGGCTGAACAGGTCGGAGGCGACAAAAACTACTTCATTTATGATCAATACGGCGACAACACTATGCCGCCTGTGGGCCCGATAGGGCTTGTTTCATTGCAAATCAGTGATGATTTGTCCGATGCTGTCAATTATCATTTACGCAACCGCCGCTCCACTTATCTGGCAAAACACCCTGAGCTGACACAGAACCCCGGTTTTATCCGGCTTGATTATCGTCTTAATTATGATATCGAGCGCTTCCCTTCAGGCGAAGGCAAAGCCGTAATCCACCAATCAGTACGCGGCCACGACCTTTTTATCATCACCGACGTGCTTAATTACAGTGTCGAGTACACCCGTTTCGGCAAATCTGTCAGCACCAGCCCCGACGATCATTTTCAGAACCTGATCCGGGTTATCCTGGCAACAGCCGGCCAGGCACGCCGCATCAATCTGGTAATGCCTTATCTTTATGAAGCGCGCCAGTACCACCGCACAGCCCGTGAATCCCTGGATTGCGCCTATATGTTGCAGGAACTCGACAAACTCGGCGTCGACAACATCATTACTTTCGATACGCATGACGCCCGGGTTGCCAACGCCATACCGCTGCGCAGTTTTGAATCGATCCCCACTTCTTTCCAGATTATTGAATCACTGCTGACGTCCGTTCCCGACCTCGACCTTGTGCCGGGCCGCTTTATGGTTGTCAGTCCAGACGAAACCAGTATTGCCCGCTGCATGTACTACGCCTCCATGATGGAAGTGCCGCTCGGCATTTATTACCGTCAGTTCGACCATTCCAAAATCGTTGATGGCCGCAATCCGATTATCGCCTACTCATTCCTGGGCGAAGATGTCAGCGGTCAGGATGTTCTGGTGGTTGACGACATGATTATGACCGGTAACACCATGCTGCGGATTGCCCGCGATCTCAAGGCCAAAGGTGCCCGCCGCGTTTTTTGCGCCGCCTCCTTCGCACTGATGACAAACGGAATCAAAGAAATCCAGCAGGCATACGAAGAAGGCGTAATTAACAAGGTCGTATCCACCAACCTGATCTATCGCCGGGAAGAACTGCGCCAGGCGCCATTTTTCACAGAAGTCGACATGTCGCGTTTTGTTGCTCTCCTGATCGATGCCATCAACCATGACGCCTCATTGTCCACCTTGATTACGCCTACCATTAAAATCACCAAACTGCTTGATTATCATCGAAGGAGGACACAACTTTGATCGTTTCAGACGATAAGTCTTATTACATTTATAATCAATATGGCAACAACCGGATGCAGCCAGTCGGCCCGGTTGGAATTATTCCTTTAATCGGCAGTATGGAATTTGCGGAAAAAGTCAACGAATTCCTCTGTACCCGCCGCACTGAATACCTGGAGCTGCAGCCTGAAGCTGCTGACGAAAGCCCTGGGTTTATCCGCAGCGACTACCGCGTATCAGTCAGTACCCTGCGCTTCTCCTCTGGTGAAGGCAAAGCTGTTATCAATAACACCGTTCGCGGGCATGACATATTCATTATCACCGATGTGATGAACCATTCCTGCACCTACTG
>CAYPHB010000210.1:0-2076 GCA_964410445.1 uncultured Oscillospiraceae bacterium
TAGTCAGCCATGTGGTATTTTGCCGAAAAACAGGCGTTCAGGCTTTGCAAAACACCCTGGACGCCTGTATTGCTCTCAAGGAGGGCCTTGACATGGGAATTGTACTGGTTCCGGTCGATGGTGGCGACTGCACAGAAAGCGCGGTTCGTAAAGCCAAATTCTCCGGTTTTGATTATTTAACCTTGATTATTTAGCGCTGAATATGTCGGTGATTTAAGCGGCAATCAACGTTATAATATCTTCAGATAAAAAGATCAGAACTGGAAAGGTAAACTCATGAGAGGCAAAAGCATATACAATCATTACTCTTCTGCTTATATACACCAGCCGGAGGGTGAAAGGCCCGAACGCTGGTTCGTTTTTTACAAAAACCTGCTGCTTGTCCGGCAGACAGCGGTTGGCCCTCAGGTTCCTTACAGAACCAGTGTGGAAGGCATTGCCGGTTTGCCGGCAGAACGCCATTACCTGGGCACCTTCGATGACGACGATTGCTTCACCCTCGATGTCGGGCAAATGATCGATTTACCCGCAGGGTATGAATTTGTAAATTTACGCGCTCTGGCAGCGGATATTGACGATGACATGTTCATGCTGGCGGGGCGGGCCGCCCAGATTCTGCATTGGGACAGGCAAAGCCGTTTCTGCGGCAGCTGTGGCAAACCAACCAGTTGGAAAGAAGATGAAAGGGCGAAAAAGTGCGGTACTTGCGGTAACGTAATTTATCCGCGGATTTCACCCGCAATTATTACAGCCATCATCCGTGACGATAAAATCCTGCTGGCCCACAACCGGAATTTCCCGGCTAATCGTTATAGTGTAATCGCCGGCTTTATGGAACCGGGCGAGGAATTTGAAGATACCATTGAACGTGAAGTGTTCGAAGAAGTCCGCATCCAGGTTAAGAATCTGCGCTACTTCGCCAGCCAATCCTGGCCTTTCCCTGATTCGCTGATGGTTGGTTTTGTTTGCGAATACGCTGGCGGCGAAATACAGGTTGATGGTTTTGAAATCGATGACGCCGACTGGTTTAGCCGCGAAAACCTGCCTGACATCCCAACCACAACCAGCATCGCCGGCCGTATGATCCAGTGGTTCCGCGAAGGCGCAAACGAATCACTGCAATTCGCCGCCAGAAGGTAGATCCTTGCCCTCTTCAAGCAGCATTTTGCGGTAAGTAACCATAGCGGCGCGGGCTTCATCCGTTACCTCCGGATACGCCAGGGGCAGCTTTTGCAGTGTTTCAACCAGAACTTCTGAAATCAGCAGACGCGAAAACCATTTGCGATCGGCAGGAATAATATACCAGGGCGCCATTTCCGTTGCAGTCCCCTGAATCATTTCCTCATAGGTATCCATGTAATCGTCCCAGAATTGACGTTCGTGCACATCCCCGGCTGAAAACTTCCAGTTTTTAGCCGGCTCATCTATCCGTGCAAGCAAACGCTCGCCTTGTTCATCCCTGGAGATGTTAAGAAAAAGTTTCACGACAATTATCCCGTTTTCGGTTAAATAGCGCTCCAGATCACGAATTTGGCGGTAACGCAGTTTCCAGATATCCGGGCCGCCATCTCTGGTTGTCTGTTTGGCAGCAGGCAGCAGATTATGAACTTTGACTACCAAGACATCTTCATAGTAAGAGCGGTTAAAAATCGCGATATTGCCATAGGCAGGCAGCCAGGGGAAGCTGCGCCAAAGGTAATCGTGATCCAGCTCTTCAACCGAAGGTGTCTTAAAAGCCTTGACCAGCACCCCTTGTGGGTTGAGGCCGCTCATAACGTGTTTGATCGCGCCGTCTTTGCCGGCAGCGTCCATGGCTTGCAAAACCACTAGAACACCATACTGGTTGTGGGCATAGAGTTTATCCTGCAGTTCCCGCAGCAGTTCCAGGTTTGCGGCCAATGGCTCCTTGGCCTCTTTTTTCTCTGAATAAGTACCTCGGTCATTGGTATCATGTTGTTTCAGTTTGAAATCCTTACCATTAGTGACCCGATATTTCGCAAGATCCATGTCGTGTCTCCTTTTCTGCTCTGTAGCTTGCTCTGGCGCTTGCGTTGTAGCTTGCTTTGTAGCTTGCTC
>CAYPHB010000211.1:0-2004 GCA_964410445.1 uncultured Oscillospiraceae bacterium
TCACCATCGCCTGCTCTCTGGGGGCGCGTCTCCGTGGTTTTATCTCCACATCATCGGTTTAGGAATATATATTTAGCACACAATATCACGTTTGCGAGAGGATTGTCAAATATGGTTTTAGACGCAAATTTCCAAAATCCAAAATTACTTTTTGCAGATGAAAGCGAAACGAGTCGCTTCTAAAGCGCTGCAATACCCGCAAACCGATCAAACGGCGCTTGCGTCGGCAACGGCGCAGCAAATTCCATTCGCTCCCTCTTTGTGGGGTGTTCAAAAGCCAGCTTCCAGGCGAACAAGGCGACATCACCGCGGCCGCGGTCGCGCGGCAGGCCGTATTTCTGATCGAAAACAAGCGGCCAACCAGCATGCGCAAACGAAACCCGAATCTGATGACTGCGGCCGGTGCCAAGCTTGATTTCCACCAGGCTGGTTTCGCTGGCAGCATCAAAAGTCAGCAACCTATAGTGTAAAGTCGACGCCAGTCCAGCCGGGTCGACTCGAGTAATATTGGTTTTTTTATCCTTCAATAGATTTACGTGAATTTCGCCCGATTCCGCTTCCGGCCGGCCATGGATTACAGCCAGATATTTGCGCTCCAGACGGTGTTCTCTCACCTGCTCACTAAGCCGTGAAGCTGCTTTGGAAGTGCGCGCAAAAACCATCACACCGCTAACTGGCTGATCGAGCCGATGCACTAAACCCAGAAAAACATCGCCGGGTTTGTTGTATTTTTGCTTTAGATAAGCCTTGAGTTCAGTAAGCATATCCGGTGATTGACTGGAATCAGCTTGCGAAAGCCAACCGGCTGGTTTAATTGCCACCAACAGATGGTTGTCTTCATAAAGAATAGTCGGATCTTCGCGCCCGGAAGCGTCTCCGGCGATGCTCATGGTTCCCAGCGTCCTGTACAGCCGCAGGGCAGCAAAAGCTTTCTGGCAGTTGCAGGCAAACAAAGTTCTTCGGCAATCGCGGTACCGCCGCGCTCTTCCACCAGAATCAGGGACAGCATATTGGCGACAACTGTCGGTGCCAGGCCGGTTGTATAAGAATTGACCAGTAAAAAGAGCGGCTTTTCTGTCAGCAAGCGGCTGGCTTTCACCAGTAACTCGTACAAAGCGTCTTCCAGCTTCCACAGCTCGCCGCCCGGCCCGCGGCCGAACGAAGGTGGATCCATAATTATGCCGTCATAAGTGCGGCCGCGGCGCTGTTCGCGCTCGACAAACTTAATCGCATCATCAGCCAAACAACGTACAAAGCGGTCTTCCAGCCCTGAGGCGGCCAGATTCTCGCGCGCTCTGGCATTCATGCCCCGGGCGGCATCCACATGCACAACCTCGGTTGCTCCGGCCGCGGCGCAGGCAACTGTGGCCCCGCCGGTGTAGGCAAACAGATTGAGAATACGCGGTTCGTGTCCGTCAGCAACCGCTTGCTGGATTTTGGCAGCGCAATAATCCCAGTTGGCGGCCTGTTCCGGGAATAAGCCTGTGTGTTTGAAGCCCATTGGTTCAATAATAAAGGTAAGTTTCCCGACAACACTGTCATAATTAATCTGCCACTGTTTCGGGTAGGCTTTGAGCTGCTGCCAGTTACCGCCGCCGCTGCTGCTGCGATGATAAACAGCATGTGCCTGTTGCCACTCGCCGCGCGGCCAGATCGACTGCGGATCAGGACGCTGCAAAATAATATTGCCCCAGCGCTCCAGCTTTTCGCCGTCGCCGGCATCTATCAATTCATAATCCTGCCATTTATCTGCCAGAAACATTCAATTGCTCCAAATTCTTGTCAGTTTTTTCAGGTAATTATAGCATACGGAGTGCATCGGGAAATTTCGAACAATTGTGGCAATACTGACCTTCACCGAAAAGATAAGATATAATTGAAAGAAGGCAGATCCATTTATATCCGGGTCTGCAGGCAAATTTACTTTTTCGAGGTTGGCTCATATGACTAAAATCCCCCATATTCTGATTTGCGATGATGATCCTGTGGTTCATGAATCGCTTT
>CAYPHB010000212.1:0-1982 GCA_964410445.1 uncultured Oscillospiraceae bacterium
AAGCTCTTATTTACACACGTTTCTGTACTTTTACTTCTCAACCCTTGACATCAATACCACCGTCTCAACATGTGGTGTCTGAGGGAACATATCAACGGGCTGCGCCGCTTTCAATTGATATTGCCCATCTCGTGTCAGAATCGCCAGATCGCGGGCCAGGGTCGCCGGGTTGCAGGAGACATAAATTAAGCGCTGCGGCGTGACTGTCAAAATTGTCTCAAGCAAGCGCAGATCACAGCCTTTACGCGGCGGGTCTACAACTGCGATATCTGCTCTGATACCTCGTTTGATCAATTCCGGCAGAATGATTTCCGCTTTGCCGACTTCAAAATGAGTTCGTGATTCCAGGTTGTTTAGGCGTGCATTGGCATTAGCGTCAGTGATTGCCGCTTCCACTTCCTCAACGCCAATAACCATTTTTGCTTCTCGCGCCAGGGCAAGCGAAATTGAGCCCGTACCGCAGTACAGATCCAGCACAGTTTCGGTGCCCGTCAAACAGGCATATTCGGTTACTTGCTGATAGAGGGCTTCAGTCTGAACAGGATTGATCTGGAAGAATGCCAGCGGCGAAATTAAATACCGCAGTCCAAGCAGTCGTTCTTCAATTTGCGCTTCGCCATGAAGCAGAGTTAGATGCTCTCCCAGAACAAGATTGGAACGGCGTGTGTGATGATTAAGGTAAAGACTGTGTAAACTGAATGCTGTGCCGGATCCTGGCATGAGCTTTTCTGAAATGAGCGCGCTGTTCAGGTTTACTGCCAGCTGTTCAATCGCCGGAAATTCACAGCCTTTTTTATCGCCATGTCCACCCTCAAGATAGCCTCTGTTTTTGCTGCCGTTCCTGTAAGTGTTTTTTTCATCAGCTTTATCGCTGTTAATGACAAGGATTACCATCACCTGGCCAGTTGCAAAGCCAATGCGTACAACTACGTGACGAAGCAGACCTGTATGGGATGTTTCGTCATACGGCTCAACTTTGTATTGAACACAGTGATTCTTGACGACTTGTCGTACTGCATCAGCGGCTGGATGCTCAATAGCGCATTCAGAGTGTTCAATTACCTCGTGACTGCGCGGTGCGTAGAAACCAATCAGCGGTGACTCAATAGTACCGCTGACCGGAAACTGAACCTTTGCGCGATAACGCCAGGGATCGCTCATACCGAGCACTGGCTGCACCAGTTTATCGAGCTCGGCAGAGGTAAATCCTCCTATCCGCTCCAGTGCCGCGATAACTTGCTCACGCTTTTCCCGCAGCTGGGCCGGATAACTCATTGCCTGCAGACCGCAGCCGCCACAGCGTTCAGATACGGCGCAGACAGCGTCAACCCTGTCTTCTGAAGGTAAAATTATTTTTTCTATATCAGCAATGGCATAACGTGGACGCCGTTCCAGAATCCGCGCGTTAACACGATCTCCCGGAATGGCAGCGTACACAAATACTGTCAAGCCATTATAATGGGCAACTCCTTGTCCGGAGCTATTCAGTGATTCAATTACCAGCTCTACCTGGTTACCAGCCTGCAGACCAGCCTCCCTCGCGACATTATTTTTTTCCCTTTTTGCCACTGATTAGCTCCTGTCGACAATAAGTCACATAATTATTTTATTTAAATCAGAATTCTTCCGCCGACATTTACCTGATACGGTAATTCCAGTAATAGCTGAGGTGTTTCCATTATCGCCAGGCGGCAATTTCATTATATAAGAATAAACTCGGCTTTCGTCAGTAATTCGCTTTCAGGCACTTCTTCAGGCGAATTGTAATAGTATTCGTATACAACCCCTGAAGGATTATACCCTTTTTCAATTATGAATCTGGTCAAGCGCTCATACATCGATCCCAACTCGTTGTACGCGCCTTTGTGATAACCAATTGCTTTTTTCCCGGCAGGGAAAATCTGAGAACGATATCGTCATTGCCTTCAATTTCCCGTGCTATTGGAAAGCCAATTTCAATATTCAGATTTTCCATGTCCATA
>CAYPHB010000213.1:0-1981 GCA_964410445.1 uncultured Oscillospiraceae bacterium
TTTAGCGCCGGCAGTTTTAACCCCGCATCCTGGTGAGTTCAGACGGCTGGCGCCGGAACTTACGGATTTACCGCGCCACGAAGCTGCAGCCCGGCTCGCAGACCAACTAAATAGTGTTATTGTACTCAAAGGTGCTGCCACAGTTATTGCCGCACCTCAAGCCAGGATAATGATCAACAATACCGGAAATACCGGCCTGGCCAGCGGCGGCTCAGGTGATGTGCTGACAGGTCTCTTGTTGGGATTCCTGGCACAGGGGATGGCTGAGTTCCCGGCAGCTGTAAGTGCAGTCTACCTGCATGGCAGTGCTGCGGATTTAGCTGTCCGCGACAGTTCAGCCCGAGTACTGATACCCAGCGATTTAGTGCATTTTTTACCTGCCGTATTCCGTCTGGCCGGCTGGGATGACGAAGCACCAGCAAAGCCTGATGAAGCTAACCCGAACGGAGGTTTTTTCGTACATGACGCTCTTTGATAAATCCCGACAATGCGGTGATAACAACGGTACAGCTGCTGATAGCAATGTCGGACACAGCTTTGAAACCCCGGACATCTTTTTGAACCGCTCCTGGGCTGAGGTCGATCTCGGCTGCATTCGGGACAATATCAGCAGTCTGCGCAAGGCTGTACGACGCGGCACCGAAATCTGCGCCGTTGTAAAAGCCGATGCTTACGGCCACGGCGTAGCTGAAGTGGTACCGGTTCTATTAGCAAACGGTGCCTCTCGGCTGGCTGTATCGATGCTCGATGAGGCTCTGGAACTGAGGCAGGCCGGAGTTGAAGTTCCTATTCTGGTTCTCAGTTACACTGACCCACGGCGGGCAGAAGAAATTATCGCCGGCAATGTGACGCAGACAGTATACAGCCGTGACCTTGCTGAAGCTCTCTCAGCTGCTGCTGTACGGCTCAATAGCGATGTCCGGATCCACATCAAGGTTGACACAGGAATGGGGCGCGTGGGTTTCCAGTCAGGCTACGAAGCAATCAAGGCGATTACTGATATCCATGAAATGCCGCGGATTATTATCGAAGGAATTTACACTCATTTTGCTTGCGCTGATGAAATTGACCCGACTTACACCTGGGAACAATTCGAACGTTTTATGACAATAAATCGCGAACTTGACCGCATCGGCATGCCCATACCGATCAAGCACTGCTGTAACAGCGCCGCCACCTTGCTATTCCCTGAAATGCATCTCGATATGGTACGCCCGGGACTTATCCTTTATGGCATGCTTCCTCCCGGTTGTCCGGCGCCTGTCCTGCCGGTGGCTCTTAACCCGGCAATGACTCTGAAATCGAACGTGATCATGGTTAAAGATGTGCCCGCTGGCACATCGATCAGCTATGGCCGGGCTTTCATCACCAAGCGCCCTTCACGTATAGCCACGATTCCGATTGGTTACGCTGACGGCTATTCCCGACGTTTGTCCGGCGAGGCTGAAGTGCTTATCCAAGGAATCCGCTTCCCGCAGATTGGGCGAATCTGTATGGATACCTGCATGATTGATGTTACGGAAGCACCGCTGCCAGTGGCAACCGGCAGCGAGGTTGTTCTTTTCGGCCGCCAGAAAAACGGTGAAAAAACCGCGGAATTGAGTGTGGATGAAATCGCCGCGCTGGCTGGCACAATAAATTATGAAGTTACCTGTGTTGTCGGCCGCCGGATGCCGCGTGCCTATCGCACCGAAGAGGGAATTAACGCGGTGCACAGCTATCTGCTTTAGGGTGTCGCAGTGGAGTTGTACTGTGTTGCTGCGGTATTTTTAATGGTTGGTTTACAAGGTGTTTTACAATGGGGTTGTCATATATGGCGAACGTGCTATACTGAATTTGACAATTAAATCGTTCCGGGGCAGGGTGAAATTCCCGACCGGCGGTGATGCATGGTAACATGACAAGCCCGCGAGCGGATCCGGCAGGGTCTGCAGACAAGGTGAGAACCCTTGGCCGACAGTAAAGTCTGGATGGAAGGCGC
>CAYPHB010000214.1:0-1929 GCA_964410445.1 uncultured Oscillospiraceae bacterium
TGACTACAGCTACACGCTGCCCAAAAAAATGCGCCGTCTGGCTCTGAAATCAGCGTTGTCGGCCAAGTACAACTCCGGCAGCATCATTGTGCTCGACACACTGGAGCTTCCGGAAATCAAAACCAAGCTCATGGTCAATATTCTGGCCAAAATCGGCGTAGAACGCACTGCGCTGGTGGTTCTTGACGATAAGAACGAGAACGTTGAGCTTTCAGCCCGCAACCTGGTTGGCATTCAGCTGGCACGGGTAAACACAATCAACGTCTTTGACATCCTTAAGTTTGACAAATTCGTCATGACTAAGGCTGCAGCGGAGAAAGTCCAGGAGGTGTATGCCTAATGAAAACCGCACATGATATTATCATCCGTCCGGTAATTACCGAGCGCAGCACCGCTGATGCCGCTATCGGCAAGTATACTTTCATAGTTCTCGCCGGCTCGACCAAACCTGAAATCCGCCAGGCGGTTGAACAGCTGTTTGAAGTCAAAGTCAAAGCTGTCAATACCACAAATTACGAAGGCAAAACAAAACGGCAGGGCGTGCATGTCGGCAAAACATCCACCTTTAAAAAGGCTGTTGTTACTATCGACACAGATCCCTCAGCCGCGTCTTACCGTACAGCGGGAGGCAAACAAACCCAATCCACCCGCAAGTATAAGACAACAATTGAGGAATTCGGTTTCGGCCAGTGAGTCGGACAAGAGAAGGAGTGAACCGAGATGGCAGTCAAAAGCTTTAATCCGACTTCTCCTGCCAGAAGGCAGATGACCGTGGCTGATTTTTCTGAAGTCAGCGATAAGAAGCCCGAGAAGGCGCTTCTGGTCTCGAGAGGTAACACAGGTGGCCGCAACTCATATGGCCGCATAACAGTCCGCCACCGTGGCGGCGGCAACCGCACAAAAATTCGTGTGATCGATTGGAAACGTAAGCGCGATGGCATCAACGCCACCGTCAAGGCGATCGAATATGATCCCAACCGTACAGCATATCTGGCACTGATTCAGTACATCGACGGCCAGAAAGCCTATATCCTGGCTCCGGACGGAGTTAAGCCCGGCAGCGTGGTTGTCAGCGGTGCTGACGCCGATATCATTGACGGCAACTGTCTCCCGCTCGAGAACATCCCGGTGGGCACAGTTATTCACAACATTGAAATGAAGCCCGGCAAGGGCGCGCAGATGGTTCGTACAGCAGGCGCCCACGCTCAGCTGATGGCCAAAGAAAACGGCTACGCGCAAGTCCGGTTGCCTTCAGGTGAAGTCCGGATGGTGCAGCTTAACTGCCGCGCCACCATTGGCTCAGTAGGCAACTCTGAGCACGAAAACATCAACATCGGCAAAGCCGGCCGCAAACGTCACCTGGGCTTCCGCCCCAGCGTCCGCGGTGTGGTTATGAACCCGTGCGATCACCCTCATGGCGGTGGTGAAGGCAAGTCTCCGATCGGAATGCCCAGCCCGGTTACCCCCTGGGGTGTGCCTACTCTCGGCAAAAAGACACGGAACCGCACAAAGGCGTCAAACAAGTACATTGTCAAACGCCGCAGCAAATAATGAATGGAGGCTGGCGATAAATGAGTCGTTCAACTAAAAAGGGCTTTTTTGTTCAGGAGAGACTGATGGCCCGCATTGAAAACATGAATGCGAACAACGAGAAAAAAGTCATCAAAACGTGGTCCCGCTCATCGACCATCTTCCCGGAAATGGTCGGTCACACAATCGCGGTTCACGACGGCAGAAAACACGTACCGGTATATATAGTTGAGGAAATGGTCGGACACAAGCTTGGCGAGTTCGCTCCCACCAGAATCTTCAGGGGGCACGCCGGATCAGAGAAAACAACAAGATAAGGCGAGCCTGAGTAAGAAGGGAGGAACCCCCAAGTGGAAAAAAAGGTCATGAGCAAAGAATACCTGCTCGAGAATCGTGATA
>CAYPHB010000215.1:0-1891 GCA_964410445.1 uncultured Oscillospiraceae bacterium
CGCCGGGCGTTGAAAACGCCTGCTGCGAATTCGACACCGAAACCCTGCGCCCCACTTACCGGCTGCTGATCGGCGTGCCCGGCGTCAGCAATGCTTTTGCCATTTCCAGCCGACTGGGGCTTTCGGCGGAGATTATCGACCAGGCCCGCAGCCTGATGACGGAAGAAGGCATGCGCTTTGAGGACCTGATCCGCAACGTTGAAAGAAGCAGGGTTGAAACCGAACGCCTGCGCGAGGAAGCCAGCCGTCTGGAAGCGGAAGCCCGGGCTGCCAGTGAAAAAGCCCGGCATGAAGCTTCCCAGCTAGAAGAAAAGCGCAAGGCTTTGATTGCCGAAGCCAGGGAAGACGCGCGCGAGCGTTATCGCGATGCTGAAGAAGAAATTGATCAGCTGATTAAAGATATCCGCATCGGTATCAAGTCGGCTGATGAGCGTGAGCGGCTCAAAGAAGCTGAAGAAATCCGCCAGGCCATCCGCAGCGGCCGCACCAGAGTTGAAAATGAAATCGGCCGCGCCACCCTCGGAGCTGGCGGCGGTTTCCGCAAAGTTGCAAATCCGGTTATCGGCGAGGTCTACGAAGCGCCCAACCTCGGTTTCACCGGCAAGCTGATCGAAGGACCGGATAAAAACGGTAATGTAATTCTCTCCAGCGGTCCGATGCAAGTTAGTGTTAAGCAGGATCAGCTGGCCCGCCCCGCCGGTGTGCCCACAGGCGGCGGCCGTAAAAAGAGCAGGGGATCAGCCGCCAGCGCAACGCGTTCTGCAGGCAGAAGCGGCCAAGGCAAATTCAGCCAGGGCGGTCAGGGCAGCGGCAGTATCAGCATGGACAGGCATCTGCATGCCGGCACTGAGCTAATGCTGCTGGGCAACACAGTAGATGAAGCGCTGGAAAAACTCGATAAATTCATCGACGACGCGGTGCTAACCGGTGTCGGTTCGCTGCGGGTTGTGCACGGCAAAGGTACCGGCGCCCTGAGAAGCGCGGTGCAACAGCACCTCAAGCAAGACAGCCGGGTGAAATCGTTCCGGCTGGGTGCATACGGCGAAGGCGATTCAGGCGTTACCCTGGTAGAGCTGAAGTAGGTCGGTGAAAGCCGCAAACCAAGTTTAGTGACTATCCCCAAAGTTGAGCTTAAAGCAAAAAAGCAGATTTATTCTGCTTTTTTTGCGTGAAGAATTTTAAAGCTATAATTCTTCAGCCGATAATGAGCTTGCGGCCGTGTTTTTGCAAATGCGGCTGGATAAGTTCAATAATTTCGTCTGGAGTCTGCATTGCGGTTCCCAGCGGAATCGCGACTAGTGAAGTCTGAGGCGAAAAATTCAATTTAGTGAGAAAGCGTTTAAAACCGGAGAGCCGTTTGAGCACCTCGTCTTCATTGCGCAGCTGAACATCAATGAAGGTTTGGCGGAAACGGCGTGATACCAACACATTTTCAATTTCGTGCCATTCCACCAGACCAACGCTGGAGATTGAGGCTAGGTCCACAATACCAGCGGCATTTACTTTCATTAAAGGCCGGCCAACAACTATACCGCGAATGATATACACGAAAGCAATACCAAAAAGGAGAATGCCAAACATTCCCGGCACAGCGTAAATCATGTCAAGACTACTCAAACCGGCGTAGGTAATTAAAACACTTAGCGCCAACATGAAAATGGCAAACAGCAGCTGCAGCCAAACCTTACCGGGCTGTTCGCGGATAACGACCTCTTCTAGCTGCTGGTTATTATCGTTTTCTGCCATATTCTCCCTCCCTGAATGTATGCCTGCTATCAATTCGCGCTGGAGCTTGCCGAAGCGGCAACTGTGGTTGCAGTATAAACCGCGATCAGAGCTGCTGTCTGCTGGGCGATGATAATACTGGCAACACTGGTGGTCAGCGTCGATT
>CAYPHB010000216.1:0-1857 GCA_964410445.1 uncultured Oscillospiraceae bacterium
AGAAATTTAGTGAACTGACCTGAGTTGAGGTCGGCGATGCCGTTCTGCGAGGCTGAGCTGCTATGTGTTCCAAAAATCTGACAGCTAGCTTTGCTCGGCAACAACTGCTTTCGGTTTATGTGGTGGTTATATTAATTTTATTACACAAAATCAAGTGTAAAGCAAGCAATTTTCTGCTTGCTTCAGTGAATTTACAGGATATTAACCAGATTGAAATTTTCCGCTCTCAACTGCGGTTGCTTAACGCATCCTTATTACAAAGATTCGCCGGCATATTTCCTGAAAGCACTCGTACAACTTCCTGAGCGGCTTTGCGCCTCAGATCAATGTTAGCTTCCTGGCTGTACCAGGCACAATGAGGCGTAAGAATAACGTTGTCGAGTTTGAGCAGCGGGTGCTGCTTCGGCAGCGGTTCAGTTTCAAAGACATCGAGCCCGGCGCCGGCAATTTGCCCAGAGCGGAGTGCTTCGATCAAAGCAGTTTCATCGATCAGTGCCCCACGGGCTGTGTTAATAAGGTACGAAGAAGGTTTCATATTTCTGATGAATTCAGCATTCACCAGATAATGCGATTCTTCATCTAAACGACTATGCAGAGAAATATAATCACTATGCTTGGCAATTTCTTCCAGCGAAGCTTTCTGCGCGCCCCTGGCTTCAATAAAGGCTGCGTCACGCCGCGGATGATAGGCAAGAATGTTGACATTAAAGGCAGCGAGTTTACGCGCAACCATTTGAGCAACGCGGCCGAAACCAATAAGACCGATCGTGGAGCCTGCCAGACGGGTGATCTGACCGATGGCCGGATCCCACCAGCCACCTGAACTCATATACTTGGAAGTTGCCGGCAGGCGACGGGCAAAAGCCATTATCATCATAATTGTATGGTTTGATACTTCGTCAACACTGTAGTCCGGAACGTTACAAACAAAAATCCCCTTGGCAGTTGCTGCCTGAAGATCTATGTTGTCTATTCCTGCCCCATAGCGGACTATTAACTGACAATGTTCAAGGCTATTGATTACCTCTGAATTTATGTTGGCGTACTGAACTATTAATGCATCGGCTTGCCGAACCGCCGGAATAAGCTCCTGCGGCGTTTGCAGCTTGTAATCGTTCAACCCAAAACCGGCTTCCTGTAGAATTGCCCGTTCCAGTTCAACATCTTCATAGGTATAGTCAGTAATAATAACTTGTTTCTCAGCCATGTTACGGTCCCTTTCTTGAATCGGTTCCCGGCTTCACAACTGGATGTTTCTCAAACAACAGGATGAAACGCCAGATCAGCGCTGGGTTTAGCATTTCTGCTATGGCTACAGGATATCATAATGGCCGAACATTCTTAAGAGGGGTAACAGAATCGCTGATTATTAATGTCCATGACAGAATCGCTGAACATTCTTAGGGATGACAGATTCGCTGACGAGTTATACCCATGACATTTTTGTTGACGAACTACAAAGGTACGCCGATCAGTTGACAGCCAGCGCTTCACTGGCTATAATTTGACGTGCACATTGCCTGCGGGTGTAGTTCAATGGCAGAACTCCAGCTTCCCAAGCTGACCACGAGGGTTCGATTCCCTTCACCCGCTCCAGAAAAATAATCACCATCTGATTTATATAGAATTTGCCTTTATAGCTCAGTCGGTAGAGCGCATCCATGGTAAGGATGAGGTCATCGGTTCGATTCCGATTAAAGGCTCCACACAACAAAAGGCTCCCCTTGTGGGAGCCTTTTGTTGTGTGGCCTCTAGTTGGATTGGACCGGTAGCTTCCCTCCTTACTATGGATGCCTGGCTGTGCCAGCAGACAGCTTTGCGGGCGCAGAGCCAAGCATGTCAAGGAGCACGAAGGTC
>CAYPHB010000217.1:0-1848 GCA_964410445.1 uncultured Oscillospiraceae bacterium
TGGTGCGGGAAACAGGACTTGAACCTGCATGACCTCACAGTCACTAATACCTGAAACTAGCGCGTCTGCCAATTCCGCCATTCCCGCACGGGACTTGCTTATAATACTAGAAGGTTGGCAAAAATGCAAGCCTTCAGTATAATTTACTGGAAGTAAAGACGTTGCCAAAATCTAAGTCAGCTTATCGACATAATTTAAACAAAGCTAAACAGCTGCAGCGAATAGGAGCCTGTTGTGGAACAAAAAATTGAGCTTTTTAAAACCTGGATCAAAGGCAAGAGGGTTGCGGTGCTTGG
Organism: uncultured Oscillospiraceae bacterium; assembly: GCA_964410445.1. Taxonomy (GTDB): domain Bacteria; phylum Bacillota; class Clostridia; order Saccharofermentanales; family UBA5734; genus JAXGXQ01. The sequence goes on from CAYPHB010000217.1 coordinate 297, forward strand.
CGTCGGAATCAGCAACCGCCCGCTGATAAGATATATTTTTTCGTTGGGGGCGGATATCACTGCTTTTGACATGCTGGAAGCCGATGACCCAGTTTTGACAAAAACCCGAGCCGATTTTGAGAGCGAAGGCATCAGGCTTTCCTGGTCAGTCGGGCAGGACTACCTCACGCAACTGAAGGGCTTTGATGTTGTTTTTCGCACACCTAAGATGCGCTACGATTTACCCGAGCTGCGGGCAGAACGTGAACGCGGGGCTGTGATTACTTCTGAGATGGAAGTTTTCATGGAAATCTGCCCGGCTCGCATGTTCGGCGTGACCGGAAGTGACGGCAAAACCACAACAACAACCCTGATCGCGCTGATACTGGAAGCAGCTGGCTACAAGGTGCATTTGGGCGGCAATATTGGTATGCCTTTGCTGGACCAGGTTGAGAAAATCAGGCCGTCTGACATGGTGGTGCTTGAGCTTTCCAGCTTCCAGCTGATGAGCATGCGTATAAGCCCGGAAGTCGCTGTTATCACTAATATTTCGCCCAATCATCTGGATGTGCATAAGGATTATCAGGAATACATCGATGCCAAGCGTAATATATATTTGTTCCAACCTTTCTACGGCCGCCTGGTACTGAATGCAGCTAATTATGAAACATCCTCACTTGCACCGGAAGCAAGAGGAGAGGTAGTTTTCTTTGGCCGTACGGCAACGGATTTCGCTGCCGGCGCCGCGCTCGAGAATGGCTGGCTGACCTACAAAACGCCTGGTTCGGTTACAGATTATGTAAAGGCGCGCGAGATTCTGATTCCGGGTCAGCATAACATTGAGAACTATCTCGCTGCCATATCTGCAACGCAGCCATATGTACAGCCGGATGCTGTCAAGCAGGTCGCTACCGGCTTCCGCGGTGTAGAGCATCGGCTGGAACTGGTGCGCGACCTTGATGGTGTCCGTTATTACAACAGTTCGATCGATACCAGCCCGACCCGCACCCGAGCGGCAATGAACGCGTTGGCTGATCGCAGTGAAAAGGTTGTCCTGATCACCGGCGGCAAGGATAAAAAACTTGATTACACCCAGCTGGGCGAAGCCGTGCTCAAAGTCAGCCGCAAGATCATACTCTGCGGCGAAAACTCACCTTTAATCGAACACAGTATCATTCAATCGCTGCCTTATGCCGGGTTAAAAGCTGAAGACATTGTAATAATTCATTGCGAATCCTATGAGGAAGCGGTTCAGCAGGCACGTCGCCTGGCAGAACCGGGTGAGGTAGTAGTACTGTCACCGGCCGGAACCAGTTACGATAAGTTCCGCCACTTCGAAGAACGCGGCAACTTGTTTAAAAAACTGGTAAATGAGTTGGCATAACAGAATCAGAATAACTAAACCAGAAGAAACCAGACAGGAACTTAAATCACGCTAAGGCGTCTAAGATAAAACAAGCTGTATAACGTTTGGAATATTTATTAGCGCAGTAGTCGCTTCGTTGCTCTTTAAGGAGGGGATTCGGATGCGAATTTGGCATTTCTTGGCTCCTATGCGACTGATTTCTATCTG
>CAYPHB010000218.1:0-1821 GCA_964410445.1 uncultured Oscillospiraceae bacterium
GGCTATACCCTGGCCATTGCTTTCGGCTCAGGTTCTGAACTTGTTATGCCTTATGTTCAGCCTGTTCAATACAAGCCTTTTGAACAGCTCCGTCCTATCGCTCGTCTGTCGATTCACTCGGTAGCCGTCGCGGTTCCTGCGGAATCACCTTACAAAACCATGAAGGATGTCATTGATGACGCCAAGAACAATAACAAAACCATCATCGCCGCTTCTTCAACAGCTGCTGGTTCCGTTGACTTCGTCATGCGCGGCATTGGCAAAGTTGCTGATATCAACCTGACACCAGTGCCACATTCAGGCACAGGTCCGGCTATGACAACTCTGCTGGGCGGTCACGCTGACATCGGCGGCGGCCATCCCGCCGACCTCGCTGCCCACCTGAAATCAGGCAAGCTCCGCGCTATCGGTATCGCTCTGAACGAGCGCGACCCTGCAATGCCGGACGTCCCGACCCTGATGGAACAAGGCATCAACCTCAACACCTGGGGTTCCGTTAAAGGCATGGCCGGCCCGAAAGATCTGCCGGACAACATCGTTGCTTACTACGAAGATCTCTTCAAAAAGATCACAGAAGACGAAGACTTCAAGAAAACCATGCAGGATATGCTGCAGCCTGTAATGTATCAGGATGCCGTAACATTTGAAAAATTCCTGCATGATGCTTTCGAAGACTACAAAAAACTGTCTGATGAACTTGGTATCAAAGAAGCTATCGCTGCCGAACAGTCCAAATAATTATATGTTGAACTGATCTAAGCCGGGGCGTGTCTTGATAAACCAAGGCACGTCCCGGATTTTTCTTACAAACTATTATTTTCAGGAGGTGGATACATGTTCAGAGATTTGGATGCAGAACAAATGCGGATGAAGGTACGTGATCTGCGCGGCAAAATTCTAGCAATGCTGTGCGAGGCAGGTTCGGGACATTCGGGCGGCTCACTCTCTGCCATTGATGCAATGGCCGTTTTATACAATCGGGTTATGAATCATGACCCGAAAAACCCTCAGGATCCAGCGCGTGATCGTTTTGTGCTTTCAAAAGGCCATGTGGCGCCGGCACTTTACGCTGTTCTGACTGACTGTGGCTACTTCGATGAATCACATCTTAAAACGCTGCGAAAATATGGCAGCATTCTCCAGGGACATCCTTATATGCATAAAACACCCGGGCTTGAAGTATCTTCAGGTTCACTGGGGCAAGGCCTGTCAGTAGCTGTTGGTATGGCAATCGCCGCCAAAGCAGATGAAGGCTCTCAGCGCGTTTACTGCATGATGGGTGACGGAGAACAACAAGAAGGCCAGATTTGGGAAGCCGCTATGGCAGCTGGCCATTATAAACTTGATAACCTTTGCGGAATTGTTGACCAGAACCGTCTGCAGATTGACGGTAAGGTTGAAGACGTAATGAATATTGAACCATTAGTTGATAAATGGAAAGCATTTAACTGGAACGTCATTTCCTGTGATGGCCATGACCTGGCAGCTCTGGAAGCAGCTTTCAAGGAAGCTGCTGAAGTAAAAGGCAAACCCAGTGTAATCATCGCTGCGACCATTAAAGGCAAAGGCATTTCATTCATGGAAGATGTCTGCGGCTGGCATGGCATGACCCCCAATCGCGATCAGTTGACAGACGCGTTTTGTGAACTCGGCTGCAAAATTGAAGAGATTTAATCAGGAGGGTATTTAAATGGAAATTGTTGAACTGAAAGTTAACCTTTCTCAGCCCGAAAGAGTGCCCTCTCGTGATGGCTACGGCTATGGCCTGGTTGACGCCGGCAAAGAAAACCCTAATGTTGTAGCTTTGGGCGCTGATATTAC
>CAYPHB010000219.1:0-1813 GCA_964410445.1 uncultured Oscillospiraceae bacterium
ACTTGCTACCAGAAACGTCAAACATTACTCCATGTCTGGCATGATGATTTCGTGCGGCAGTTTACCTGCGGGAATCATTGGGTAGACATTATTTAACAGTTCGGGCAGGAAGCTGCGGCCCGACCAGCGCAGGCCGCCGATACTGCCAAGTTTACTACAGGTTTACTATTTTGCTAATTGTACAAGCTCATCTCTTGACGATTTTTCAAATTTATCCTTGACGTCTCCAAATAGACTGGTTTGATTGATATTTTTATCTGATTCCATGGTCTGCAAGGAGAGCATCCCGTACTTTGCCAGTTTTGCCAGCTTTTCATTATTATTCAATTTTCCGTCGTTAACGATTGTCGGAATAGCCATGGCCGCTTCTTTTTCAAATTTGCTCCAGTTACGCGCAAAGGCATCTGCTTGATCCCAGGCAAATTCCTCATAAGCTTTTAAATCAGTTTTCGAAATCGTTTCAATGGCAATAGCAATGAGGTACCTTTCTAAGCTACCGTACATGTCATTATTATTCTGAATTTTCACAAGCTCTGGAAGCGCATCCATGCCTAACGCAATGATTTTGTCAAACGCTTCGTTATCCTTGATAAAATCATAGGGGTTTGAGCTCATTGCCAATGGCATGCCGTTTTCAAGGAATTTTCCTTGCATGTATTTCTCATCATTCATTTTTCCGACGATATCGCTCATTGCCGACGCTACCTGTGCTTCGATTTGCGAGGGTTTGGAAAACAAGAAGATACTGCCAATTATTACTGCGATAGATAACACAATTATGAGAGAAAAGTAAATTAATCTCTTACTTCTGTTGTTTTTCATAATAATACCCCCATGCTAAAGCGCTTTATTATAGCCCCTTATACAAGGGCCATATGATCCGGAAGCACCTCCAAGTTTGCGCACATCATTATTATCCGTATAGACAGAGCGCCATGTTGTTAAGAGGAAATTTTGCATATCAATTATTCTATATAATACACTAAAAATATAATTTGTCAACTATATTATTTGTTCATTTTGTCAGATTTTTGTAATCGTTAATGCCCGTCAGGCTGGGCAATTGGTTCTTCAAACTTCATTAAGGCATTTAGTTCTTCAACGACAATAACCTATTACACTCAGCTCAGTCTTCTCTGGGCCAGGCGGATGCTGGAAGGTTTTAGAAAGACGCTGGCGAAAACTACTACGATCAACCAATCCCTGAAATGAGACAGGAATCAGTATATCGCTGTCGACATCGATATCGAGAACGCTCACCTGGATGAAGCAACGATTCTTGCGCAGGCCACATACGGCCTCTACTCCATGTCAGGCATGATGATCTCGTGCGGCAGTTTGCCGGCCGGGATCATAGGATAAACATTATCTCCCGGATTAAGCATCACATGAACCACGTAAGGCCCTTCTTCCGCAAGTGCTTTGGCGATTTCGGCCTGAAGTGACTCAGGGTCATCCGCTTTGCCGGCCGGAATGCCATAGGCCTGGGCGATCATGCAAAAGTCGGGGTTATTGTCGAGGAGTGATGCAGAGTAATTGCGGCCATAAAAAAGTTCCTGCCACTGACGGACCATGCCAAGGCAGGCGTTGTCCATAATGAATACCTTTACCGGCAGATTGAGGTCTTTAAGCAAGCCCAGTTCTTCGATAGTCATCTGGAAGCCGCCGTCACCGGTAAAGAGGATGGTATTGCGCTCAGGTGCGGCGTCTGATGCGCCGATCGCGGCTGGCAAGCCAAAACCCATGGTGCCGGCGCCACCGGAAGTTATCCAGGAGCGGGGGCTTTCAATCGGGAAATGCTGGGCGGTGAACA
>CAYPHB010000220.1:0-1812 GCA_964410445.1 uncultured Oscillospiraceae bacterium
GTGAAGTTATCGCCAGATCCATGCTGGCAAGCTGGTTGATCAGAGTCGATTTGCCGGCATTGGGGCGGCCTGTTATCGCGACGAACCCCGATCGGAAGTTGTCGCTGCTTTCAGGCTGATTAATCAAAGCGTCATTCATCGATTCATTAATTGAATCCATTAGTTTACCTCTTATATATTCGTCATTTATGTTTTGCTTTATTGCGACAGGGCGGCTTTGAGCAATATTATAAGCAGCGATTCTTGCCGCTTACGATCGTGTCAATTATTGTTTTAACGTCCCAGACCCAGCGGTTCCAGGATAGACTCCGCCAATTCGTGCATCCGTTTCTCCTGGGTACGGTTTTGATGGTCATAGCCAAGCAAGTGCAACAAGCCGTGCAAAAGCAGAAAGCCCGCTTCCCTTTCCAGACTGTGACCGTAGGCGGCTGCCTGTTCAATTGCTTTATCGGGTGAAAGAAACAGCTCACCCAGAAAAAGGACCTTCGTGCCGTCATTCTGAAATTCAACATCAGCGTCTGTTATTGGTGCTGATAATTCACCTTCAGTAAAATCCAGCATCGGGAACGAAAGTATATCCGTCAGGGCATCCACCTCGCGCTGTTCGCGGTTGATCCGGCGCATTACAATCGGACCGGCCAGCGTAACGCAAAGTGACACCGGTATTTCCAGCTGTTTCAGCGCTTCCAGATTTTCCGTAGCAGCGTCAAAAACACGCTGTGTCAGTTGGCGGTAGCTTTTGGCATCAAAGCGCTGTTGCCGGTTGTGAAACTGAATGTTCATCATCAGGATATTTGATCCTTTCATGGAAATGCCCAGCATAGACCTGCAGAATTGCCTGGATAATCCTCTCAACATCGCGGAAGGAAAGCCCTGATTGTATCAGCTGATCCTGGTCAGTTTTGGTTTTGATGATTTTACGGATCAGCACTTCCGCGTCTTCAACATTGGTAATGCCTGTAGATTTCATCGCTGCCTCAATTGAATCGGCCAGCATAACAACCGCGGACTCGCGTGATGTAGGTATGGGGTTGTTGTATTGGTACTTTTCCAGTTCAGGCTGCGGCTCGCCCGTTTCTTCGGCCAGCTTTTGAGCCTTGCGATAAAAATAAGCTTGCGCCGTAGAACCATGATGCTCATGAATTATCCGTAAAATGGCCGGCGGCAACCGATAGCGGCGGCCCAGCCGTACGCCGGCATCAGGATGAGCCAGAATAATTTCCGCGCTATGTTCCGGCTGCATATTATCGTGTGGATTAACACCTTCCTGATTTTCAGTGAACATCATCGGACTCTCAAGTTTACCGATGTCATGATAATACGAGGCGACGCGGGCCAGCATGGCGTTGGCACCGATCGCAGTCGCTGCCGAGTCTGCCAGGTTTGCAACCATCATACTGTGCTGCGAACTGCCGGGAGCCTCTACAAAGAGACGGCGCAGCAACGGGTGTCCCGGCTGTGAAAGTTCAATCAGCCGTAACGGTGAAACAGCATTGAAGGCCATTTCAAACAAAGGCATGATACCGATCGCCGCAATCACGGAAAGCGCTCCTGATAAAGCAGCATAGCCGCTGTCGACTGTTATCCGGGCCCAGTCCTGCTCCATCATCAGGCCATAAGCCAATGATGTCAGCATCATGGCACCGCTGGTAGTGAGAATAATTACCGCGTGGTTGTTTTTGAGCGTAACACCCTTGGTAAAAAGCGCCGCGACCAGCGAACCGCTTACCGCTACAATAAGGAAGGCGGGGTCAAATCCGGTCATTGGCAGAATAGTCAGGCTTAGCAGCAGGCTCAGTACCATTGAGGTAC
>CAYPHB010000221.1:0-1191 GCA_964410445.1 uncultured Oscillospiraceae bacterium
GCGCCGATGGCGTAACCGGCAATTGTCATGGCTTCCAGCACACTGTGCGGATCGCCTTCCAGAATCGAACGGTCCATGAAGGCACCGGGGTCGCCCTCGTCAGCGTTACAGATCACATATTTTTCGGGGCTTTCGTAACCTTTGGCAAACTGCCATTTTAAGCCGGTATTGAAGCCACCGCCGCCGCGACCGCGCAAACCGCTTTTCTTGACCAGATCAATCACCTGGCCGGGCGAGTATTCGGTCAGCGCCTGGCCCAGTGCCTGATAACCGTCAACAGCGAAGTATTCTTCGATATTTTCCGGATCGATATGGCCGCAATTGCGCAGGGCGATGCGCAGCTGCTTACGGTAGAAAGGCATGTCCTTGTTCTGCTCCACCCGTTCCTGCCGGGTGGGTTCAATATAAAGCAGACGCGGCACGACCCGCCCTTTAATCACGTGCTCATTGACGATTTCTTCAGCATCCTCCGGCTTAACCTCAACATACAGTGTGTTGTCGGGATGAACCTTAATGATCGGTCCCTTTTCGCAAAACCCGAAACAGCCGGTGGTGACAACCTGAACTTCAGCCTGCAGCTTATTCTTGCGGATCAGCTTCTCCAGGTTTTCAGTCAGTTCTTTACTGTTGGCAGATTCGCAGCCTGTACCGCCGCAAACCAGCAAATGCATCCGGTATCTGTTCATACCCTGCCTCCCTCCCGCTCAGGCGTTCTCATACGGTTGGCCAATTATCAGGCCCTGAACCAGTTCGCCGTGATGCAGATGCTTGGCGACAATTTCGCGCCCTTTTTCCGCGTCAACATATCCATAAAGAATCGGCTCCTCGCCAGGCACCTCAACCTGCACAGTCGGCTCAGCGTAGCAGGAACCCATGCAGCCGGTCATCACGAAGGTTATGTTAGGCAGGTTAAGCGCCCGCACTTCCTCTGCCATAGCGTTGAAAGTAGCCCGGGCACCGGCCGCAATTCCGCAGGTAGCCATCCCGACCAGAACCTTGATATTCTGTTCGTTATCGTCGCGTAATTCGAGATTGGCCTTCACCTGATCCCGAATCGCCTTTAATTCCGCAAAGGATTTCATTTTGGCCATGGAGCAATCACCTCAATTAAGCAAATAATGCGCGCCTGCGCTACTTCGCGAAGTAACGCGTCACGCTGGTCCCATCTGATTCGTCGCGGCTGGCTTAGTC
>CAYPHB010000221.1:1201-1799 GCA_964410445.1 uncultured Oscillospiraceae bacterium
CCATGGAGCAATCACCTCAATTAATTCAACAAAAAAGTGCGTTAGCAATACATCGCGAAGTAATACGGCGCTCTGGTTACAAACCGCCGTTGCAGCTCAATTAGTCTTCGTCTGCCAGTTCAACGCTAGCCAGCAGCTTAGCGACCTGTTCCTTTTTGACCCGACCGTGCACCTTACCGTCGATCATCACAACCGGCGCCAGGCCGCAGGCGCCGACACAGCGCAATACATCGATAGTGAATTTGCCGTCAGTTGTAGTTTCGCCGGCCTTGATTTTGAGCTGATCCTCAAACTCGTTGAGAATTGTCTCAGCGCCGCGCACAAAACAAGCCGTGCCCATGCACAGGCTGATAACGTGCTCGCCTTTAGGTTCTTCGGAGAAAAAGGAATAGAAAGTGACAACGCCATTAACCTTGGCAGCTGGAATATCAAGCTTGCGCGCGACATGCAGCTGCACTTCCTGCGGCAGATAACCAAACAGCTCCTGCGACTTGTGGAGAATGGAAATCAAGGCGCCGTTCCGGTCGCTGATGCCGTCTATATAGCTGTCCAGCTCCTCAAATTTCTGATGCTTAATGCCAACATTGCCGTTGCTCAT
>CAYPHB010000222.1:0-1797 GCA_964410445.1 uncultured Oscillospiraceae bacterium
CTGAAGCAAGCCAGCAGGCAGATTTGGGAAAACCCGGAAGGCCCATATAAAGAATATAAAGCCGCCAAAATCTGCGCTGATTTACTGCGTTCTGAAGGGTTCACAGTTGAGCTTGGCTATGCTGGCCTACCCACGGCAATCCGTGCAGTCTATGGCAAGGGACACCCTGCAGTTGGTCTTTTGGGCGAATACGATGCTTTGCCGGGGCAAAGTCAAAAGGATGTGCCGCATAAGGAAGCAGTTGAAGAAGGCGGTTTCGGCCATGGCTGTGGCCATAATCTGATAGCTATCGCAGGAGTTGGCGCGGCCATAGCTGTTAAGCGTGAGCTAGAGGAAACTGGTCTTTCAGGCACAATTGTATATTATGGCTGTCCTGCCGAGGAAGTGCTAACAGGCAAAGGCTATATGGCGCGGGAAGGTGCTTTTGCTGAACTGGACGCTGCCTTTTCTTTTCATCCCGGTCGCTATAACAGGGCATCCCAAAGCGTGCTTACCGGCCTGAATTCCACTAAATATCATTTCAGCGGTATTACTGCCCACGCTGCCAACGACCCGGAAAAGGGCCGCAGCGCTCTGGATGCAGTGGAATTGATGAATGTAGGCATGAATTTTTTGCGCGAACATGTGCCTATGGATGTCCGTATTCATTACTGCATCACAGATGGCGGCATAGTTCCAAACATTGTGCCCGACAAGGCAACTGTCTGGTATTACGACCGGGCGCTGGACCGGGAGACGATGAAAGCAGTGGAAAAACGCATGCATAAAGTTGCTGAAGGCGCTGCCTTGATGACGGAAACCGAGCTGCGGATTGAAGAGCTGGGTGGTTGTTACCCGGCCCTGCCAAATCACGTTCTGGGTGAACTGATTGACAGCTGCATGCGTGAAATTCCCCAGGTGCCCTGGACAGCAGAAGAGATAGAGTTCGCCCGACAAATAAACCAAACCACTCCGGAAACCTGGCAGGAATGTGTCAAATTCTCAGGTTCAGAGGATCCGGACACCCAACTTTTTACAGGCGTAATGGCGATAGACACTGCACCCGAATATGGCTCCAGTGATATTGGCGATGTAGGTCACATTGTACCGACAACTTTCTACAAAACCGCTTGCTACAACATTGCCGCACCGGGGCATAGCTGGCAAGTAACTGCCTGCGGCGGCACCAGCATTGGTCAAAAGGGAATGCTCTATGGTGCCAAGATTACAGCGCTGGCCATAATGCGGCTGATGAACGATCCAACCTTGGTGGAACAAGCCAAGCAGGAATTTGCTGAAAGCACAAAAGGCATAACTTATGAAAGTATGATGCCAGCTTCATTGAAGCCGCCGATTGATTAAGCGTAGAAATCCTCAACAGCATTAAAGAAAGCATCGATGTTTTCCCAAGGTGACAGGGGCGGGATATCACAGCCGGAGGAAATAACGAAGTTGGAATACTGGCTGCAGGCGTCCAAAACTCTGATTGTTGCCTGGTAAACAGAATCCGGTGTGCCGTTGCGGAACTCTGCAGCTGGATTTACATTGCCCATAACTACGACGTCGGCAGGAATGTGAGGCAGCATTTCCGGCATCGCAATCGCGTTGCCAAAATGATAAGCAGCTGCTCCTGTCGTAAGAATGTCATCAATCATCTGAATAGTGTTGTTGCCGCAGTTGTGGTAGACCACAATGAAGTTGTCGTCCTGCACTGCATCAACAATGTTCTTTACGTAGGTGCAAGAAAACTCGGCAGAAAGGGCGGGCGAGAGTAAACCAGCAAGCGGTTCAGCCATAACAACACCATGAGCACCTGCA
>CAYPHB010000223.1:0-1676 GCA_964410445.1 uncultured Oscillospiraceae bacterium
ATGAGTTTCATATTTCAACATAAAATGCCGAGCTCGGCAGAGGTTAAAGAACTGTTCCCGCTACCGGCGGATCTGGCTGCCAAAAAAGCAGAACGGGATCAGCAGATCCGCGCGATTATTGCTGGTGAAAGCGACCGCTTTCTGGTGATTGTCGGACCTTGCTCAGCTCATTCTGAAGATGCTGTCTGCGACTATGTCAGCCGCCTGGCAAAAGTACAGGAGCAAGTGAGCGACCGCCTGGTGTTGGTTCCCCGTATCTACACAAATAAACCGCGTACAACCGGTTCTGGCTACAAAGGAATTCTGCACCAGCCTGACCCAACCAAAGCGCCTGATATGGTGGCGGGTTTGCTTGCTTTGCGCCAGATGCACTTGCGTTGCCTGTGTGAATCAGGACTTTCAGCCGCTGACGAAATGCTTTATCCTGAAAACCACACACATCTCGATGATCTGCTTAGTTATGTCGCAGTTGGCGCCCGTTCAGTCGAAAACCAGCAGCACAGGCTAACAGCCAGCGGCGTTGACCTGCCGGTCGGCATGAAAAACCCGACCAGCGGTGATTTACAGATTATGTTGAACGCGATCTATGCCGCTCAGCATCCGCACACATTCGCTTATCAGGGCTGGCAGGTTCAAACCAGCGGTAATCCGCTTGCTCACGCCATTTTGCGTGGAGCTGTTGACCGCTATGGCAAAGCGCAATCGAACTACCATTACGAAGATCTGAACCGGCTCGATGAGCTTTACAAACAAATGAATCTCAGTAATCAAGTTGTTTTGATCGACACGAATCACGCTAATTCCGACAAGACTTATCAGGAACAGCCGCGCATCGCCGCGGAGATAATGCATAACCGCCGGGTTTCGCCTGTTATCAACAAACTGGTGCGTGGTTTGATGATCGAAAGCTATATCGAGCCAGGCTCTCAGGAGCCAGATGGTTGTGTATATGGTCAATCTATCACCGACGCCTGCCTCGGCTGGGCTGAAACTGAAGATTTACTGCTTCGCATAGCTGACCAGGCTTAATTAACAAGGAAACATCATTATGAATATAAAGGAAATCAGCGCTCAACTGACAGCAATCAAACAAAGCATGCAGCAAGTCGTTGTCGGTAAGGAAAAAGCGCTCGATTTAATGTTGATCGCACTACTGTGCCGCGGGCATGTCCTATTGGAAGACGTGCCGGGTATTGGTAAGACGACAATGGTTTCAACACTGGCGCGTTCGCTGGGACTAAGCTTCAACCGCATTCAGTTTACGCCGGATGTCATGCCCTCGGATGTCACCGGGTTTTCACTGTACAATCCCGCCAGCGGCAAATTCGAACACCACCCGGGCGCGGTGATGAGTCAGCTGTTACTGGCTGACGAAATCAACCGTACATCACCTAAAACCCAGTCGAGTCTGCTGGAAGTCATGCAGGAAAATCAGGTTACAGTTGACGGAACAACTTACCCGGTGCCACAGCCATTTATGGTTCTGGCAACTCAGAACCCTGTGGAGCATGTCGGCACCTATCCGCTGCCTGAAGCGCAGCTGGACAGGTTCATGATGCGGATCTCGTTGGGTTACCCGACTATTGAAGAAGAAATGCAGATCTACACCCGCTTTATGGATGATTCGCCGCTTAACCATCTGCAGCCGGTTATCGGGGAAGAGGGTGTCCTGTCTT
>CAYPHB010000224.1:0-1675 GCA_964410445.1 uncultured Oscillospiraceae bacterium
CGCTCTTCTTGGTTTCGGGCGTTGCCGGAGTATGTAAGCTGACAAAATCGGCCTGCTCGAACACAGCTTTGTTAGAATCAACCAGGGTCACGCCTTCTGGAGCATTTTCCGGCTTAATGTATGGGTCAAAAGCAATTACTTTCATACCGAAGCCAAGAGTTGCTTTTTTCGCCACCATCTGGCCGATGCGGCCCATGCCGATCAAACCAAGCGTTTTGCCTTGCAGATCCATCCCCTTAACCTTGTTGCGGATTTCAAAATTGCCATTACGGAATTCATCGTCAATCAACATGGCGTTGCGTGCACAAGCTAGCATCAGGTACATGGTATGTTCAGCAACAGAGTTGGCGTTTGAATGGGGCGCGAAGGTGACATAGACGCCCTGCTCGGTGCAATAATTAACATCGATGTTGTCAACACCGATACCATGACGGCCAATTACCTTCAGCTTGGGAGCCGCATCAATTACCGCTTTGGGGTAAAGTGCCGTACGAGCCAGAATCGCGTCACAATCCGCGACTTCACGAATGATCGTATCTGTATCGGAAGCGCTGCCAATAATTACCTCGCAGCCATTTTCACGCAGATAATCCTTACCGGCGTCAGTTATATCCTGAGGAATGAGTACTTTGTAAGCCATTAAATATTTCCTTCTTTCTTCTGCTATAGCATTTTTTAAATTTTTTCAGCCGGGTCGCAGCTGGGAAGTCTGCTGATTTTTATTTAGTATACCAGTCAAAACATCTTCAGCTGTCCGGCAATAATTATTCTTCGCGAACAGCTTTGTCTTTAACAACTTCACGAGCCGCGGCTGCGATCTCAACACTGGTCAAGCCGAATGCTTTCATCAGTGTATCCGGATCCCCGGACTCACCGAAGCGGTCATCAATACCTACCATTCGAACCGGAATCGGCCAATATTGCGCCAGCACTTCCAGTACTGCACTGCCCATGCCACCCATCAGCTGATGCTCTTCAACTGTAACCATAGCACCGCATTTCTGCGCGGCTTCACACATAGTGTCTTTGTCGATCGGCTTGATGGTGTGGTTATTAATTACCATTGCTGAAATTCCTTCAGCTGCAAGTGTTTCTGCCGCTACCAATGCTTCATAAACCATAGCGCCGCAAGCGACAATCGCGACATCAGAACCGTCACGCAGGCAATAAGCCTTACCGATTTCAAACGGAGTTGAGTCATCGGTGATTACCGGCACTTTTTCGCGTCCGAACCGGATATATGCAGGACCAAAGTCCTTTGCCATAGCAACAGTAGCTTTCCGGGCTTCAACTGCGTCGGCCGGTACAATTACCTTCATATTCGGCAGGCAACGCATAATTGAAATTTCTTCCAACGCCTGATGAGTCGCGCCGTCCGGGCCAACAGAAATACCGCCATGAGCTCCGCCCAATTTGACGTTGAGGTTGCTATAGCAGACTGTTGTGCGAATCTGGTCCCAGGCACGACCTGCCAGGAAAACACCATAGTTTGTTACAAAAGGTACTTTACCCATCAGAGACATACCCGCGGCGACGCACATTTGATTCTGCTCGGCGATACCAATGCTGTAGAAACGATCCGGAAACTCTTTCTGGAACCAGTCTACACGTACCGATGCGGTAATATCAGCGCCCAAAGCTACAACATTAGGGTTTTCTTTGCCGGCGTCAACCA
>CAYPHB010000225.1:0-940 GCA_964410445.1 uncultured Oscillospiraceae bacterium
AACTAAAGTTTTTGTCATGATCAAATTATACTGTATCGCTGCCGGCAAATTCTGCCGCAAACAAAATGTTGCAGATTGTTAACAACCAATGTAGGGCCGCAAATCCGGCTAAGCGAACGGGTTTTCCAGAATGCCGACAAATAAAGGCAGCTTAGTTGCAGAATCCATAATCCCATAGATAAACGGGCGATCAAAAACCAATTCCTTATCGAACATCGGCAGGCTCTCGTCTACAGCAACCGAAGTAGCAGCAGCCGCTTCTGTTCCCTTCTCATCCACCCGGATAAAAGTCTTGTGCTTGACTTCGCTGATAAACAAGCCCTTGCTACGTGAAGCAGGCAAGAGGGAAAAATCAGCCCGGGAGCCATCAAATACAATACCCATGCCAAGTTCGCTCAAATCATCAACCAGGCTGTCATCAAAACCGGCTTCGTATTTAGGCAAAGTCAGCGCCACACTAAAATTACTCTTCTGCGCCATTAAATCTGCCAGTTCGCTAAAGAGCTTAGTTTGATCCCGTGCCTGCAGCCAGGTACGCGGCGCCACAGCCGGATCAGTCAGGAGCGCGAAATAAGTGAATTGGCCGTCAACGTAGGGCAACGCAATACCAACGATTTCATCAGAATTACCGCTGTTGCCGGTTTTTTCGCTCGGTTTTACGGTGTTGTCGCCACTGGCGCTGATGTTGCCGCTGAAATAACGCAGTTTGCCAGTTTGATGCATAAATTTTGCTTCTACCGGCCCCGCTGGTGTCTCAAAGCTGCCGGGACGCGTATCCTGATGCAGGAATGGCAATTGCCAGTCAGATTTAAAGTACAGAGTATTAATCAACAGCATTACCGTAGTCGGGTTAATTTTTTCAATAATTTTCTTGATCAAACCATGGGTATTAATATCCACCCAATTGTTAATCAAATCAGTGGCTGCCGGGTCGGCAAAA
>CAYPHB010000225.1:950-1660 GCA_964410445.1 uncultured Oscillospiraceae bacterium
GTCAGCATTAGCCTGCTGAAAATCAGGATTCGCTTGAAAACCTTCGCGTAGCCAAATTGAGTTGGCAATCTCAACAGCTTTGCGGTTGTTCGTCTCAGCCAGGCTGACAATCAGAAAGCGGCTCAGCTCGTTAAGCATTTCAACGGTAATGCCTTGATCCGCTAAAGTTGCCAGCATTGCGGTTCTGGTTTCGTTGTCA
Organism: uncultured Oscillospiraceae bacterium; assembly: GCA_964410445.1. Taxonomy (GTDB): domain Bacteria; phylum Bacillota; class Clostridia; order Saccharofermentanales; family UBA5734; genus JAXGXQ01. The sequence goes on from CAYPHB010000225.1 coordinate 1,150, forward strand.
GCGCCATTCAGAGTCATTGCCAAAGCTAAAAATACTGAAACAGGCGAAACCAGGACATTACCTTTATTTTTTGCTGATTCTGCAAGCAAAGCCGCGGAAAATCGCCGCATGCCATTTATGGCTGCGCTGTTTGGCTCACCAATTTCAGCCGTTCCCCAGCCTTTACCCTGATAATTAGCCATCAGATCAATAGCTCCGGCAAGTGAGTTGCCGCTTGGAGCAGACGTTGAGTTGGCTGTTGGCGCACTTGGAGCAGGCGTAGAGTTGCCTGTTGGCGCGCTTGTTGGCAAAGAGCCTGAAGTTGCCGCAGTTGTATTTGTGCTGCCGCTAAAGGAACAGCCGGACAAAACCAGAGCAATAATTAATGAAACTGCAAGCAATTGAAGTTTCAGTTTATCCATAATGGCACCTCCCCTGACAATCTGTTTGACGCTAAAGGGAAGCGTTTTGTTCTGCTTAATATCGATTTAATATCGATTCTTTCTGGCGGTTGCCACCATGGCTTTCATGT
>CAYPHB010000226.1:0-1648 GCA_964410445.1 uncultured Oscillospiraceae bacterium
ATTACCGAAACAATCCTGCGTGACGCCCACCAGTCTCTGGCCGCGACCCGCATGGGAATCCAGGACATGATTCCAGCTCTTGAAGATCTGGATAATGTCGGCTATAACGCTCTTGAATGCTGGGGCGGCGCTACTTTTGATTCCAGCGTCCGTTTCCTCAACGAGGATCCCTGGGAGCGTCTGCGCACTATCCGCAAGCATTGTCCCAAAACAAAGCTGCAAATGCTGCTCCGCGGGCAGAATCTGTTGGGCTACAAACATTATGCCGACGATGTAGTCGATTATTTTGTGTCCAAGTCAGTCGCCAACGGCATTGACATTATCCGCATCTTCGACGCTCTGAATGACTTCCGCAACATAGAAGTCGCGCTCAAAGCAACTATCCGCGAAGGTGCGCACGCCCAGGGCTGCATTTCTTACACAACCAGCCCGTTCCACTCAACCCAGAAATTTGTCGAAGACGCCAAACGTCTGGAAGATATGGGCGCCGACTCTGTCTGCATCAAAGATATGGCCGGTCTGTTGCTGCCCTACGAGGCCTACACCCTGGTTAAGGCCCTGAAATCGGCGCTGAAAGTACCGATTGAGCTGCACACCCATTACACAAGCGGTGTTGGTTCAATGAGCTACCTGAAAGCAATTGAAGCCGGCTGCGATATCGTAGATACTGCCCTTAGCCCGCTGGCGATGGGTACTTCACAGCCGCCGACCGAACCGCTGGTTGCCACTCTTCAAGGCACGGAATATGACACCGGCTTAAATATGGACGACCTGACCAAAGCTTCCGAGCATTTCCGTGGTATCCGTGAGCGCTGGCTGGAAAGCGGCCTGATCGACACCAAAGTACTTGGCGTTGATGTCAATGCTCTTAAGTACCAGGTGCCCGGCGGCATGCTTTCTAACCTGGTTTCCCAATTGAAACAGGCCGGCAAGTCGGATCAGTTCGAAGATGTGCTGCGTGAAGTTCCGCGTGTCCGTAAGGAAATGGGGTATCCGCCGCTGGTCACACCTTCATCACAGATCGTCGGCACCCAGGCTGTCATGAACATTGTCACCGGTGAACGTTACAAAATGGTTCCCAAAGAATCAAAAGCGCTCATCAGAGGCGAATACGGTCAGACACCGGCTCCGATTGACCCTGAAATCCTGAAAAAGGTTCTGGGTGATGAACCGCAGATCACCAACCGTCCTGCCGATGACCTCCCGCCTGAGCTTGACAAAATCCGTCAGGAAGCAGCAGAATATATCGAACAGGAAGAAGATGTTCTGACCTACGCCATGTTCCCGCAGGTAGCAGAAAAATTCTTTATCTGGCGACGCGCTCAGCGCCATCAGGTTGACGACACAGTAGGCAGCGCAGATAACGCTTACCAGCCTGTCTGACGCTTGCCGTAAGCCTTCCTGATTACCCCGCAGTACGGAGGATCGCTATGGAAGGTTCAAATGTCAGCCTCATGACCCATATAAAACAGGCCTCTGCGAAAATGAGTAAAGGCCAGAAGGCAATCGCTGCTTTCATCCTTAAAGATTATGACAAAGCCGCATATCTTACAGCGGCCAGAATTGGTGAAGAAGCGGGCGTCAGTGAATCCACTGTCGTCCGCTTTGCCATGGAACTGGGTTTTGAAGGCTATCCTCATTTTCAAAA
>CAYPHB010000227.1:0-1648 GCA_964410445.1 uncultured Oscillospiraceae bacterium
AGTTCTTTAATGTTCAGGCTGAGTTCCAGTGATTTTGCCGCTGCCAGACCAGCCAGCATTGAACAAACTCTTTCAACAACCTTTGCCGGGTTAAAGCTCCTCTTTTCAAGCTTTGTACCTCCGGCTTCCAGCTTTGCCAGGTCTAAGTAATTATTGATCAGAGCCTGCAAATGATTTGCTGTTTGCAGTAATTTGCTGCTGTGATCCAACTGAATAGCAGTCTGCGCTTCTTGGTGCAGTAAGTGAGCATAACAAATTATCGCGTTTAGTGGAGTCCGGATCTCATGACTGATATTTATCAGAGAATCATAATTATCACTTGTTTCAGTTTCATGAGTAATATTTTTATGATTACTATTTTCTTCCATGCCTGCCCTTTCTGTTTGCTAGGCACTATAATATCATTATTTTAAACTCATGAAGATAAATGTTACGTATTGTTGCGAACTATGAAACAAGTTAGAGAATCAGCAACGAAATTGCCATAATTGCCATGCCTGCAATCAGGCCGCCAATTACAATATGATGATCGCCTTGCTTTTCAGCCGAAGGCAGCAGTTCATCCAGCGAGATATAAACCATAATGCCGGCAACGGCGGCGAAAATTATTCCCATAAGGCTGTCATTCAGGAATGGGCGAAAAATAACAAAGCCGATCAGAGCACCAATTGGCTCAGCCAAACCAGAGAACAAAGCTACGAGAAAAGAACGCGTTTTATCGCCTGTACCTGCATAAAGCGGCACAGCAACCGCGATTCCTTCAGGAATATTATGTATGGCTACTGCGAGCGCAATACTAATACCCAAAGTAGGGTCAACCAGAGCCCCGACAAAGGTGGCAAGTCCTTCAGGAATATTATGCGTCATAATAGCAATAGCGGAGACAAGCCCAACCCGTTTCAGCTGGTGATTGCCGTATTTTCGCTCAACAACGCTGACACTGGAAGCTGCAGGCTGTTCCTCAATATGAGGGTCATAGCTTACTTCCTCCACGCCGCGCATTTCATGAGGGTTTTCAGCTTCAGGAATTAAGATATCAATAAACATGCTGAAAAGAATGCCGGCAAAAAAAGCCAATACGGTAAAAAGATCACCGCGCTCACCATAAATACTGTTGAGTGTATCGAATGATCCTCTCAACATCTCAACAAATGAAATATATATCATGACACCGGCAGAAAAACCAAGAGAGCCAGAAATTAAGTGCTGATTAATTGGCTTCTTGCGAAATACAACCAAAGCGCCTATACCCGTTGAAAGTCCGGCAAAAGTAGTCAAACCGAAAGCTCTAAGATAATCAAGGGCTGTAAGATCCATAGTAAACTCCTGCTATTATAATTTTACGCTGAGACGCTGGTTTTGCGTACTGTTTAAATTACGCACGCAGCACTATAGTCTGGTTATTACTCCTCGTGCAGCGATAATATCTTACATAGAGGATACCATATGATAAACAAATTATTGATACGGCCGCAGGAATTTATGTGTTTTCCATACTAGTCTTCATTGTCAGCTAATTTTAGCCACAGCTTAGCAGTATCATCCTTTTATCAAAAGCAAAAACCCCGTCAGCACAAAGCTTTCGGGGTTTTAGTATGGCGCGCCCGGCAGAGATCGAATCCACAACCTTCTGATCCGTAGTCAGACG
>CAYPHB010000228.1:0-1627 GCA_964410445.1 uncultured Oscillospiraceae bacterium
CGGCACGGTTGTACTGTCGGGCGATTTTTTCTCAAAGGAAGGATTTTGCACAGTTACATCGAGGCCTTTGATGCGGACCTTGCCCCGGAAAATATAGGTTTCATCTTTAACCAGCTGTTCAGCTAAATACGGCTGGTTAAACCAAATAGCCTTGATCGCACTTTCTTCGTCGCGCAAAATAGTGCGCAGCATGCTGAGTCGGCCTTTACGGGTGAGGCTGGGCTGGCGCGCGACTCGCGCTTCAAAAGCCATTTCCTCACCTTCATGCAAATCCTTGAGCGGATGCAAGTTGGTCCAGTCTTCGTAATCGCGCGGGAAATGGCTGATCAGGTCAAATACTGTATGGATATTTAGCTTGGCGAGTTGAGCTTTGCGTTTGGCGGAGACACCACGCAACACAGTTACCGGTGTGTCAAAAAGCCCGCCACCGGTTTGGGCGGGTGCCGCACTCAGCGATTGGATGCCGCCATTCGCTGTCGGCATTGCTATGTGCCCCCAGCTGAACCTGTTGCCGCTTCATCTGCTGAACTGGAACCAAAATGGCACCAGGGCAGAATCGGGCAAATGTTGCATTCAGGACGCCGGGCGATGCAGATTTCCCTGCCGTGGGCAACCATGAGGTGGCCGTAGGAAATCCATTCGGATTCGGGCAAAATGGCAGCCAGATCCTGCTCAACTTTGAGTGGATTGGTGTGCTCTGTAAAACCAATTAATTTGGAAATGCGCAGGCAGTGGGTATCAACTACAATCGCGGGAATCCCGTGGCAGTCGCCCAGTATCAGGTTGGCAATCTTGCGGCCTACCCCGGGCAGAGCGAGCAGTTGGTCACGATCGGTAGGTAATTGACCATTGTGCTCCTCGACCAGCAGCCGCGCGGACGCGGAAATACTGCGTGCTTTGTTGCGAAACAGGCCGCAGGAACGGATATCGTCCTCGATTGCGCTGACCGGCGCTTCAGCCAGCGATTTCAGGTCCGGATATTTCCCGAAAAGCTGTTTTGTGATGATATTTACCCGGGCATCAGTGCATTGCGCTGAAAGTATGGCAGCGACCAGCAGCTGGTACGGGGCAGCGAAATCTAGTGTACAGGTAGCGTCAGGATAATGACGATGCAGGTTTTTGAGCACATGCTCAACCTGTTCGGCACGGTTCATTTTTTACGGCTCCATTGGTTCGAATTTATAACCTACACCCCAAACAGTCTTGATTTGGTAAGAGTTGTTGTCGGTTGCGGCTTCGATTTTTTCCCGGATACGCTTAACATGAACGTCAACAGTTCGCGATTCGCCATAAAAATCGTAGCCCCAGACATTTTCCAAAAGCTGTTCGCGGGTGAACACTCGATTCGGATGTGTGGCCAGGAAGAACAATAGTTCCAGCTCCTTGGGCGGCATATCGACTTCCTCGTTATTGACCATTACGGTGTAGCGTGATTTGTCGACCATCAGGCCGGGGAATTCAACCCGGTCAATTTCGACATCTTTGTCCCTGCTCTGACCATTGTCACCAGGAGTCTCAAAACGGCGCAGTACAGCCTTGGTGCGGGCAATAAGCTCTTTGGGTTCAAAGGGCTTTTGGACATAATCGTCAGCGCCAAGCTCAAGTCCCACTACTTTGTCGAGGGTGT
>CAYPHB010000229.1:0-1611 GCA_964410445.1 uncultured Oscillospiraceae bacterium
GGCAAAAATGTCGTTGTCCTGATGTTTGACCGCGCTTTGGGTTCCATGCTGCCTTATATCTTGAACGAAAAGCCTAGGCTCGCCAAGCAGATCGCCGGCTTTACCTATTATCCCAATACGGTCTCCTTCGGTAACTCAACTAACTTCGGCGTGCCGCCTCTTTTGGGTGGCTATGAATATACCCCGGTAGAGATGAATAAACGCAGCAGCGAAAAATTGGTGGATAAGCATAATGAGGCTCTGAAACTGATGCCGGTTCTTTTCGACGAGAATGGTTTTGATGTGACTGTCTGCGATCCGCCTTATGCCAACTATCAATGGTATCCGGATCTGAAAATATATCAGGACTATCCGGAAATCAAAACGTATATCACTAAAGGCCGGTTCAATCAGGAGAACGGGAATGCAAAAAGCCTGTCCAAAAACCACCGCAATTTCTTTCTTTTCAGCTTGATGAAAACCATGCCTCAAAATTTCCAGCCGCAGCTCTATGACCAGGGCAACTACCGTCAACTGCCAACTGGACAAGTAGAATTCGACTTTACCAATCAGACGCATTGGTCCATGTCCAAAGCTCAGGGCATCAGCAAAGCCTTTATGGATTCCTATAATGTTCTCTTGAATTTACCGACGATGACCAAGGTCACGGAGAAGGAGCAGAATACCTTTCTCTTTTTAGCAAACGAAACCACGCATGAGCAGACGTTATTACAAGCGCCTGAATACAAGCCGGCCCCGAATGTAGACAATAAAAATTACGATACCGCGAACGCGCAGCGCTTTCAAGACGAGACAAGCGGACGCGAATTAAAGACAGAAAATTTCGAACAAATGGCTCACTACCATGTAAACATGATCATGATGCTCCAGTTGGGACAGTGGTTTGACGATCTCCGCCAAGCGGGGGTCTATGATAATACGCGCATTATTATTGCCTCGGATCACGGCCGGGATCTGCAGCAGGTCAAAGAAATGATTCTCCCTTATCCCGGCAAAGGTACCATCGACATGGAATCTTACTATCCTCTGCTGATGGTCAAAGACTTCAACGCCAAGAAGTTCAGCACGGCCAATGACTTTATGACGAATGCTGATGTACCTACTCTGGCTCTGGCTGGTCTGATCGAAAATCCGGTGAATCCCTTCACCGGAAAGGCGGTTACCAATGAAGAAAAGTACAGTCACGAACAGTTTATCACCCTGTCACGAGTCTGGCAGACTGACAAAAACAACGGCACTACTTTCTTGCCTTCCGCCTGGGCCAGCATAAAAGACGATATCTGGAAGGCAGAGAACTGGACGTTCTACCCCAAGGATCAAGTACTATCGGCAAATCGGGCGGACTGATTAGAGCAATTTAAGCAGAAAGTCCGTGAAAAACTTATTCCCAGGCAACAAAAAAAGACTGCGAAATCAAAATTGTTTCGTAGTCTTTTGTTTTGGCGAGCCTAGCAGGACTCGAACCTGCGACCCACAGCTTAGAAGGCTGTTGCTCTATCCAACTGAGCTATAGACCCGTGTGCGGCGGCTCATTGGATGTTGCCGCCGTTTGCAGTTTTGGAGCGGGTGATGGGAATCGAACCCACGCGATCAGCTTGGAAGGCTGAGGTT
>CAYPHB010000230.1:0-1601 GCA_964410445.1 uncultured Oscillospiraceae bacterium
GGTTGATTTTCAGATATTCGGCGAGTCTGTAACTGATAGTTATATTGAAGATGTCTTCAGGATGTGGGGCTTGCTAGATGAAGACGATAAGCTTCTGGTGGCAGATACCTGTTTGAAACTGATCAGGAACGACAATTTGCCGGTGATGGTCGGTAAGGCTGTTAAAGAGCTGGATGAATACTTCAGCGGCTTGCGTCAGGAATTTGATCTCACAGTAAACCTGGATCAGGGCAGTGCCTTTCAGCAGGCTGTCTGGGCTGCGTTGCAGACTATTCCCTACGGCACCACCGAAACTTACCTTGATATAGCTATGAAGCTGACTTATGGCGACCGCAAGCGTGCCCATACACTAAGCCGGGCGGTCGGCGGTGCCTGCGGTGCCAACCCTGTGGCAATCGTCGTACCCTGCCACCGCGTTATCGGGCATGACGGCCGGTTAACCGGTTTTTCCGGTGGTGTGAAGAATAAAGAGTTTCTATTGCATCATGAATTATTTGGTAGCATCTAAACGGGAAAGGAAGCAAAAATGGCAAACCAAAGAAAACAGCAAAAAGCAGGTAAGCGGCAAGCAGCTAAAAGCAGCCCGAAGCCTGCTGTCAGGAAAAGTCCGGTGACAAAAGAAGACAAACAAATGACAAAAGAAGACAAACAAAAGCCGTTGGAAAAGATTTCGCTGAAGCCGGCAACACTTTTGACTCCCGTTCCTGTTGTACTAGTATCGTGTAAAGGAATAGCGGCTGATAGTAAACCCAACCTGATCACGCTCGCCTGGGCCGGCACGATCTGCTCTGATCCGCCGATGATTTCGATTTCGATCCGCCCCGGCCGTTTTTCGCATCAGATGGTAGCTGAATCCGGTGAGTTTGTAGTCAATGTTGTTAATGAACCATTGCTCGAAGCAACAGATTTTTGCGGTGTCCGCTCAGGACGTGATTATGACAAATTCGAGCACTGCAAACTGCAGGCAGTGCCGATGGAAGGCCTCGCCCACGCGCCGGCTGTTGCGCAAAGTCCGCTTTCAATTGGATGCAAGGTAGTAGCAGTACAGCATTATGATTCACATGACGTATTTCAGGGCGAAATTGTGGCAGTCACTGCCGATGCCAGCCTGATGGATGCTGGTGGCAGGCTGAATATTGAACGTGCCAGGCTGATTACTTATGTGCACGGTGAGTATTTTTCTATAGGGAAGAAGCAGGGGTTTTATGGCTATTCTGTTGCCGCTCCGGAAGTGCTGGCCCGCAGAATGCCCGGAAAAAAGCCGGTTTAATTATTTCCGTTCAGCCCATTCGGAGCTCAAAATGCTGAAAACATGCATGTCATGCCAGCTGTTACCTCTTCTGACAAAGTGGCGCAGCCTGCCCTCATGAGTAAAACCCAGTCCCCGAAACAGCTTGAGTGAGGGCTCGTTGCCATCGATAATGCGGGCGGTAATCCGTTCGAGGCGTAGCTCGCCAAAAGCGTAATCCAACATCAGGCTAATGGCTTCCGACGCGAAACCCTGACCCCGCGATTCCGTATTGGTAATGGCTATGCCTATTTCGGCGTTGCCGTTCGTGTAATCGACACTATCCAGATGCAACAAACCTGCCAGCTGTTCA
>CAYPHB010000231.1:0-1556 GCA_964410445.1 uncultured Oscillospiraceae bacterium
ACGGCAGATAACACCCGCTGCACCGCGTTCCAGCGCTGCAGCAATAAAGTTGTGCCCGTCGAAATTCTCGCCCTGCAAAGCCACAAACAATTCGCCCGGCTGGATTGTGCGGGTGTCCGTTGAAACTCCGCTGAAAGTTAGCTCTGCAGTTGTCGCAGTCGCGGAGCTTTCTGCTCCGCCAGCCGCGACTTTGCCGGCTGTGGAGTTTTCAAGCAGCAACCCTTTACGGGCCAGCTGGTCTGTGATGGTTTTTAAGTTCAAAACAGCCATGACTCAGTCCCCCGATCCGCGTGCTGCCAGCAATTCCGCGGCGGTTTCGGCATCATCAAAATGGATGGTTCTGTCGGCAAAAATCTGATAATTCTCGTGGCCTTTGCCGGCGATTACAATCAGGTCACCGGGGCCGGCCAGGTTGATCGCGGCTTCAATCGCTTCCCGCCGATCGGGTACAACCTTATACAGGCCGCCGGTCGGGGTAATGCCGGTTATTATGTCTTCGATTATTTTCAGGGGATCTTCTGTGCGCGGGTTGTCCGAAGTTATAATGCTTAAATCGGCCAGACGCCCGGCGGTTTCACCCATCTCGAAACGACGGGAGCGGGAGCGGTCGCCACCGTTACCAAACAGGACGATCAGACGCCCTTTAACATATTCACGCAGGGTGGTCAGCAGGCTTTCTAAGCTGGCGGCATTGTGGGCATAATCGACTATCACTTGGAAATCGCTGCCGGTTGGGATCGGTTGCACCCTGCCCGGTACTGTGATGTCAGCCAATCCCTGCTTAACGGCTGCAAAAGGCAGCCCCATTAAACCGGCGCAGGCAATGGCAGCCAGGGCGTTATAGACATTGAATAAACCCGGCATGCCGACAAAAACTGTGCCTTGGTAGAAAGGGCTTGCCAAACGGAAGCGGGTACCGATGCGGTCCGCTTCACTGATCTTTTCTAAATCGAATGCCCGAACATCACTGGAAGCGTCCAGCCCGTAGGTTGTAACGGGACCGGTAGCAGCAGCCCTGACGCGATCGAAAATTTCCAGGTCGCGGTTGATTACGGATTGTTCGCAGCGTGAAAACAACAGCAGCTTGGCTTGCAGATAGTCTTCCATGTTGGCATGTTCGTGCGGCCCGATGTGATCCGTATAGAGATTGGTGAATACGCCGATCTTGTAGGAACAGCCGTAAACCCGGTCAAGCATCAGGCCTTGCGAGGATACTTCCATGACGCAGCTGTCTACATTGTTTTCCACCATTTCATCTAGTAGAGCCTGCAAATCGAACGATTCCGGTGTAGTGCGTGAAGCATAAATTATGCGGTCGCCCAAAATATTGGCAATGGTGCCGATTAGTCCGGGGCAACGGCCGGCGGCCAAAAGGGTTGCCCGGGCCATGTAGGTCGCGGTGGTTTTTCCCTTGGTGCCGGTAAAGCCAATGAGGTCCAGTTTGCCGGAAGGATGGTCAAAATAACGGTCGGAAACATGGGCCAGACCGCGGCGGGTATTAGGTGTTACTGCCCAGTTCCCTGCCAGTTCCGGCACCTGGCGTTCAGCCAGGATAG
>CAYPHB010000232.1:0-1535 GCA_964410445.1 uncultured Oscillospiraceae bacterium
TAGCTGCTCCAACCAGTAAGCCGAAGAAAATCAGCGGGTTCATAATATCAAATACCAGTTCTACGCCTGCAGCCAACAGGATTTCCTGATAAGCAGCGAGGAGCGCAATAACTGTGAGACCAGCAGCGCCGATAGCAAAACCTTTGGTTATGGCTTTGGCGGTATTGCCGGCAGAGTCGAGCGTGTCGGTAATTTCAACAATATCATCGCCCAGTTTGCCCATTTCCGCTAAACCGCGGGCATTATCGACGATAGGTCCGTATGCGTCATTGGAAATGATCATACCTACAACCGAGAGCATTCCGATAGCCGACAGCGCTATACCAAGCAGAGGTGCTTGTCCCCCAAGCGGTTCGCAGATTTTGTAAGCAGCTAAGGCAGCACCGCCAATACCTACCAGCGGCGGGAAAACGCTCAGCAGACCATAGGAGAAACCGCTGATAATCGTAAACGCCGGGCCGGTGGCTGAAGCTTTGGCAACCAGTTGAACTGGTTTACCTTCATCAGACGTAAAGATTTCGGAAGTGAAGCCGATAATCACGCCTGCAAGCATACCAACAAATGCGGCAAGCCAATAACGTAATTCAAATTTAAAGATTAAGGTAGCGGCAAGAGTTAAAACCGCAAAAATTATATTGGTCACGTATGTGCCGGTATTGAGCGCGCGCCCCGGGTTGCCGTGTGCGCCGACACGTGCCAGCAGCACGCCGATTATTGAAGCCAGTAAACCGAGTCCACCGAAAGCGAACACGATGTCAACCTGGCCAAGCGGCGCCGCGAGTATGATTGCGGCCGCAATGGCCGCGATATTGGAGTCGAAGAGGTCAGCGCCCATGCCGGCCACGTCACCAACATTGTCACCAACGTTATCAGCGATAACAGCAGGATTGCGCGGGTCATCTTCCGGAATGCCCAGTTCAACTTTACCTGTCAGGTCAGCACTGATATCAGCCGTTTTGGTGAAGATACCGCCGCCTGCTTTGGCAAACAGAGCCAGGGAACTGGCGCCGAAGCTGAAGGCTAAAACGATTGTTTCATGCTGCGTAAGAATGTAGAGAATGCTGGCACCTGCCAGGCTGGTGCCGACAACGGCCATACCCATAACAGCACCACCGCGGAAAGCCGCCATGAACGCTGGTGCCAAGCCCTTTTTTGCAGCAGAAGCAGATTTGACATTGGCGATAGTCGCAATGCTCATGCCAACTTTACCGGCCAGGCCTGAAAGCACGGAGCCCAGGATATAAGCCAGGGCCATATAAAGGTTTTCCAGGGAAAAGCCCTGCCAGATTGGCTTCGGGTAGAAAAGGAAGAGGAGCACTGCCACCACAGCAACAAAGCGCGTAAGTACTTTGTATTCAGTGCGCAGAAAGGTGTTGGCGCCGTCACGGATTAGTATTCCGATACTGGCGATGTTGCCTTCGGCCGTCTCCAGGCTGTTCACCCACTTATAAAAATAAGCGGCGACGCCAAAGGCGACGAGGGAAACGACGATTGCGAAGATTGGCCACCATTGCATAATGAATCCTTCTTTCCGA
>CAYPHB010000233.1:0-1505 GCA_964410445.1 uncultured Oscillospiraceae bacterium
CTGCGCCGATAATACCGATGGCGGAAGCCAGGTGCATGGCGTCGGCTCCGGTAATCCCCATGAGCGGCAGCAGTGCCAGAGTAATCAGGAACGTGGCGAAAATACCAAACTGGGCGGCAGCGCCGAAGAAAATCATTACTGGATTTTTCAGCAGGGGTGTAAAGTCAATCATCGCGCCGATGGCGATAAAGATCAAAATTGGGAAGAGTTCATTGGCTATGCCGGCACTGTACAGGACTTTTAGAAAGCCTGGTGAAAGTTCGGTACCGATAACGGCAGCGACCCCTTCAGCGGCCGGCGGCAGGTTCGCCAGGATGGCGCCAAAGCCGATTGGCAAAAGCAGTGCCGGCTCATAGTCCTTGGCGATAGCAAGGTAAATCAGTATACCTGCGATCAAAAACATAACGAGTGTCTTTATTCCATCGATTGTTCCGAAATAAAGGACACCACTAAATACTTCCCGTAGCAATTCTCCCATTTCAACTTACCTCTCTTGTGTTTCTTCTGGATTCTCTGCACTGGACAGGACGGGTAGGGGCTGTGGTGGTTTGTTTGTCTGCTTTATTTGTTTGAGCTGTTGTCCAGGCGGCCACGGTTTTTGAGCAGATTGCGGATTTTAACCGTTGGGTCAACCAAGGTGGACAACGAAGCGTCATGGTTGATCGCATCGATCAGCAGCGCCACAAATTTCGCCATATTTACATCGACAAACCATTCTGCTGCCAGCAGTTCAGGCCGGCGATAAGTCAGGTTGGTCGCGAAAACCTTATGTATTATACCTTGTTCATAAGCTTCCTGAAAAGAGTCAATACCGTCTGTGAACAAGCCAAAAGTAACTGCGCAGAAGATACGGTTAGCCTTGCGGCTCTTGAGTTCACGTGCGATATCGATCATCGATTCGCCGGAAGAAATCATATCATCAACAATAAGGATGTCAAGTCCTTCAACAGATTCACCGAGGAATTCATGCGCGATGATCGGGTTGCGGCCTTCAATCACCTGGGTGTAGTCGCGGCGTTTATAAAAGGTTCCCAGCGGCAGCCCCAGCATGGAAGCATAGTACATCGCCCGCGGGATCCCGCCTTCATCCGGGCTGACGATCATCAGTTTATCACCGCTGATATCAAGGTTTTCGATCGTCCGGAACATGGCCTTGATAATTTGATAGACCGCGCCGATGTTTTCAAACCCGCCAATCGGCACGGCATTGGCTACACGGTCATCGTGGGCGTCAAAGGTCAGGATGTTGGCGACACCGAGGTCCGCGAGTTCTTCCAGCATGGCGGCACAGTCCAGCGATTCGCGGGAATTGCGTTTGTGCTGGCGGCTTTCATACAGAAAAGGCATAACAACATTGATTCGCCTGGCTTTGCCGCTGATCGCGTAAATAACGCGCTTGAGATCCTGGTAATGGTCGTCAGGGCTCATACGGTTGGGTTCGCCAAACATACAGTAGGTGCAGGAATGGTTCATCACATCGGTGATAATGAATATGTCATGCCCGC
>CAYPHB010000234.1:0-1504 GCA_964410445.1 uncultured Oscillospiraceae bacterium
GCTTCAGACATAGTGGGATGAGTGTATATCCGGTCGCGTAGCATTGGGTAAGGCAAATCCGCATCCATCGCCAGTTTGACCAGATTGATCAACTCATAGGACTCGACGCAAAACAGCATTGCCCCCAGAATGCGTAGAGTTTTGGCGTCAATAATTGCCTTCAGCAAACCCTGCGGCTGCTGGAGCAGCTGAGCTTTGGGGATAGCGGCAACCGGCAGCTTTTTGACTTTTATTTCATATCCCTGCTCGAGCGCTTCTTCTTCATTTAAGCCGACCCGCGCATAAGCCGGGTCAATAAACAAACATGCCGGCTCGTAACCGCGGTTTTCGGTGGTTCGGCCCGGAAGCTCGCCCGGGAACTGTGATTTCACAATCCGGTAGTCGTCCAGTGAGATATAGGTAAATTGCGGGCTGTCCGCGACATCGCCAACAGCCCAAACCTCCGCGGCTGTTGTCCGCAGCTGTGAATCTACCTTTATTGCGCCAGTCTCGCTGATTTCTACTCCTGCTGCAGAAAGATTAAGCTCTTTGATATTTGCTGTTCTGCCTGTGGCTACAAGTACAGCGTCAACACGGATTTGACGTCTGTCGCCACGCGCATCCCTGAAAGTTACAACTGCCTGGTCAAGGTCATAACTGACGGATTCCGCGTCAGCGTTGAATTCAAAATGTATCCCGGCTTGTTGGAGAATCGAGGTAATTTCTTTGGCAATATCTTCATCCTCCTGCTTTAACAAACGCGGACCGCGGTTTAGAACCGTGACCTGGGAACCGAAGCTGGAGTAGATTGAAGCAAATTCCAGACTGATTCTGCCGCCACCGATTATCAGCAAGCGCTCTGGCAGTCTGGCCAGATCCATCAGCGATTCGCTGGTGTAGACGCGTGGATTCCCGACTAAACCCTCAATTTCCGGGAAAAACGGCAATGAGCCTGTATTGATGATGATCTGGTCAGCCTGAAGCTTTAGAATCTCAGTTTCGGTCTCTACTTCAATTTCTTTTTCGGAGATAAATGAGCCTTTACCTGTGTACACTTTGATCTTGGGATGCTGAGCCAGTTTGTTGTAATTCTTGCCGCGCAGCATGGCGGTAAGGTTCGATTTTACTTCAATCGCCTGGCGGTAAAAAGCGGCTTTCGCGGCGAAATCAGGCAACTGCAGCTCTTTGCTTTGCCTGGAGCTCTTAACAAGCGACTTAGATGGAATACAAGCTACATTAATACAGGTGCCGCCATACATTTCAGCGGATTTTTCAATAACGGCAACGGTTTTACCCTTATTAGCATAGAAGGAAGCGAGCGTTTTCCCCGCTTTGCCAAAACCGAATATAATGTAGTCAAAACTTACCGGTTCTGCAATTGTTTGCTTTGTCATTTTAATTCCTCACTAACACGTCAAAGAAAGCGCTCAACAGCCAAGTCCTATTAGTATATCACTCCATTTATCTCACTGGCTCTTTATCTAATTCCGTGAAACAGGGAGTATAATTTGATCATCACGTCAAA